>CAZATR010000049.1:0-15969 GCA_964488035.1 uncultured Natronomonas sp.
GGCGGACGTACCGGTCCTCGTTGCGGGTCTTCGGGGCGAGGTCGTCGCTGGTGAGGCCGACGGTCAGGTCGCCGAGTTCGAAGCCGCGACGGAAGAGCGCGCGGTGGCCGTCGTGGACCGGGTCGAACGTCCCGCCCAGGACGACATCCATGCGGGCCGAAAGGCGCGGCCGTGGTTTAGCTTCTGCGGTGGCCGGCAACGGGTTCCGGGCGTCGTTCCCGCGTCAGTCGTCGCTCTCGCCGGTCGCTTCCTCGCCCGCCGAGTCGTCGCCCTCGCCGACGGTGATGTTGACCGGCTCACGCTTCTCGCCGGAGCGGACGCCGAGATGGGAGTCGAGGTTGAACACGGTGTTGAGTTCGTCCTGGACCTCCTCGACGATGGAGCCGACCAGGTCGCTCGGCGCCATCGCGGTGTACTCGTAGGGGTTGTTGCCGGCGCCGCTGGCCTCCCGCTTGCTGCGGTGGACCTTCGCCTCCTCGTGGAGCTCCGCCAGCGCCTCCCGGACCGTGCTCGGGTACAGGCCCGTGCCCTCGGCGATCTCCTCGCTGGTGCTGCCGGGGTTCTGGCGGAGGAACACGTAGATCCGCGCGCGGGTCTCGGTGTCGAGGACCCACGCGAGCAAGTCCACGATGCCCTCGTCGAACTGTTCGGCGGCCTTCTCCGCCTCCTGTTCGAGTTTGTCCCGTACGCTCCCCTCCTCGGACTCGACGGGCTCTCCCGTCCCGTCGTCCGGTTTCTCGTCGGTAGACATAGGTGCTAGTCAGCCGGACACAGGGAATACCGGGATATAAAACTCATGGCGACTCCTGCGCGACGAGAAGCCCCGAACACAGCGCGTCCAGGCCAGCCTCCTCGCGGAGCCGCCGCTGGCGTTCGGCGCCGCTGTCGGCGTCGTACACCGTCCGAATTCCCGAGACGCCGAGCCGGCTGGACTCCCGGTCGACCAGCTCGCCGAGGCCGACCGTGTCGTCGAGCGCGGGCGTCAACAGGTCGGCATCGTGGCCGTACCGCATCGCCCGCCACTTGTGCTCGTCGAGCGGCTCCCGCCTGTGGTCACGGCCCGACTCGCCGTCCTCGTAGCGGGCCGCCAGGTCCTCGACCAGCGCCGCCGCGTACTCGACGAACGCCAGCACCCGGTCCGGGTCCGCCTGGGCGTCCGGCGTCCGGACCTCCACGGTCCCGTGTTCGGAGTGCGGCCGGACGTCGTACCACAGTTCGCCGCGGTCGTTGATCGAGCCCGTCTCGACCATCGTGCGCTCGAAGGCCTGGAACGCCTCGAAGTCCTCGAACGCCGTCGGCATCCCCGTGTTCGGCAGCGCCTCGAAGATCTTCGCCCGCGCGGACGCCAGCCCCGTGTCGAAGCCGTTCCAGTACGGCGAGTTCGCCGACAGCGCGAGCACGATCGGGACGTAGTACCGGAGCTCGTTGGCGATCCAGACCGCCTTGTCGGCGCCGTCGACACCGACGTGGACGTGCAGCCCCGCGGTCGTGTTGCGGTGCTGGGGGTACTGGATGCGGTCCAGCTGCGAGCGGTACCGCGGTTTCTCGGCGTGTTCGAGCTCCCGCCACCGCGCGGCCGGGTGCAGGCCGGCGGCCGCGATGTCGAAGCCGTGCTCGCGGGCGTGCTCGACCAGCGCCGATCGGACGTCCACGAGGGCCCGGCGGGCATCGGTCAGCGAGTCCAGCGTGGGCGTCCGGGTCTCGATCACGCACTTGAACAGCTCGTGGTCGAGCCGCCCCTCGAGGATCGCCGGGGGCGCCGATTCGTAGACGAGTTCGTCGGTTCCGGACGTCGGCCGGCCGGCGTCGTCGACGACGTAGAACTCCTCCTCGATGCCCAGGGTGCCCATCCGGTCGAAGGCCTCGCGGGAGCCCAACTCCATCGGGGACACGTTGGCCGGGGGTGGATAAATAGGATGTGACCTGTTGCGGTCCGACCGCACACGGGTCGGGCCGCGGCCGGTCGTCGCCGACCGGTTGGCGTCGCCGCCCGCTCGGCGTTGACGCCCGTCCGGCGTCGCGGTCGGCGGCCCCTGGGTCGAATCGGCCGCTCAGTCGGGTCGCGCGACGACGGCGAGGTGGTCGTCGTGGAACGGCTCCAGGCTCCGGGTCTCGCGGACCTCGTAGCCGTCCTCGAGTTCGTCGAGGACCTCGTCGAACACGGCGTCGGGGTCGGCGGTGACGTCCTCGCTCCGTGCCTTCACCGACAGGAGGAGCCGGCCGTCGGCGTGCAGGAACTGCCGGTTGGCGAGCGCGACCCTGGCCTGGCCGCGGGTGGCGACGTCCTGGACGACGGCGTCGAC
This sequence comes from uncultured Natronomonas sp., assembly GCA_964488035.1. Classification (GTDB taxonomy): domain Archaea; phylum Halobacteriota; class Halobacteria; order Halobacteriales; family Haloarculaceae; genus Natronomonas. Next base: position 2,304 of record CAZATR010000049.1, read on the forward strand.
CGGTTCGACGAGGTGGGCGTACGTCTCGGGCCGGCGGGCGTCCTTCAGCAGCGGAAAGAGGTTCCCGCGGGGCTCCGCGGCGTCGAGCAGGTCACGGGCCGGCCGCGCGGCGAACTCGACGGCGTAGGTCGGGCCCGCGAAGTCGGCGACGTGGCTCACCGTCGTCCCCGCCGCGGCGCCCAGGTACAGCACCGTCTCGCCGCCCGCGAGACCGGTCTCGACGCCACGCTCGAGCATCGCCCCGAGCTTCGAGCGTCGCGGATCCCACCGGCGCCACTCGCCGTCGGTGGCCTCGCCGTAGACCGGCTCTCCCCGGGTTGCGAGCGCCGCCTCAGCGTCGAAGTGCCGCCGCTGGACGCCGTCCGGGAGGCTCATTCGACGTCACGCTCCTTGATCCGCTCGATGCGTTCGGCGAGTTCGGCGTCCAGCTCCGGCTTCCGGTCGCCGGAGTAGTGGTCGACCCGGGCGGCGATGGTCAGCTTCCCGGCGAGCGCCCGGGCCGCGGACCCGCGGTGCTCGGGGTGGGTTCCCTGGACGGCCTCGTGGACGTAGATGACGCCGTGCTTCGGCGAGGGCGCCTGTCCCCGGAGGTGTGCGAACAGGGCGTCCTCGGCGCCGAGCACCTGTACCGTCCCGGCGGGCTTCCGTGCGAGCGCCTCGAGGCCGCCGGCCAGCGCGACGAGCCGGGCCGCCAGCACCGGCCCGGCGAGCGCCGCGAGGTTCGGCGCGACTTCGGGCGCGGTCCGCTCGACCGCCGCCCGGAGTGCTTCGGCCTCCTCGTCGACGTCACGGACGCGCCGGGCGAGGGAGACGACCGGCGCGTCGTCCTCGGCCTCCGCGGCCAGCTCGCGGGCGTACGCCACGCCCGTGCCGGCGTCCTCGCGGGTGCTGCCCGCCCACTCGGCGACCCGTTCGGCGAGCTCGTTGGCGACGCGCTGGCAGTCGTCCATCGCCCGCACGGCGTGGATCAGCTGCCGGTCGTCGGCGCGTTCCCGCTCCCGGACGGCCCGGCGGGTGGCGTGGATCGTGGCCTCGTGGAGTGCGTCGTAGTAGTCGGCCTCGTCGGCCGCGAAGTCGGACGAGACGGCGAGGGCCGGCCAGTCCCGCGGTTCGTCGGCCGTGCCGTCGCGGACGGCGTCGGCCGCGGCGTCGACGTTCTCGCGGTCGACCCCGGCGAACCAGCCCGCATCCCTGGATGCCATCGATACCCGGGCTTCCCGCCGGAGGCGTATAAGTCCCGATGGCGCACGGTGGCCGGGCGGCTTCGGCCCCGTCGCGTCCGAACCGGCTGGGGTCGATGTCGAGTCGAAGCGCTGGCCCGCGGTCACCCGCTCGTGCTGACGTTTCCACCCGAGGCCACCGCCTGCTCCGGCACCCGGACCGTCGTGCCGTCCACCGTGTACTCGCCGGGGTAGGGGACCGTGACCCGGTAGCGGCCGTTCGCGTCGGGGCGGACCCGTCGTTCGTAGACGAACGACCGCCCGTCCAGCCGTCGGTCCGACCGCAGCGTGACCGCCGCGTCCGACTCGGCCGCCCCCGTGATCGTTGCCCCCTCGACGAGCACGAAGGCCTTGTACCGGCCGGAGTCGGAAACGTGGACGGCGCGGTAGTGCTGGAGGCCGTCGGTCCCGTCGGTCCGACTGCCGTACGCGTCGAGCGCCCGGCCCACCGTGCCCGTCCGGCCCCTCGATCCGCTGTACACGACGAAGCCCGTCCGGTCGCGGAGCCGCTCGTAGAAGCGCTCGGGCTCCGACCCCCCGACGAACTCCGCGTACAACCGCATGGCGAACCCGTACGACTGGGACTCGCCGTTCACGAAGTAGTTGTACATCCGGCTGTCGCCCCACCGGCTGAACACGTAGTTGTCCGGGTACGTCCACCCCCGATCCTCGGAGTAGTCGGCCATCCAGTCGGCCGTCCGATACTGCTCGGCCGGCGTCGTGGTCTCGTAAGTCTGGATCGGGACCTGGACGATCCCGAGCCCGGTGACGAGCAACAGGAGCAGGGCCAGGGACCCCAGTTTGGTGCCCTCCGGGAGCGTGAGGCCGTCGATCGGGCCGGCACCCCCGAACGGAGCGGGCCGCCGAGCGAGGTCGACGCGCTCGGCGATGTGGACGAACCCGAGCCCCGCGAACACCGCCGTGAACGGGGCGAGCAGGGCGATGAAGCGTACTTGGACCGCTGCGAGTACGATCAGATACCAGCCGTACGCAACGGGAACGGTCCACCGGGCGTCGTCGAACAGTTTCGACGTGCCCCACGCGAGGTACGGGATCGCCAGCGCGAGGACGAAGCCGAACCAGAAGAGCCAGTCGACGGCGCCCGTGAACAGCCCCTGGGTCTCCCCGATGTCGGCGGTCCGGAACAGTTGCCCGGTGATCGCCTCCACGGCCTGGGTCCGGAGACCGGGCAGCACGGTGGCGACCACCGCGGCCCCCACGACGCCCGCTCCGATCACGCCGGCGAGCACGTACCGTCCGTCCAGGTCGTACCGTCGCCCGCCAGCGACGATAGCGACGGCGGCGGCACTCCCGACGAGGAGGAGGACGGGCGTGAGCGCGACGGCGGTCGTGTGCCACCCGAACCCGACGTGGGCGAGGAGGACCAGGACGGCGCCGAGCGCGAGGCCGGCGAGCGTGGGCACCATCGCCCGGGCCGGCGACTCGTCGTTCCGCCGGGCGAGCGCCGCCTGTGCGAGGACGATCAGGCCGACCGGGAGCACGAGGAGCGGGCCCGCCCACCAGGCGAGCGTCTGGCCGGCGATCCCGACGCCGAGCCCCACCGCCCCGGCCACGGCCCGCCGGGTCCGCAGGTCCGCGCCGACGAGGACGACGAGCGCCAGGGCGGTCAGGACGAGCCAGGGAACGTCGAACGCGTGGTGGTCGGCGAACCCGACGCTCGTCCGGGCCGCGTGGCCGGGAACGACGGCGAGCATCACGACGGCGGCGATGCCGATCCGGCGGTCGTCGGTGGTCTCCACCGTCAGGAGGTAGAGGAGTATCGACGTGAGGGCCGCGGACACGACCGGGTACCAGGCCAGGACCCGGCCCGCGGCCGGCCTCGTGCCGCCGAACAGTTCGGCGACGAGCCAGAGGGTCCCGACCATCAGCGGCTCCTGCGACCTGAGGCTATCCGGCAGCGTCGCGAGGGACCCCCGTGGCTCGAGCAGGATCTGCTCGATCCAGTAGCGGTAGTAGTAGGCGTCGTTGCCGGAGAGCACCACTGCGCCGTCGCGGAACACGGCCGGGAGCGGAGCCAGCCGGAGCACCACGACGAACGCGGTGGCGGCGGCGAGGGCGGCGAGCACGCTTGCGTCCGGCGTCGAGACGGAGACGTCGAGGGAGCGGCCCTCGCGTTGCTCGTCGACCTCGCCGGCGAGGGCCCGACGGACCGCCCCTCGTTCCGCGACGACGTAGCCGTCATCGGTCCGCTCAAGGACGTCGGCGTCGACGAGCTCGCCGAACCGCCCGGAATCCACGTCGAGGTCGTCGAACGCGAACGGCTCGTCCGCCTCGAGCGCCGCCTCGACGGCCGACTCCAGCTCCGGCCGCTCGTCCAGGAGGTCCCGGATCCCGCTCGCAGCGACCATCCTTTGTTACGCCCACCGGGGGTGTCCTCCTAAATCCACCGTCACGGGCCACCCTGGCCGGCTCTCGCTCGATGCTCGCGAGGCGACCGCCCACGGGGCCGATCCCCGTCGCGCGGGACGCCCGACGCTGGTCTGGGGCCGCCTCGGTCGTCTCACCGGCACGGCCGACACGATAGAGCCAGGGACGAGGAGGTCCGCGACGAGGAGGCGCTCCAGCGGGACCGCGGACTCGATGAGGCACTCGAGGACGAAGCGGACCTGGAGGCCCGACGCGACGAACCTGACGAGGAGACATCGGAGGACGAACTCGCCGACGACGAGGCACAGCCGTTCGGTGGGCGTGGCCGCGGCTGGTCCGGTCCCCGTCGACTCACGGCACGGTGACGTTCGCGGTGTGGGTGACGGTCCGGGTCCGGTAGTCGTGCCGGACGGTGACCGACGAGAGGCTGTAGGCCGCGTGCGGCGAGGCGGGGGCCGCCGCGTATGGCGTCGTCGGGACCGCGCCGGTCGTGGTCGCGTTCACCGCGTACTCGCCGGTCGCGTTGTCCGCGTTCTCGTAGTCGATCAGGACGGGCCCGTCGACGTGCTCGGCGTACGCCAGGTCCGGACAGGTCGTCCCGTCGAGCGTGCCGGCCGTGGCGTCGATCCGCGCGGGGTCGGCCGTCGTCGTGCAAGTGGTGCTGCCGTCGTCGGTGGTGACCTCGAGCGTGACGTTGCCGGTGGCCTGGTCGTGGCCGACGGCGACCGTCCACGTCGCGGACCCGTTGGTAATCCGGACGCGGAACCGCCCCGCCGCGTCCGGGCCGGCGAGGGCGTCGCGGGCCACGTCGAGCCGGAAGGTCCCGGTCGCGACGACGCCGTCGGCGAGCGTCCAGTCGGCGGCGCCCGTCGCGGCCGTGAAGGGCCGCGTCGCGTTGTCGTGGACGATCGCGGTCCGGTTCGTCGTCGACGCGTTCGAGATGGCGTACGAGGCGCCCCGCGTGGCGTACTCGCCCGCGAGGGCGCGCTCCGAGGCCGCGAGCGCCGCGGTGAGGTTTCGGACGAGCGCGACGTGGTCGGTGGCGTGGTTGGCGTTCACGTACCGGCGAGCGTCGGCGACGACGTGTTCGGTCTGCTGGTAGGCGAGGCCGGCGTCGCCGGCGTCGCCGCTGCTCCGCTCCGTGGCGGTGACGCCGGCGTACACGCCCGCGTTCACGATGAGGGCGAGCGCGACGAACAGGGTCGCCAACAGGAGGGCGCCGATGATCACCATCTGGCCGCGCCGGTCCGCCCGCCCCTTGGCGGCGGCCCGGTCGGACCGGGTCGCGGTCGACCGGCCGGGCGCGCCGTCACGCATCGGGCGACCCCGTCTCGACGCCGGTGATCTCGAAGCGCGCGCCGCCGGCGCCGTCGGTGATGGCGACGTCCCAGCCGTGGGCGTCGACGAGCAGGTCGACCGTGGCCAGGCCGAACCCGGTGCCGTCGGCCTTCGAGGAGTAACCGGACTCGAAGACGACATCGCGGTCCGCCTGTGGGATGCCGGGCCCGTCGTCGGCGACGTAGAACCCGGCGCCGTTCGGGAGCGGGCCGACGCGGAGCGAGACCCCGGTGCCGCCGTGCTCGATCGCGTTCCGGAACAGGTTCTCCAGGAGCTGCCGGAGGCGGCTCGCGTCGGCCCGGACCGGCAGGGTCGACTCGACCGTCATCGAGGTGTCCTCCAGCTCGATCAGCGACCAGGCGTCCTCGGCGACGGCGGCGAGGTCGACCGTCTCGTACTCCTCGAGGTGGATGGCGTCGCCGCTCTGGGCGAGCGCGAGGACGTCGGTGATGAGGCTTTCGACCCGGGCGAGCGCCCGCTGGCCGCGCTCGTAGTCCCCGGGGTCGCCGGTGTCCCGGAACAGCCGAAACTGCTCCTTGGCGACGAACAGCGGGTTCCGGAGGTCGTGGGAGACGATCCCGGCGAACCGGTCGAGCCGCTCGTTCTGTCGCTCGATACGGGTTTCGTACTCCTTCCGGGTGGAGACGTCCCGGCCGAGCCCGATGCGGGCGACGACGTCGCCCTCGTCGTCCCTGATGGCCCGCGAGATGAACTCGTGGACGACGGTGCCGTCGTCCGCGGTATCGAGGCGGACCTCGACGCGGGCCTCGCCGGACGCCCGGGTCTCGTCGACGTACCGCTCCATCCGCTCGGCGTCCTCGTCGGCGACGAGGTCGGCGGGCGTGGTCGACGCCAGCTCCTCGGGCGACAGCCCGGTGAGCTCGGGGACGCGGTCGTTCCACGACTCGAGCGTGCCGTCCGCGCCGAAGACGAACACGAGGTCCTCGAGGGCGTCCAGCGCGGCGGTCGGGACGCCGCTGTCCTTCGGCCGCGCCGTCGCCTCGCGGACGTTGCTGACGAGCGAGCCGTCGTCGGTGCTTGCGAGGACGTGGTCGGTGACGACGGCGGTGCCGTCGGCCCGCTGCTGGGTCGTCTCGCCGCGCCACGTGCCCGTCTCCGGGAGGGCCGGCAGTACCTCCTCGCGGACGCGTTCGGCGCCCGCCTCGTCGTACAGGACCGTCCAGTGCTCGCCGAGCAGGTCGGCCCGGTCGTAGCCGAAGACGTCGGCGTAGGCGCGGTTGACGTACCGGAACCGGCCGTCGGGGTCGACCATGCTGATGCCCTCGCGGGCCGTCTCGGTGGCAGCGGTGAGCCGGTCGACGGTGCGCCGGTTGCGGGTGCGCTCGACGACACACCGGATGCGCTTTGCGAGCACCGCGTACTGGTCGGTGGTCGCCTCCTTCCGGAAGTAGTCGGTCGCGCCGGCCGAGAACGCCCGCTCGGCGACCGCCTCGGAGCCCTCGCCGGTGAAGAGAATGAACGGGACGTCCGGGCGGCGCTCGCGGACGGCCTCGAGGAACTCGATGCCGTCGGTGCCTGGCATCCGGTAGTCGCTGACAACGCAGTCGATGCGGGTGCCGTCCTCGATCCGGTCGATGGCGGCGTCGACGTCGGTCTCCGTGACGACGTCGATGGCGTCGTTGTCACGTTCGAGGAACGTCGCGGCCATGTCCAGGAGCGCGCCGTCGTCGTCGACGTGGAGGACGGTGATGGCGTCGGCACCGTCGAGCCTGGTCCCCTCGGGCACGCCGGGGGTGTCGGCGACCTCGCTCACGACGCCTCACCGCCCGACCGGACGTTCGCTGCGGGGTCGCGCCCCGGCCCGGATGGCACCGGCGTCGCCAGCGCCCCGACGACGCCGCGGACGGCGGTCGCGTCGAACGGCGCCGCGATTCGTGCATCGACGCCGTCCTCGACCCGTTCGATCCCGCTGTCGTCGTCGACCATCACGACTCGACAGTCCAGGTTCCGGTACCGTACCTCCCTGAGGACCGCGTCGGCTCCGTAGCCGGGCAACAGGCTCGAAAGGAACAGGACGTCCACGTCCCACCCCGTTCCGAGCGCGTCGATTGCGTCGTCCACGCTCGCCACTATCCGCACGTCGTGCGGCGGGGCGAGGCACGCCGCGAAGCGCCTCACGGCCGCCACGTTTTCGATCGCGAGTAACACGTTGGCTGTGTCCGTACGCATGGGATTCATACGTGTAGACAGGTCGACGCATCGGTTACTCGAACCGGCTAAATTACCAGGCCGTGGTATTCGCCGGGGCTAGATAGCCCAAACGGCGCCGACCGAGCACGCCGCGACGAGCGTGGGACCTGACTTGCCGGAATCCCGGCATAGGGGCTCCGTGGCCGGTGGCGGCGGGGGTCGGGGTCGGCGGCCGTGGGGCCGAGCGGTCAGTGCTGGAGGGACTCCGGGTCGGAGTCCTCCGGTCCGTCGGTGTCGTAGAGGAGGCCGAAGAGGTTGCGGAGCCCGCTCCGGAGGTGGTTGCTGAACGTCGGCTGGGAGATGCCGAGCGACTCGGCGACCTCGGCGCCGGTCCGGCGCCGCGGCGACTCGAAGTAGCCGCTGAAGTACGCCGTCTCGATCACCTCCCGCTGGCGCTGGGTGAGGTGGCCCTCCAGCGTCGCGAGGAACCCCGCCGGCGTCCGTACTGGGCGTTCCCGATCGCTCCGGCCGAGCAGCTCGACCGGCGCGAACGCGTCCTCGAGCTGCTCGACGAACTCGCGGACGTCGGCGTCGCCGGCGAGCTCGACGACGATGTCGGCCTCGGACCCGTCGATGACGAACGACCGGGGTACGGCGCCCCGGTCGACGAGCCAGAACAGGAGGTTCCCCTCATCCAGGACGGCTTCCGCGGTGAGCGTGCCGTCCCGGTCGGCGATGACACGGGAGCCCTCGACGGTCGGGGCGCGTCCGCCGAGCGACGTGACCTCCTCGGGGGTGGCGCCGGTGAACGAGACGATGGCGCGATACCCGCCGTCGGCGCCCGGAACGACGGCGTCGAGTTCGAACGACCGGTCCGGGTCGGCCCTGACGAACTCGAAGAGCGGGTCCTCCACGGCGTCGACGTCGAAGCCGAGTTCGAGTTCCACGACCGCGTCGCTCACCAGCGCCTGCTTGCTCGCGAGTGCGTTGCTGGCGTGGGCGATCACGTCGCTCAGCTCCTCGAGCGTCTGCCGCTCCAGGTCGTCGAAGACGCCGGGTTCGGTCGCGTAGATGTTGAGTACGCCGTACAGCGCGTCGCGGTAGACGAGCGGCAGCGAGATGCCCGATCGGTAGCCCCGGGAGAGCGCCGCTTCGCGCCAGGGTTCGAACGGGGGATCGGTGAGGAGGTCGTCGACCACCTGCGATGTCCGGGTCCGGACCGCGCGGCCGGCGGGGCTCTGCTCGTCGTAGCCGTCGTCGGTCGTGACGGTGACCGCGTCGTGGTAGCCGCGGCCCTCGCCCGCGGCGTGGCGGGGAACGATCCGGTCCGTCGACGGTTCGTAGTCGCCGATCCAGGCGAAGGTGAACAGGTCGGGATCGACGAGCTCCCTGCAGACGGCGGCGTCGATCTCGGCCCGCGTCGTGGCGCCGACGAGTTCCGCGTCGATCCGCCGGATGACGCGGTTGATCCGGTCGAGGCGGCCCAGCATCTCGTTTTGTTCGGCCAGTCGGGCCTCCCGCTCCTGGAGGATCGACTCCCGTTCGATCCGGTCGAACATCCCGCGGACGTTGCCGGCCAGCAGCTCGACGAAGTCCTCCTCGGTCGGGTCGATACCGGCGAGCAGGACGCCGTGGCGGCCCAGTGGTTGGATGGCGAGCGCGTCCACGTCGCCGTCGTCCGACCGGTCCAGCACGACCGGATCCCCGGTGGCGAACGCCGCCCAGGCGGCGCCACTAGCCTCGTCCAGCAACGCCGTCTCGTTCAGGGCGCGCCCGGCGGCGTCCGTTCGGGCGGTCGGCCGGAGCTCCCCGCGCTCCGGCTCCAGTAGCGCGATGGAGACGACCGGCAGGTCGAGGTCGTCCGCGGCGGCGCGGACGAACGCGTCGCAGACGGACGCCTTCGTCTCCGCCTCGATGCACTCGTTGAGCATCTCGTTCAGACGCTCCAGACGCCGTTCGTGGTGCCTGAGCGGCGTGACGTCGACGGCGACGGCCTGCCCGATCCGTTCTCCGCGATACCGGCCCGGCGCCGTTGCGATCCGGACGTGCCGCACCTCGCCGTCCGCGCGGACGAGCCGCATGTACGTCGGCCCGGTGGAGACGCCCTCCTCGACGATGTTCCGGAGTTCGCCGCGCGCGATCTCCCGGTCCTCGGGGTGGATGAACTCGAAGATCGAGCGGCCGACGAGCGCCGAGCGGTCCTCCAGGCCGAGCAGCTCGACGACGGCGTCGTTGCCCCAGACCGTCTCCCCGTCGGCGTCGAAGATGTTGATCGGCGCCGGCGACGTCTCGACGAGGTTCCGGTACCGCCCGGCCTCCTCGCCCAGGATGCCGTCCCCCGCGACGGCGTCCGCGAGCCGCTCGAGGAGCGTCTCCGGCCCGTCGTCGCGCGGCACGTACCCGCTGGCGCCGGCAGCCAGCGCGTCGCCGGCAAGCTGCTCGGAGCCGTCCCGGGGGTACAGGACGATCGGCAGACCGGGGTGTCGGTCCCGGATTGCCTCGACGAGTTCGAGCCCGGTTCCGTCCGGGAGCGGATGGTCGGTCACGACGGCGGCGACATCGTCGGCCTCGAGGCTGTCGAGACAGTCGGCCGCGGTCGCGACGCTCGTCGTCGCGTACCCGTCGTCGAGCGCGACCCGCGTCGACTCCTCGAGCTCGCCGACGATCATCACCGGGTCGTCGTCTCCACGGGTGCTCATGACACACATATTAACGACGTACAATATAAACCCATGACAATATTTGCGTGAAAATATCTGGGTGCCCCTCGTCGAATCCCTCAATACGCGGCGTCCCGCCGGACGCGTGGTGCGGATGCCTTCCAGGTCGACTCACTGCGGGAACTCCCACGTCGTCGTGGGCCGTCCCATCCGGCCCGTTTCGATACGGAGCAGGCAGCCGTTTCCGCGCCGCTCGAAACCGCTCGCGTCGTCGATCGGCGGCCGAGCGACTTATCTCCGCTCGGCGCGAACCTCCGGTGATGTTCATCGGCCACGGCCTCGTAGCGTTCGCGCTCGTCGCCGGCCTCGCGACGCTGGCGGGCTGGGAGGCCGAGCGAGCGCTGGCCGTCGGCGCCCTCGCGGCCGCGTTCGGCCTCGCACCCGACGTCGACATCCTCTATGCACCCGTCGGGCTGGTCGGCGCGGGCGGCCTCCTCGAGGCGGAGGCGGGGTTCTGGGCGGCCGGCAACGTGGTCCACCGCGCCGCGACACACTCGGTGCTCGTCGGCGCCGCCGCGGCCGCCGCGGCCGGCCTGTGGGCCGTTAGAGCCGTCGCCCCGCGGGCCGTGGCGACGTCCATCGGCGTCGCGCTGGTCGCCCTCGGCGCCCTGGATGGCGCCCTCACCGCGGCCATCATGGCCGCCTTCGTCGCGGCCGTGGCCGCCGTCGCCCACGTCGGGTCGCGGCACGGGATCGAGCCCCGATACGTGGGCGCGGCCGCGCTCGTCGGCCTCGTTGCGCACCCGTTCGGGGACCTGTTCACCGGGTCGCCGCCGGCGCTCCTGTACCCGCTCGACGCGACGCTCGTCGCCGACCGGGTCCTGCTGCACCCCGACCCGACGATGCACCTCCTTGCGGCGTTCGGCCTCGAGCTGCTCGCCGTCTGGGCGGCCGCGTTCGTCTACCTCCACGCGACCGACCGGCGCGTCGGCGACCACGTCAGCCCCCACGCCACGCTGGGGCTGGCCTTCGCCGCGGCCGTGGTGTTCCTCCCGCCGCCGTCGCTGGCGTCGCCGTACCGGTTCGTTTTCGCCGCGCTCGGCGTCGGGATGGTCTCCGGCGTCGGCGTCGACCCGCGCCGGTGGCGGGCGCTCCTCGGCCGGGACGCCGACCGACCCCGGCTCCCGTCGCTCGACGCCGCGTTGACGGCGCTGGCAGCGGTCTCGGCCGCGCTCGTCGGGTACGGCGCCGTGTATCTGGTCCCCCTCTAGGCGTCCTCGAGCCCGCGGCGTCCGGGCCGGCCCCTCCGGCCGGGCGATCCCCGGCGCCGACCGGGGAGACCGCACGGAGGGAACCGTCCCACCTCGCCGGCGAGGTCATCGACGTCAACGGCGACAGGGACCGCTTACTGGGGCTCCGCCTCGGGACCGAGGTTCACCCCCCCGGGAGGACGGCAGGCCGCGTCTCGAGCCGTGGGACGCCATCGTCGGTGGTGGTCACCCCGGACCCGGATCGACGGACCGCGGGCGCTCCCCGGGAGCCGTCGGGTTGGGGAACGTTCGATCGACCCCGGTCGAACCGGCCGTTCGTCCACCGACTGGCCGCGGCCGGCAGTCCTAATACGACGTCCGTCACCAGTGTGGTCCGGGGTGGGGCGCCCCACTTCAGGTTCACCGCCGTCGTCCGTGACGTCGTCCGGATCGGTGGACACGCTTTCGGCTGCTACCTTTTAGGTGCGGCCGGCCGAACGAGGCCCATGGAAGAGACGGCCCTCGCACGCGTGCTCCACGACTCCAGGGTCAACGCCATCCTCGCCTGGCTGCTCGTCGGCGTCGTCGCGGTACTGGCCGCCGCGGCCGCCCTGGAGGGCGAACTGCTGTCGGCCGGCTTCGCGGTCGCCATCGCCGCGCTCGCCGTCGTGCCGCCCGTCGGGTTCCGGACCGCCCGGGCGATGCTGCCCTGGGAGGTGCTCGCGCTCGCGTCGCTGCCGGTGCTCGGCCGGACGGTCGTCGTCGTCACCGGCCTGGGCACCGGCCGGGTGTCGACGTACGTGGCCATGGCCGCGATCGCGCTCATCGTCGCCGTGGAACTGCACGTGTTCACGGCGGTCCGGATGAACCGACGGTTCGCCGTCGCCTTCGTCGTCCTCACCACGATGGCGGCCGCGGGCGTGTGGGCCGTCGCCCGCTGGATCCCGGACGTCCTCCTCGGGACCACGTTCCTCCTCAAACCCGGCGTCGAGGAGTCCGTCATCGAACACCGGCTCATGCTCGACTTCGTCGCCTCGACCGTGGTCGGCGTCCTCGCCGGCGGGGTGTTCCAGCTGTACTTCCGCCGGCAGGCCCCGCTGGAGGACCGCATCACCGAGGGCCCGGGCGAGTTCGAGGAGTTCCCATGAGGCTCCGCGACCGTCTCGCAATCGGCGAACGCTGGCAGCTGCGGCTCACCCGCGGGATGCAGCTCGGGCTGGTCGTCCTGTTCGGCCTCGGGTTCGCCCGCGGCAACACCGGCATCGTGGTCAACACCGCGGTCGCGTTCGGCGTCTCGTTGTTGCCCGCCGTCCTCGAGCGCGACTACGACCTCCCGCTTGACGCCGGGCTCACGCTGTGGATCACGACCGCGGTCTTCCTGCACGCGCTCGGCACGGCCGGCCTCCCCGGGATGGGGGTGACCTTCTACAACGCCTACCCGTGGTGGGACAACGTCACCCACACGCTGTCCTCGAGCGTCGTCGCGGCCGCCGGCTACACCACGGCCCGCGCCGTCGACGAGCACTCCGAGGCCGTCCGGCTGCCGCCGAAGTTCATGTTCGTCTTCATCCTCATCGTCGTCCTGGCCTTCGGCGTGTTCTGGGAGGTCGTCGAGTTCGCCCTCGGCGAGGCGGCCGCGCTCACCGGCGGGCGCCCGGTCCTCACCCAGTTCGGGCTGGCGGACACGATGATGGACCTGGTCTTCGACACCGTCGGCGCCGTCCTGGTGGCGGTGTGGGGCACCGCCTACCTCACGAACGTGGTGGGCGCGCTCGTCGACCGGCTGGAGCAGGTCGGCCAGGACGCCGGCCGCTGACGCCGACGTCCGCTCAACAGACCGGCTTCGGGTTGACGCCCATCGCCTCCAGCCGCTCGGTGTACTCGTCGTACGCCGCCTGGATCGCGCCGCTGGCGGCCCCTTGGGCCCGCTCCCAACAGTCCCCGTCGTCGCCACAGCGGGCCGCGAGCAGCCCGGTCGCGCGGTCGAGCTGGGCGTCGAGGTCGTCGCCCATCCCGCGGAACAGCCGGGCGGTCCCCGGGTCGGCCTCCCCGACGAAGAACCCGGTGACCTGTTCCTTCGACTTCTCGGCGGCGAGCGTGCGGCCCACGAACCCGCCGAGCCGCTCGACGTCGTCCGTCAGGTCGCGGAGGTACGCCTGGATCGCCGGTACCTCGCCGGGCTCGTGGACGTCGAGTTCGTCGGCGACGGTCTCGTAGTGGTCCCGCTCCTCGGCGGCCGTCTCGGCGAAGGCGTCGGCGACGTCGCCCGAGGCGTCCTCCGCCCAGGACCCGTAGGTCTCGGCGGCGTGGTGTTCGGCGGTCGCGGCCGCCGCCAGCACCTCGTCGGCCTCCATCTCGCCCTCGGTGTCGGCGTACAGCGACTTCGAAGAGCCCAGCCGCGACAGCGCGGTGGCGTTCGCGTCGCGGACGGTCTCGATGAACTCCTCCGGGGTCATGGTCGGTCGTTGTGGTGCAGTTCGCTTGTAACCAGCGGTCCCGTGGTCGGTCAGCGCATCGGGCGGGTTCGAAAAAGGCAGGTCGTGGCGAGCTACAACGTCCTCAGTCGGCGTCGCCCTGCTCCCGGGTCAATGCTCCGCGGCTCCCGTCGGTCGCCGTTCCACTACGAGGCCGCCTTCACTTCGTTCAGTTGGCCTCGCCC
>CAZATR010000050.1:0-15803 GCA_964488035.1 uncultured Natronomonas sp.
GGCGGACGACGCGCTCGCCGAACAGCGACCCGAGGTAGAGCGCGCCGTCGTGCGGGGTCGCGGAGGTGACGCCGAAGACGACGCCGTCCGGGTCGTGGAGGCTCTCGACGACCTCGCCGTCGCCGTCGAGCCGCAGCACGAGCCCGTAGGGGTCGCCGCTGATCCGCTCCATCGCGGCCTTCGGGAGCTTGCCGAGCTGGCGCTTCAGCCACGGACGGGCGTGGAGCCCCTCGAGGGTCGCGTCCCGCGGCGTCGGGATCGCCAGCCAGTAGGTGCCGTCGCCCGCGGCCTCGATGTTGTCAGGATAGCCCGGGAGGTTGGTCGCGAACGGCTCGGCCTCGCCCTCGCGGTCGCCGTCGATCCAGTACCGCGTCACCCGGTACCGGGAGGTCTCGGTGACGAGGAGCGACTCGCCGTCGGCGTGGGGACAGACGCCGTTCGCGAACCCGAGGTCGTCGAGGACGACGGTCGTCTCGTCGGCGTCGGGGTCGTAGGCCAGCAGCCGGCCGGTGTCGCGGAGCTCGAACAGCTCGTCCTGGAAGATGTCGTGTTCGGTCGCGTCGCTGAAGTACACCGTGCCGTCGTCGGCGACGTGGAGGTCGTCCGCGAACGCGATCGAGCGCCCGTCCGCGCCGGCGGACAGCGTCGTGACCGTGCCGTCGGGCGCGACGGACTGGAGGCCAGCGTCGGTGGCACAGACGAGCAGATTCCCGTCGTGGAACGCCATCCCCAGCGGCCGGCCGTCGACGGTGGCGAAGCCCTCGAGGGCGGCGTTCGTCGTGTCGGCCGCGACGGGGTCGACGGTGCGGACGATCCGGTCGTCCTCGGTGCCGGTGTAGAGCCGGCCGTCGGCGTCGACGGCGACGTCCTCCGGGCCCTCGCACGTGACGACCGTCTCGGCGCCGGCCAGCGCGCGGTTCGGCGCGAGCGCGCCGGTCAGTTCGGGCGGGTCGGGTGGGTGCCACTCGACCGGGTCGATGCGGGAGTCGGCGAGGGTGGCCGCTCCCGCGACGGCGCCGCCCAGAAGCACGGTCGAGGCCAGCGGATGCCGGCGGACGAGGTCGATCACCATGGCGGCAGCTCGTCCGGCGCGCAGTCAAGGGTTGCGGTCCGGGCCCGGCGACAGGTCTTTGAGCACGGTCGGCGATACCCGGACGTGGCCGAGACGGAGCCCGAGGAGGACCCGACCGCTGCGGCGGTCGTCGACGAACTCGAGGAGCTGGAGGACGCCGTCTCCTCGCCCGAAGAGCAGCGGCAGGCGCGGTCCCTGCGCCGCCTCGCGGAGGGCCTCCACGACCTCGAGCGACGCGCCGTCGGTGACGTGGGCGGTCGCATCCGGACGTACACGACACGCGACGTCACCGAATCCGTCGTCGGTTCGACGCTGTTCTCGCTCCCGCTGGTCGTCGAGGGCGGCGTCTTCGAGATCGGCGCCCACTTCGCCTCGTCGTTCGTCTACGGCGTCCCCGTCTACTTCCTGGGCAACGTGCTGTTCGTGTCGGTCGTCACGGCCGGCCTGCTGTACTACGCCGAGTTCCGGCCCGTGGCGGTGACCTACGCCTTCGGCGTGATCCCGCGGCGGCTGACGGGCGTGCTCGTCATCGCGTTCGCGACGGCGACCGTCGCGATGGCGCTGTGGGGTCGGCTCGACCTCTCGCGACCGTTCCTTGCGGTCTGTCAGGTGTCGGTCGTCTGGACGGCTGGCGCGTTCGGCGCCGGCCTCGGCGACATCCTCCCCGGCGAGAGCACCGGCCAGGAGCTCGGGGACGTCCTGTAGCTCCGCCGCCCGCTTACTGGAAGCCGTGGCTGGTCTCGTTGCTCTCCGGTTCCCCGGCCGGCCGGCGAGCGATCGGGAGGCCACCGAACAGCGCCGCGATGACCAACAATGCCGCCGAGAGGACGACGAAGTCGCCGCTCGGGTCGTAGCCGGCCAGCTCCGCGCCGGTGGAGACGACGAACACGGTGATGTAGAACGCGACGATTGCCAGCACGATCAACACCAGGAACGTCGCGACGGTCTGCAACAGCCCGCCGAGGATCTTGACCAGTCGACTCATGGACGGGTCGGACTTGGCCGTCGCCCGACATGAATCTGGCTGCTGGCCCGCGTGCGGCAGCCGGACCGGGCCGACGTGGCCCCGTATGGGAGCCACGTGGACCCGCTGCCGGCTGCGGTCAGTAATCGTAGCCGCGGTCGCCGTCGCTGCCGCCGCCGCTGCTCCCGCCGGTCGCGTCGGTCTCGGTGGGCGTCGGGGTCGACGACGGCCGTCTGGGCGTCCCGTCGGGGGCGAGCACCCACCAGACGCCGCCGACGCCCTGGCCGGTCGCGTCGCCCGGCGCCTGGTCGGTGGCGTAGTAGTACAGCGGCCAGCCGTCGGCGGTCACCTGGCTGTCGCCACCCTCGCGCTCGAAGGCCCCGAGTTCGGCCGTCACGTCCGCGCCGGCTCCGACCCCGTCGGCGGCCGTCAACGGCGGCCAGGTGTCGGCACAGCCGCCGCTGCAGGTGCTCTGGTCGGCACCCTGGGTGTCCTGGTCGAACATGTACAGCGTCAGCCCGTCGGGGCCAACGAGGATGTCGCCGTACTCGTCGTGGTTCCGTACGTCGACGGTGGTCGTGGCCGGGGCGTCGGTCGGGGTCCCCGTGCCATCCTGGGACTCGGGCGGCGTCGCCGTGTCCGTCGCCGTCGGGTCGGGCTGGCCCGGGTCGTCGTCGGTCAGACAGCCGGCCACCGTCATCGTCGCCGCCGCGGCGAGCAGGCGCCTGCGCGTGGGAGGCATGTCGAATACCGACGGTAGAGCAGGTATTGAGGGTTTTCCGAACTATGTCCAAACTTCGTCCGAGGTCTCGGTGTCGTCCGCGCCCGCGTTGTCAGGTGAGCGTGATGCGGGCGAGGAAGACCAGTGCGCCGAGTTCCAGCCCGCACAGCGCTGTCACGCCGACCTGGACGTCGACGCCGGCGCCGACGAACCACGCGATGAAGGCCGGATGGAGAAGGTAGAAGTACAGCCAGAGGAGGTTCTGGGCGAACAGCATCCCGGCGAACACAAGCAGTCCGAGGGTGTGTCCGGCGCGGTGCTCGCGGTAGTTGTCCAGCCAGACGTAGCCGAGCGCCAGCAGGAGCACGACGTTGAGCGCGGCCGCGATGCGGGCCGCGCCGAGCCAGACCTCCATCGTGCCCCCGTTATCGGCGGACCGGCTTATGTCCTATCCAAACTTCGTCCAACATCGCCTCGTCCACCGTCGGCCGTCGCGGGTCGACGCCACGCGTCGGCATCGCCGGCGTCAGTCGTCGTCGGCCTCGACGGTCTCCAGCACCTCCACTACGGTCTCCCAGTGGTCGGAAACCTGGTCGGTGAAGAGGTAGACGGCGGCGTACTCCTCGCCGGCTCGCCGGACGACGTTGTTCTCCTCGAGGACGTCCAGGTGGTGCCGGATGGTGGTGTAATCCATCCCGAGCTCCTCGGCGAGCTGGTTCGGGTTGCGCGGGCGCTCCTCGATGGCCCGGACGATGCGGGCCCGCGTCCCGCCGCCGCGCGAACTCGCCAGCAGGTACCAGAGGACGCCCTCCATTCGAGCGGCCGTTCCCCCCGCACGCCCGTAAACCTATGTCGGCCCCCGTCGCGGCACGACGGGGTCGGCCCTCGCTCCCCGTGGCGTGTCGCTGGACCGGCCGGCTACAGCAGGACGCCGGGGTTCATGATGCCGTCGGGGTCCAGCGTGCGCTTCATCGACCGGAGCGCCTCGAGGTAGGCGTCCGGCGCCTCCTCGTGGTAGTGCTCCCGGTGGACGCGCCCGACGGCGTGGTGGTGGGTGATCGTCGCGCCGTGCGCCATCAGCGTGTCCGACGCCGCTTCCTTGATGGTTCGCCACTGCTCGAGTTCGTTGCCGACGTCGGCGGGCGCGACGAGGGTGTAGTACGGCGCCGGGCCGTCCTCGTAGACGTGGGTGAACCGGCACGACATGAAGCCGGCGCCGCACTCGTCCCGCATCGCCCCGACGACGTTCTCCTGGAGCGCCTCGTGGAGGTCCGGGAATCCCTCCCAGGTGACGGCCGTCTCGAAGGTGTCGACCAGGACGCCCATCGAGACCAGCGCGTTGAACAGGTACGGGCCCTCGAAGAAGGAGTCCCGCCAGGCGCCCTCGTCGGTATCCCCGCGGTCGGTGTCCGACCCGGTGTCGCCGTCGGGGTCGCCCCCGGTCCGGTCCTCGACGGTCGGGCCGTCGGGACAGCGGCCGCCGTGGGCCTCCGCGATCTCCAGGGCGCGGTCGAGGTCGTCGTCGACCGGGTGGTCGGTCGACTCGAAGCCGAGCACGAGCAGGTGGCTGCCGTCGAAGGCGAGTTCGTTCAGCATCGCCTCGTTGCTGTCGAGCAGCCGGCAGTTGGCGGGGTAGAGTCGCGCCTGGACGATCTCGCGGGTCGCGTCGACGGCGGCCCGGTAGTCGTCGAACCGCACGGTCGCCCGGGCCCGGTGTGGCGGCCGCGGCTGCACCCGAGTCCAGCCCTCGGTGATGACGCCGAAGGCCCCCTCGCTCCCGAGAAAGAACCGATTGGGGTCCGGGCCGGCGCCGGAGGCGGGGAGTCGCCGCGTCTCGAGGGTGCCGGCGGGCGTCACGGCCCGGACGGACTCGACGAAGTCGTCGATGTGGGTGTACCGGGTCGCGAAGTGGCCGCCGGCACGGGTCGCGACCCAGCCGCCGAACGTCGAGAACTCGTACGATTGGGGGTAGTGGCGGAGCTGGAGGTCGTGGTCGGCGAGCTGGCGCTGGATCTCGGGCCCGGTCGCCCCGGCCTGGATCTTCGCGCTCCGGGAGTGTTCGTCTACCTCCAGCACCGCGTCCATCTCGCGAGTGTCCAGCGACAGGACGCCGGCGTAGCCGTCGCCGTCGCACTCGACGCCCGCGACGACGCTCGTGCCGCCGCCATACGGGACGACGGCGACGCCTTCCTCGGCGGCCCACTCGACGATGGCTTCGACGTCGGCCTCGTCCCGCGGGCGGGCGACGAGATCCGGTGCCGCGCCGAAGTCGCCGTGGAACCCGCGGACGATGTCGCGGTAGCCCTTCCCGTAGGTGTGGCTCGCACGGGCCCGCCGGTCGGTAGTGGTGATGGCAGCGAGCGCCTCGGGGACCGACAGCGACGGCGGCGGCATCTCGACGTCCTCGAGCGTCGGGTAATCCATGAGCGGCCGCTCGGGAAATCCGAGCATGCCCTCGATCCGGGCGGCCAACTCGCGGCGCTCGTCGTCGTCCGGGAGGCGGTCCCGATATCCCCACGCCCAGAAGCTCAGCGGCCGGTCGCCCTCGGAGGGGTCCGGTGTCATGCCCCCACGTGGTTCGACCAGCGGGTTAAACCTTCCACTGACGGCCGTGTCGGGTGAAGGGAAACCCCCTTACCCGGGCGCGTCCTGACGGGGGTATGGTCGACCGCAGATGAGGGGCCTCTCCGAGTCGGCGCGTCGGCGGGTGGTGGTGCTGCTCGGGCTGGCGCTCGTCGGGCTGGTCGGACGACTGCTTGCGACGTCGCTGGCCGCCCCACCGTGGGTCGCTCGGGGCCTCTACCTGTTCGCCCTGGGGAGCCTCGTCGCAACCGTGTTCGTCGTGGCGACGGAGTGATCGAGGCGTCTCGATCCCGGAAGCTGTCAGTCCATCGAATGTCCGTCGCCGCGTTCGCCCGCGGCCGGATCCTCGACGCTGGGCAGCAGCTCGCCGGTCTCCCGGTAGACGCCCGCCAGGAGGACCCCGCCGGCGATCACGGGCAGGGCGGCGCAGGCGACGTACACCGGAACGAAGCCGACGACCTCGACCAGGGGGAGCGAGACCATCGGGCCGAGGCCGCCGCCGACGTCGCCGAGCACGTTGTTGGTTCCGACCGCGCGGCCCATCCGGTCGTTCGGGGTCAGGTCGGCGAGCAGCGCCATCAACGGCCCGCTGGTGCCGCCCTGGCCGGCGCCGATCATGGCGCAGGCCGCGACGAGCGTCGGGACCGTCTCGGCGACGGCGAAAGCGACGAACCCGACGAAGGTCACGACGAGGAAGACGAACAGCGCCGGCATCCGGGAGCCCTGGCGGTCGCTGACGTAGCCGCTCGCGAACATGAAGAGGGCCGCCGACACGACCGTCACGGCCATGAACACCCCGGAAGAGCCCTGCGGTCCGAAGCCGAAGACGGCGAGGTCGTTGGCGTCGAGGTAGAGGACGAGGGTCGAGAACACGACGCCGATGTAGGCGAAAAGCACCGCGAAGTTCACCAAGCCGACGGTCACGGCCGGCAGCGACGTGTCGACGTCCCACGGTTTGACCGACCGGCGCGTCCCGCCCTCGACGTGGGTCTCCGGGACGGCCAGGTAGGCCAACAGGGTGGCGAAGAACGCGAAGGCCGACGCGAGCACGAACGCCGCGACCGTCCCGGCGATCTCGCTGACGACGCCGCCGACGACCAGCCCCGTCGGGAACCCGAAGATGATGCCGCCGCGGATCAGGCCCATGTTCGTGCCGCGCGACCCGCCGTCGCTCACGTCGGCCGCGATGGTGTAGGCCGTCGCGAACACCATCGCGCTCCCGATCCCCCAGGCGACGCGGGCGAGCAGGAACCACGCCGACGGCGCGCCGGAGTTGACCGCAACGATGTACCCGGCCGTGGCGATGCCCTGGACCAGGAGCCCGACGACCAGCGGCGTCCGGACCCCGATGCGGTCGACCACGATGCCCGCCGGAGCGTTCGCGACCAGCCGCGTGAACCGGTTGGCGCTCAGGATGAGCCCGACCATGAACGGCGAGATGCCGAGGACGGCGCCGAGGTTCGGCAGGATGGGGAAGACGACCCCGCCGCCGAACCCGACGAAGAAGGTACTGGCGATGACGGCGGCGACGACCCGCCGGTCGCCGGTCGCCACGATGCTGGACTCGGTCGAGACGGTCGACTCGGCCGACCCGGTCGAACCGCTCGACTCGTCGGCGGACTCGCTCACTGTCTTGACTGAACGGTCAGTCAACCAAGACGGTTTCGGGATCGACCCGACCGAAACCCGCCGGCAGCCAAACCCACTTGCCGGTGGGGGCCGAACCCCGACGCGATGGGATCGGGGACGCCGGCGGACGCCGAGGCCGTCGTTCGGGCCGAACTGGCGGCCCACGACGTCGACTACGACCCCGAAACGGTCGCCATCGACGACGCCGAGGCGTTCCTCCGACTCGACCCCGTCGTCCGGGAGTGGTGGATCGAGCAGTTCGGCGCGTTCGTCCCCGAGAACGGCGGGCTGTTCACGCCGCCACAGAAGGGCGCCATCCCCCGCATCGACGACGGGACGAACACGCTGGTCTGTGCGCCCACGGGCAGCGGGAAGACCCAGGCGTCGTTCTGTGCGATCATCGACGACCTCTTCGAGCGGGCCCGCGCCGAGGGCGGGCTCGACAACAGCGTCCACTGCCTGTACGTCTCGCCGCTGAAGTCGCTGGCCAACGACATCCACCGGAACCTCGCCGAACCGCTGGCGGACGTCACCGAGACGCTCGAGACCCGCGGGGAGTCCGTCGACGTCCGGCACGCCATCCGACACGGCGACACCAGCGACGGCGACCGCCAGCGGATGCTCGAGGAGACCCCGCACATCCTCAACACCACGCCCGAGACGCTGGCGATCCTCCTCAACAGCCCGAAGTTCAAGGAGAAGCTCCGGACCGTCGAGTACGTCATCGTCGACGAGATCCACTCGCTGGCCGACAACAAGCGGGGCACCCACCTCGCCGTCTCGCTGGAACGGCTGGAGGCGATGTGCGAGACCCCGCCGACCCGCATCGGGTGCTCGGCGACCGTCGAACCGCTCGACACCATCGGCGAGTTCCTCGTCGGGGGCACGTACGAGGACGACGACTGGGAGCCCCGCGACTACGAGGTCGTCGACGCCCGGTTCGTCCGCGAGTTCGACGTCGAACTCACCTGCCCGACCGACGACCTCATCAACACGCCCCGCGACGTCGTCACCGACCGGTTCTACGACGAGCTGGCCGACCTCGTCGCGGACCACACCAACACGCTCGTCTTCACGAACACCCGCTCGGGCGCCGAACGCGTGCTCCGGAACCTCCGCGAGCGCGGCGGCGTCTCCGAGGACCGCTCCGGCTGCCACCACGGCTCGCTCTCGAAGGCCCGCCGGACCGAGATCGAGGCGGGGTTGAAGGCCGGCGAGCTCGACGTCGTCACCACCTCGACCTCGCTCGAACTCGGCATCGACATGCCGTACGTCGACCTCGTCGTCCAGGTCGGCTCCCCGAAGTCCGTCGCCGCTCTGCTCCAGCGAGTGGGACGCGCCGGCCACCAGCTCGGCCGGACCGTCAAGGGCCGCGTCGTCGCGCTGGATCGCGACGAACTCGTCGAGTGCGCCGTGATGCTGAAGAAGGCCGAGGAGGGGTACGTCGACCGCGTGTTCGTCCCCGAGAACGCCGACGACGTCGCAACCCAGCACGTGTACGGCATGGCGATCAACGGCCCCAAGCCGGAGGCCCACGTACTGGACGTCCTCCGGAGCGCCTACCCGTACCGTGGCTACGACGACGCCGACGTCGAGCGGCTGTTCCGCTATCTGACGGCGGACTACGAGGGCATGGAGGACCGGAGCGTCTACGCGAAGGTCTGGCGCGACGAGAACGACCCGCCCGGCGGCGAGCACCACTACGACGACTACGCGCCCGGCACGCCGCTGGTCGGCAAGCGCGGCCGGATGGCCCGCGTCATCTACATGACCAACATCGGGACCATCCCCGACTCCTTTACCTGCGACGTGTTCACGCGGTCGGGTGACGAGTGGGTCGGCCAGCTCGACGAGGAGTACCTCGACACCCTCGAGGCCGGCGACGTGTTCGTCCTCGGCGGCGACCGCTACCAGTACCGCTACCGCCGCGGCTCGAAGGTCTACGTCGAGCGGACGAGCGATCGCGCCACCGTCCCCTCGTGGTACTCCGAGCGACTCCCGCTCTCCTACGACCTCGGCGGCGAGGTGCTGGCCTTCCAGCGCGAGCTGCTCGACAGCCTCGAAACCGGCGGCCCGCCCGCGGTCCGACGGTGGCTTCGCGAGTTCCCGACGGACGAGAACACGGTTCGCGCCGTGACCCGGATGTTCGAGTCCCAGGTCCGCTACACCGGCCGCGATAGCGTCTCGACGGACCGACGACTCGCCATCGAGGTCGAACTCGACCGCGACGACTACCGGCGGCACCACTACGTCCACTCGAACTACGGCCGCCGGTTCAACGACGGGCTCTCCCGGCTGCTGGCGTACCGCTGTGCCCAAGCCGCCACCACAAACGTCACCGTCTCCGTCGCCGACCACGGCTTCACCCTCTCGATGCCGCTCAACCGCAAGATCGACCTCGAGCGACTCATCGCCGACCTGGAGCCCGAGGACGTCCGGCCGAACCTCCGGGCCGCCCTCGACGGTACCGACCTCCTCCAGCGGTACTTCCGCATCAACGCCACGCGGTCGCTGATGATCCTGAAGCGGTACAAGGGCCACGAGAAGTCCGCGAGCCAGCAACAGGTCTCGAGCGAGATGCTGCTGGGCTTCGTCCGGGACTTCCCGGAGTTCTCGGTGATGGAGGAGACCTACCGGGAGATCCTCGAGGACAAACTGGACGTCGACGCGATCGAGACCTTCGTCGCCGCGGTCCGGAACGGGGCCATCGACGTCTCGCTGCAGCGCGTCGACTCGCCGTCACCCCGGGCGTTCGGCCTGGCGACGCTGATGGCGAGCGACGTCGTCCTCGCCGAGGACGAGTCCGCCGTCCTTCAGGAGTTCCACGACCGCGTGATGGCCGAGATCGACGGCGACGGCGGCAGCGTCACGGTCGACCCCGACGACTGACCCTGGTCCCGTTACGGACGGCTCGAAGACGACCGGGATACGCGCCGAGCGGCCCGTCGGCGACGCACCCTCGGACCGACCCTACACCAGGAGCGTGTTCAGCGCGTCGGGTACCACCAGGACGTCGCAGTCCGGCTCGAGCGCCTCGGCGACCGTCGCCCGCGCGGTCATCAGGCACTCTTCGACGACCTCGGGCGCCTCGCTGTTCGTCACGTAGATGTCGTGGTCCCGGAGGACCCGGGCGAGCACGAACGCCCGCTGGGCGCCCGGTTCGTAGCCCTCCCGCATGGTCTCGTACAGCGAGGCCGGGTCGTCGGCACCCGAGAGCCACTCGAAAAAGCGCGTTTCGCCGGTGCCCTGGCCCGCCCCCTCGTGGAGAGCCGCGGGAATCACGATCCGACCGTCCTCACGGAGCGGGTTCGTGTCGCCCAGCGCGACGTAGGTCGCGGCCCGGGAGGCCTGGTAGAGGTTGGCGTCCTTCGGCGCCCCGACGCCGGCGACGACCGCGTCGAAGGTGCCCGACACCGAGACTGACCGGGCGGCCCGAGCGCTGTCGGCGAGGGTTTCGACCACCCGTCGGGGGTCGCCGGCGGCCACGTCCAGGATGCCGGCCGGGCCGTGGGTGACGTTCAGACAGAACTCGAGGCCACAGCGGTCGCCGGCCTCGTCGACCGCCGCCCGGAAGGGGTTGTCCTCGATCCGTCCCAGCCTGACGCCCTCGCGGCCGAGCAGGTCGGGGCCGTGGGTGTACCGGATGAGCGGTTCGCCGCCGGCGCCGATGGCGACGGTCTTCCCGCCCCCGGAGAACCCGGCGTACTGGTGGGGCTCGACCATCCCCGTCGAGCACACGACGTCGGCCATCGCGACCCGCCCGTTCAGCTCGACCGGCGTCCCGTCGACGGCCCCGACCTCGACGGTGTCGTCGGGATCGTGGTTGACCGCGAGGTCGGCGTGCTCGCCGAGCATCGATGCCAGTTCGTCGTCCGTCATCGGGCGATGCAGGCCGAGCCCGACGACGACGGTCACCTGCTCGCGGTAGACGCCGACGCGCTCGAGTTCCGACAGGAGCACGTCGACGAGGACGTCGTCGGGCGTCGCTCGCGTGACGTCGGTCACGACGATGGCGACGGTGTCGTCCGGCGAGACGAGGTCCGGCAGCGACGGGCCGACGGGAGCAGCGAGCGCCGACTCCGCGGTCGCCCGGACGTCGACCGGGGTCCCGCCTGGCGGGTCGGCAACCGCCACGTCACAATCCGGCAGCGCCACGTCGACGGTCCCGTCACCGAACGGCACCTGGACGTCGGTCATCCGGTCACCCCTTGATGTTGCAGACCGGGTAGACTCGCGCGACCTTGTCCCCGATGCCGAGGGCGTCGCTGACCCTGACGACCTCGTCGACGTCCTTGTAGACGCCCGGTGCCTCCTCGGCGATGGTGGCGCCGCTGTTGGCCTTCACGTATATCTGATTGCCCTCCCGGAGGTCGTCCTGGACGTCCCCGCCCCAGAACTCGTCTTTCGCCTGCGTCCGACTCATCAGGCGTCCCGCGCCATGGGCGGTCGACCCGAAGGAGACGTCCATCGACTCGCTGCCGCCACAGAGCACGTAGGACCCGGCGCCCATGCTGCCCGGAATGATGACGGGCTGGCCGACGTCCCGGTACGCTTTCGGCACCTCGGGGTTGCCGGCGGGGAACGCCCGCGTCGCGCCCTTCCGGTGAACGAACAGCTCCGTGGCTTCGCCGTCAACTTCGTGGACCTCCTTCTTCGCGATGTTGTGCGCCACGTCGTACAGCAGCTCCATTTCGAGGTCCTTCCAGGGCGTCCCGAAGACGTCGGCGAATACCTCGCGCGTCGCGTGGGTGATGAGCTGGCGGTTGACCCACGCGTAGTTGATCGCCGCACACATCGCCCCGTAGTAGTCCTCCGCCAGCTGGGAGCCGGCCGGTGCCGCGGCCAGCTCCTTGTCCGGCAACTGCGAAAGGAGGCCGCTGTGGGCCTCCTCGATGTCCCGGAGGTAGTCGTTGCAGACCTGGTGGCCCAGGCCACGCGACCCGCAGTGGACGAGCACGACCACCTGGTCCTCCTCGAGGCCGTACGCTTGCCCGATGGCGTCGTCGAAGACGTCCGTGACGCGCTGGACCTCGAGGAAGTGGTTCCCCGAGCCGAGCGACCCGAGCTGGTTCCGGCCGCGGTCCTTCGCCTTCTGCGACACCGCGGTCGCGTCGGCGTCCGGCCGCATCCCCTCGTCCTCACAGTGGGCCAGATCCGACTCCACGGCGTACCCGTGCTCGAGACACCAGTCGACGCCACGTTCGAGCACGGCCTCGACAGTGTCGCGGTCCCCTTCGACGACGCCTCCGCCGCCGAGGCCCGAGGGGATGGCGTCGAACAGCGCGTCGACGAGGTCGGGCTCCCGACCCGTGACGTCATCGTATGCGAGGTTGGTCTTCACCATCCGGACGCCGCAGTTGATGTCGTACCCCACTGCTCCGGGCGAGATGCAGCCGTTCTCGGCGTCGATACCGGCCACCCCGCCGACGGGAAACCCGTAGCCCTGGTGGCCGTCCGGCATGCAGATGGCGTACTGCTGGATGCCGGGGAGGTGGGTGGTGTTCCGCAGCTGTTCGAGAGTGCGGTCGTCGGCGATCTCCTCGAGCAGCGCCTCGCTGGCAAAGACGCGCGCCGGGACGCGCATGCCGTCCTCGGGCGGCATCTCCCAGACGTAGTCCCGGACCTTGTGCAGGGTGTACTCGCCCGCCTCGAAGGTGGTCATGGCCGGACGTTTCGCGCGACCGGCCCAATAAGTTTCGACCGGTGGACATGCTCTCGGCGTCAGGCCAGTTCGGTCGCCCGGGCGGTTTCGGCGCGCCCGATCGCCGTCCGGAGGCGGCGGACGAGCAGCGTCACCGGCGCGTCGCCGTACGTCTCGCTGTCGGCGGCGAGGACCCCGTCGATGGCCTCCTCCAGCGCGCCGATGGCGGCGGTGACGTGTTCGTTCGCGGCCCCGGCCTCGCCCTCCTCGGCGTCGGCGATGGCGCCCTCGACCGACTCGATGGCCCGGAAGAGCCGACGCTCGACCGGCTGGCGTTCCGGGGTCTGTGGCTCGTCGGACGCCCGGAGGTCGGCCGCCAGCGCCCGGAGGTCGACCAGGTGGGCCCGCAGGGCCCACAGCAGCGACAGCTTCCCGGTCTCGGTGCGTTCGATCGGGGCGTACTCGCCGGCCTCGTCGAGGTCGTCGGGCGTGAACCGGTAACGGCCGGGCCGGCCGTTCCGGTCGACGACGGTGACGGTGTAGCTGCCGTCGCGGTGGACCGGGACGGCGATCCGGTCGGTCTCGGGCGGCCGGCCGTCGTAGACGATGCCGGCGTAGTCCTCGACGACGGTGACGCGCCGGATCCCGGTCGAGTCGCGGCCGTCGGCGCGGATCCGGACGGCGTCGTCGTTGGCCACGACGCCGAGGTGGCCGCCGGCACCGGCCCACACGAAGTCGCCGTCATGGGCGAACCGTTCGGCGACGGGCGCGTAGCCCGGGCCGTCGACGACGAGCCGATGCTCGCCGGCCTCGACCCGGAGGAACCCGAAGTGGCCGGCGTTGGTGACCGTCGCGACGGGGTCCGGGCTCGCGAGCCGGACCGCCAGTTCCGTCGGCGGCCGCGAGAACGAGACGGGGATCCGGTCGGAGAGGTCGCTGGCGGCCGGGCCCGACAGCCGGTCGATGTCGCCGTCGCCGCCGGACCGGAGCTGTCGGATCGTCCCGGCGACGCGCGCCGACAACGCCGTGGGTCGACGGCCGTCGAGGGCGGCGCGGTGGGCGGGGTCGGTGACGTCGGCCAGTGGGTCGTCGAACCGGGACTGTTCCCACGGGATGCCGACGTCAGTGATGTGTCCGGCGATGCGGTCCTCCAGGTAGCCAGGGATCCGGAACTGGAAGCTCAGTTGCGGGCCCACGAACTCGGAGATCTCCGCCCGTACGTCCTCGATCGGTTCGAGCGCGTAGGCGACGTCGCCCTGGGTCGGGCTCTCCGGGTGGGTCATCACGAGACCCGGCTGGCGGAACGGGATCGAGTCCGGCGGGGTCGGGATCCCGTGCCAGTCGGTGACGGTGACGGATTCGTCGACGAAGTCCGACCGTTCGAGGTCGAGGTCCGGATGCTCGTCCAGCCGGTGGTCCTCGAGTTCGGGCATCACGAACGGGAGCCGCGCCCCCTCGTCCCGTGGCAGCCCGTAGGCGAACGGGACGCTCGTCCCGGCGGCGGTCTCCAGGAGGTCGTTGGTGACGTCCGACGTCGAGACGCCCGAGGTGAGCCGCTCGAAGCTCGGCACGACCTCGTTGACGTCCGTCGCGCTGGAGTGCGAACCGACCTCCGAGAGGATACCGACCCGACGGTCCCCGGGGACCTCGGGATCACGGACCTCGTTGTTCGGGACCTTCCGGGAATGCGCGCTCGCCGACAGCAGGAGCGGGTCGCCGGTCTCGGCGTCGACGAACACCTGGAGGAGTTCCCAGTCGTGCCAGTGGAAGTTGACCGTGAACTGGTCGAACGCGGAGTACAGCCAGTACTGGACGACTTCGACGTCCGCCGACAGGCTGACCTGGTGATAGAACACGGTCGGGTACGGTGGCGTCCCGGTCGCCCGGAAGTCGTCGGAATACCCCTGGAGGGCCGGGAAGCCCTCGAGCTGGACGGGGTCGTCCGGGTCGGGCTCCGGGAGGTATTCGCGGGGGTCCGTCGGGAACCACTTCTCGAGGCGACCGAAGTACAGGTCCGGGGCGTGCCGGCGGACCAGCGCCGGGACGTCCTCGTCCGGGGTCGCCGTCGCGTCGTCCGTCCGCGCGTCGGTCACGGTGGGGGTGTCGGTCGGGTCCGGCGCCGGGTCCTCGTCCCGGGTCCCGTACCAGGCGCCGGCCACCCCGGTCGCACCCAGTGCCGCGAGGCCGCCGTAGAGCAGCAGGCGCCGTCGTCGTTCGTCGTCCGGCGTTTCGTTACCGTCGGGAGGATCGTCGGGGCCGGGACTGGCCGGATCGGCGTCCCCACCCGTCCCGTCCCGTTCGTCGTTCGACACTGTTGTTCAGCCGAGACACGCACACGGGGGCCTATAAGTGTATGCCGCGACGGCCCGAATCCGGTCCTCGGAGCCACGAATGGCTACCGCCAGACGGGTCGGTATCCCGACATCGTTCCGGATCGACCCCCCTCACTCAGGGGACAAGCCTCCGCGAGGCGCGCGGAGCGCGGTTCGCCGACGCCTCGCGCCTGCGGCGCTCGGCGTCGGGGCGGAAGTATTCCCCCACGTTTTTGCGACCGAGCGGTTCGCGCGAAGCGCGAACCCGAGGGAGTAAAAACGTGGGAGTTAGAAAGCTGGGTTTCCTAGAAGCCCTTGCCCTGCAGTTCGCGGGCGATGATCATCTTCTGGATCTCCGTCGTCCCCTCGTAGATCTGGGTGATCTTGGCGTCCCGGTAGAACCGCTCGACGTCGAAGTCGTCGACGTAACCGGAGCCGCCGTGAATCTGGACGGCCTCGTTGGCCGCGTCGACCGCGACGCGGCTGGCGAACTCCTTCGCCATGGAGGCGAGCTTGGTCAGCTGGCCGTCGGCGTGGTCGACGGACCAGGCGGACTTGTAGGTCAGCTGGCGGGCGGCCTCGAGTTCGGTGTGCACGTCGGCGAGCTTGTGCTGGATGGCCTGGAAGTCGCCGATCGGCTGGCCGAACTGCTCGCGCTGCTGGGCGTACTCCAGCGCCCGCTCGGCGGCCCCCTTCGCGATCCCAACGCCCTGCGCCGCCACGCCCGTCCGCGTGGCGTCGAAGAACTGCATCTGCTGGAGGAACCCCATGCCCTCGGTGCCGACGAGGTTCTCCTCGGGGACGCGGACGTCGTCCAGGATGAGTTCGGCCGTGTCGGAGGCGCGGATGCCGAGTTTGCCGGTGATCTTGTCGGCCTCGAA
>CAZATR010000051.1:0-15470 GCA_964488035.1 uncultured Natronomonas sp.
TGCTGGGACTCTATCCCGGGCTCGCTGACCGGAACCGGTGGGTGATGCGCGGTGGCGTCGCCGCCATCGTCCTGGGACTGATCGGGTACGCCATCATGACTGTCGGGGTGCTTGCGATCTTCGCTGGCGTACCGGAGGGCGCGCTGGAACCGCTCGAACCCGTGTTTCTCCCGCTGATGCTGGCCGGGAGCGTCCTGCCGTTCCCCCTGTTCGGGGTCGCTATCCTCCGCTCGGACCGACATCGACCGGGTATCGGCGGCCTGTTGGTTGGGCAGACACTCGTGTTCCTGGCGAACGTGGCCACGCCGACACCGGCCACGGTCGTCCTCGTCGTCCTCATCGGGCTGATCCTCGTAAACGTGGGCGTTGGATACATGCTCCGACGGGAGGGCGAACCCGGGCACTTGGAGGACGCCGATTCGGCACACGACGCCACTATGGGGTGAACGAACCTCTCGAATGGCCGGTATTCGACACCAGTCGTCCGTATTCATCGACCGACCCGAAATTTATTCACCTGTCACCGTATCACATGCACTATGAACGGCGGGGCCACACGGTGGGACGTCCTCGAGGAGCGAAGTTCGTCACTGTTCCTCGTGGCCGGGACA
This sequence comes from uncultured Natronomonas sp., assembly GCA_964488035.1. GTDB lineage: Archaea > Halobacteriota > Halobacteria > Halobacteriales > Haloarculaceae > Natronomonas. Next base: position 612 of record CAZATR010000051.1, read on the forward strand.
GTACTGGTCGGCTACGGTGGGGCTAATGGGATCGTGACGTACACCGACGTATCGGTACAGACGTCAGTGCTCTGGGTGGGGTACGTCTTCTCGTTCCTCGGTCTGTTGGGACTGTACCCGTCGCTAGCACGGGAACGCCCCCTACTGGCACGCGTCGGTGCCGGCACCGCGGCGGTTGGATTGCTCGCGGTCACACTGGTCAGTCTCCTGAGTGCGGGTCACCTCGCCGGGGTCGTGCCCAGACCGATTCCGGGAGGGTTTGCCATCTGGATCCTGTCCCTCGTTGGGTTCATCGGCGGATATCTGGCGTTCGGCCTCGCCGCGCTCCGCTCGGACGCCTACTCGACCACCGCTGGCCTTGTCATCTCAGTTCCGGGCGTCATCATCGTCCTGATGGTCCTGCACATGGCCGCCGGCCTCGAACAGCCGTGGTCGGTGTTCGTCGTCAGTTCGGGCCAGGCGATGGCGCACCTGGCGATCGGTGCGACCCTCCGCCAGCAGTCATCTCAGCCCGAAAGCGACGAGCAGACCGACGATACTGCAGCGCGGGCGGCGACCGATGACTGACCAGCAATCAGAGGGACTACCACTGGAGACGACCGTCGGAGCGGCGGGTTCACACGCCAGTGAGGCGTTCGCGCTGCTCGGCAACGAGACGCGACTGGCAATTCTCCTGGTGCTGTGGGAAACGCACGACCCGTCCGCGACCGACAATACGGTTCCCTTCTCCGAACTCTTCGAGCGCGTCGAGTACGAGGATCGCGGAAGTTTCAGGTACCACCTCGAGCAACTCGAGGGGCAATTCATCAGGCAGCGGGCACCGGGCGAGGGGTACGAGCTCCGCGTTCCAGCACTCCGGTTCGTTCAGGCTGTAATCGCTGGCGCCGGTGTTCGGGACGCGGGACTCGAACCGTCTCCGATCGACCAGCCGTGTCCGTTCTGTGACGCCTCGACGGTCATCCACTACAACGAGGGGCTGGTCGTTCACGCCTGTACGGAGTGTGAGGGCGTTTCGGCCGATGGAGACGTTCCGGGCTTCCTGAGTGCAGTCCCGTTCGACCCTGCCGGATTGTCCGGTCGCGGCCCCGAGGAGATCAGGGCGGCGAGTCGCGTTGCGGCCTGGCATCAAACCTGGATCATGTTCGATGGCCTCTGTCCGGCCTGTTCGGGGCCAGTCGAGAGCCGACTCGATCACTGCCGAGATCACGACTCATCGGGAATCTGTTCGAACTGCGGAATGAAGTTCGCGGTTCTGGCTCGTTTCCAGTGTCGGATCTGCGGGAACCACAATGTTTCCTCGCCGAAAGCGCTCGCGCTGTTCCATCCCGCTACGGCAGCCTTCTACCACGATCACGGGATCACGACCCGATTCAGAGCGAGCGACCCCGAGAGTGTCCGGCGAGTCGTTGGTCTTATGGACGGCCAGGAGATCGAAATAGTCTCGGAAGACCCCCTTGAAACGACCGTAATCGCCGCATGCGGTGACGAGACGCTGGCGCTCACGTTCGACGAATCCGCGAACATTATCGACGCCCACGGGTGACACAGGCGATTCAGTGTAATGACGCCTTGAGACGGTCTCATCGGCGACATGGAGTCCAAGAGATATCAGTCAATGTTCCGATAGTAATTTCGTCCTACTAACACTTTTGTCCGTGCGCTGGTATCGTTCTCCGCATGTCAGATACTGGCATACTCCCGTGGGAATCGCTCGAACGAATACGATCGACGATGTTCGTCCTGGGAGCCGTGATAATGGTTGGTGGTGCAGCGGTGGTATTCTACGACGTCCTCAACGGGACGAATATTCGACTACCGCTGGGCCAGGTGTTCGTGGGTGCCTCGTGGACTGCCGTCCTCGTCGGGATGCTCGGACTGTACCCCGAAATACTCGACGAACGGCCCTGGTTGGCCCGCGCAGGCGCGATCACCGCCGTGATCGGCGTGTTCGGGTACGCCGTGATGACCGTCCTATTCGCGTCTGCGGTCGTGAGCGTGCCGATGAGCAGCCTGGAACCCCTCCAGCCCGTATTCTTCCTCCCGATGTTGGTCGGCACGTTTCTCGCATTCCCCCTGTTCGCAGTCGCAGGGATTCTGACCGGCGCCTACTCACGCGTCGTCAGCGTCCTCCTGGCGGCACCGACCGTCATCTTCGTGGCGAATGTGATCACGGGAACGGGCGCAACATCCATCTTCGCGGTGCAGATAGCGTTGATCATCGTCTTCGGGGCAACCGGCTACCTGCTCAGAGTTGACGGGGCGTCCGTCGACGGGCGGTCGGCAACGACCGACACTACCGTCTGACCCGTCGGGGAACCGACCCGTCGTGGCCACGTGACGGCCCGGACCGGTCAGGAGTAAACGGCTTCCGGTGTTTGTCGCGTTGACGACAGACCGAAGTGCGGGGCCGGCGATGGCCCGGGTATGATCGAGCAGTATCTCGAGCGGCTCTTCACGTGGGAGAGCCTCGAGAACACGGAACGCGGCGTGGAGTTCGAGCTGAAGAACCGGCTCATCGAGGCGGAGTTCGAGGGCGTCACGATGGCGAAGATCGACGGCGAGCCCGTCGACGCCGAGGGGATCACGCTCGAGCTCTCCGAGGACGAGCGGTACACGGCCGCCGAGATCACGCCGGAGGATCCCCTGGCGCTCGACCTCGCGGAGACGGTGCAGGTGGTGCTGGACCGCGACCGCCTCCGGCTCGGCGTCCACGAGATCGAACTCGGGCTCCGCGTCGAGGGCTACGGCGAGGTCAGCTTCACGACGGACGACGAGATCCGGACGGAGGACCTGGTCGACGTCGACCCCGCCGACTACACCGTCGAGGAGCTCCGGGAGCTTGCGGCGGTCGTCACCGAGCCGGAGGCCCTCGAGCGGCTGCTCGACCGTGAAGTCGAGGGCAAGAGCCGGACGACCGCCATCGGTCTCCTGGAGGAGCGGATCGAGGCGGCCGAACCGTTGACCGAGGACGAGATGGTACGGTCGGAGCCGACGACGACGGACACGGGGAGCAACGTCGTGAACGACCTGCTGGTGGAGGTCCTGGAGTCCCCACAGCGCGTCTCCGTCTACCTCACGGTACAGGCGCTCGGCGGCGGCACGCCCGAGGATATCGCGGGCCGGACGCTGCTGCCGGAGAACACCGTCCGGTCGACGCTGGAGGACTTCGAGTCCGAGGACATCGCCGACCGTGGCGAGGACGGCGAGTACACCGTCGCCTCGCCGGTCAGGGTGCTCCAGAAGCGCCAGCAGGACCTCTGGAGCATCCTCCGGAGCACGCTGTAACCCGACCGGCCAGCTTTTGTCGCTTCCCCCGGTAGCCGGGGCATGGCCATCGGCGACGTCTTCGAAGTCGAGGCGGTTCCGGACTGCTACTACGTCGACACCGGGATGTACGACGTCCCGGAGTACGGCGCCGTCTACATCCTGGACGCCGACCGGCCGGCGATCGTCGACGCCGGCATCGGCACGAACTACGAGCGCATCCTCGACGCACTCGATGAAACCGGTATCGCGCCGACGGACCTGGAGGCGATCGTGTTGACCCACGTCCACCTCGACCACGCCGGCGGCGCCGGGCTCATCCACGAGGCGACGGGCGCCGACGTCCACGTCCACGAGGACGGGGCGACGTTCCTCGCCTCGCCCGACCGCATCTGGGAGGGCACCAAGGCGGCCGTCGGCGACCAGATCGAGTATTACACCGAGCCGACGCCGGTCCCGGTCGAGGCCATCGACCCGATCCACGACGGCACCACCGTCGACCTCGGTTCGGTCGAACTCGACGTCCACCACGCGCCCGGCCACGCCTTCCACCAGGTCGTCTTCCACGACCGGGCGGCCGACGCCGTCTACACCGCCGACGCCGCCGGAATCTACGTCCCGGCGCGCGACACCGTCCGGGAGACCTCCCCGCCGCCCGGATTCGACCTCGAGCAGGTCGTCGCCGACGCCCGGATGATTGCCCGGATGGCGCCGGACACGCTCTGCTACCCGCACTTCGGCGACGCCCCCGCCGCCGACCGGCTCTCGGCGTACGTCGGCGTCATCACCGAGTGGGTCGAATCGATCGCCGCGAAACGCCGCGACCTCGCGGACGACGAGGCCGTCGTCGAGCACTTCGTCGCGGAAAGCGACGTCGACGAGGTCTGGGGCGCCGACAAGGCCGCCGGCGAGGTCGCGATGAACGTCCGTGGCGTGCTCCGGTATCTCGACGAGCGCGAGGGCTAACGGAACGGCGACCGGCTACCTCGGCCCGTCGGGACGGGTTACGGCGCCTCGCAGGCCGTCGCGCCGGCCTGACTCTCGGGGGTTTTATTCGGGAGGCGATGGAATCGCCGACCGATGGAGAGACACCAGTGGCGAGTCAACTGATTCCGCTCGTCGCCGCGATAATCGCCATCGGGGTCGCCGCCCAGATACTCGCGGACCGCTTCGAGGTCCCGAGTATCGTGTTCCTGTTAGCGTCCGGCATCGCGCTCGGGCCCGAGGGGCTCGGCGTCATCACCCCCGGTTCGTTCGCGTCGCTCCCGGCCATCGTCGGGCTCTCCGTCGCCATCATCGTCTTCGAGGGCGCCTTCCATCTCCGCATCGAGAAGATCCGGCAGGCGACCAGCGAGAGCCTCCGGCTGGTGACCGTCGGCGCCGTCATCGCGCTGCTCGGGACCGCGCTCGTGGTCAGACTCGCCCTCCCGGCCTCGTGGGGGATCGCGCTGCTCGTCGGCGCACTACTCGTCGCGACCGGGCCGACCGTCATCACCCCCATCCTCCAGGTGGTGCCCGTCCGCGACCGGGTGGCCGTCGCCCTGGAGACGGAGGGCATCGTCAACGACGTCACCGCCGCCATCCTCGCCGTCGTGGTGTTCGAGGTCATCAAGCTGGAGGACCCGACGCCGGTGGAGGCCGTGGTCCTGTTCGCCGAACGGCTCGGCGGCGGCGTCCTCGTCGGCATCGCGGTCGCCGTCATCGTCTGGTTCGTCCTCCGGTACATCGACCTCTCGCCCGGGGACGCCCCACGGAACGCCCGACTCGTCGTGCTCGCGGGCGCCCTGGTCGCGTACGGGGGCGCCGAGGCGATCGCCAGCGAGGCCGGCGTCGCCGCCGTCGCGTCGGCCGGCATGGTCCTCGGCAACCTGGACGTCCCCTACGAGGAACGGATCTCTGAGTTCAAGGGCGACGTGACGCTCATCGTGCTGTCGTTCGTGTTCATCACGCTCGCCGCGCTGCTGGAGTTCGGGGACCTGCTCTCGCTCGGCCTGGGCGGCGTCGTCGTGGTCGCCGTCGTCATCCTCGTTATCCGGCCGCTCTTGGTGTACCTCTCGACGATCGGCGGCGCGTTCACCGTCCCCGAGCGGCTGTTCGTGGGGTTCGTCGGCCCCCGCGGCATCATCCCGGCGTCGATCGCGACGCTGTTCGCGATCGAGCTACAGGCCGCAAACCAGGACACGGCGGCGACGCTGCTCGTCGGGACGGTGTTCCTCGTCATCCTGTCGACGGTCGCGCTGCAGGGCGGGCTCGCCCGCCACGTGGCGGAATACCTGGACGTGATACCAATGCGTGTACTCGTGATCGGCGGCGGGCGGGTGGGCCGCGAGCTCGCCCGCCGCCTCGAAGCCCGTGGAGAGAACGTCGTCGTCATCGAGAACGACGACGAAGCGATCGAGCGGACCCGGGAGGAGGGATTCACGGTCCAGATCGGCGACGGGACCGACGTCGACGTCCTCCGGGCGGCCGGGGCGGACAACGCCAGCACCATCATCGCCGCCACCGGCGACGACGACACGAACCTCCTGATCGGCCGGCTGGCGACCACGAAGTTCGACACCGACCGCGTGATCTGTCGGTCGAACCTGCCGGAGAACCTCGAGGCCTTCGAGAACCTCGACGTCGAGGTCATCTCCTCCTCGCACGCCATCGCCCAGGCCATCGACAACGTCATCGAGCGGCCGGCGGTCCAGCGCTGGTCGGAGAACATCGAGGAGGGCGGCGACGTCCAGGAGGTCACGGTCACGAACGAGGAGTTCGTCGGCCTGACCGTCCAGGAGGCGAGCGCGAAACTGCCCGGCCGCTGTCTCGTCGCCCTCGTCACCCACGGCGACGACACCTTCGTCCCCGAGGCCGACTACGTCCTCGACCGGAACGACCACATCACCATCGTCGGCGAACACGACGCGGTCCGCGAGGCGATGGCGCTCTGCCGCGGCGAGTGACCGGGCCGTCGCGGTCCGGGACCGGGGGCTCGCCGCGAACCGGGGGGAGCTGCAGCGGCGCGGGCGGGCGAGCGCCCCGGGAAGTATCCGCCACGCAAACGCGGGGGACGATTTATGGGGAACGGGCGCCCGTTCCCGACCGTCAATGATCCACGCAGCAGGCCCGCTGTTGTCCGTCGACGTCGGCGACCGGCAGGCCGACGAGGCGGACGTCGACGACGTCCTCGAGTCCTTCATCGGCGGCCGCGGCGTCGGGACGAAGCTCGCCCACGACCGCATCCCGTTCGACGCCGACCCGCTCGGCCCCGACAACAGCCTGGTGTTCGCCGCCGGCCCGCTCCAGACTTCGATGATGAGCTACACCGGACGGCTCTCCTGCACCGGGCTCTCCCCGTTGACCGACGGCCTGTTGTCGTCGAACGCCGGCGGCTTCATGTCCCGACCGTTCGTCGACACCGGCTACTCGGCCATCGAGATCACCGGGGCCAGCGACGAGCTCGTCGGCGTCCACGTCACCGACGACGGCGTCGAGTTCGAGCCCGTCCCCGAGCTCGCCGAGGCGACCGTCGAGGCGACCACCGAGTACATCGAGGACGCGACCGGGCTCGAGTCCGAACACACCGCCGTGGTCGGTCCGGCCGGCGAGAACGAGGTCCGCTATGCCGCCATCATCACCTCGGGCTCCCGCGCGTTCGGCCGCGGCGGGCTCGGCGCCGTCCTCGGCGCGAAGAACGTGAAGTTCCTCACCGTCGACGGCGACTCCCGCCGCGAGATCGAGGGCCTCGACGACGAACTCGTCATGGAGATCCACCGCGAGGCCTCCGAGTCCGGCAGCCCGATGAAGGACGCCGGCACCGTCTCCGTCTCCGACTACGCCAACGCCGTCGGCGCCCTCCCGACGAAGTACTTTCAGGAACTCAGCTACGACGAGGTCGACGACATCGGCTCCGCCGCCGTCATCGAGCACAAGTACAAGAAGGGCACCTGCTCGTCGTGTGCGTTCGCCTGCAAGCTTCCGACGCGCGACGAGGAGACCGGGCTCGAGACCGAGGGCCCCGAGTACGAGACGATGATGTCGTTCGGCTCGAACGCCCTCGTCGACGACTTCGTCGCCATCATGAAGTCCAACGAACTCTGCGACCAGTACGGCATCGACACCATCTCCTGTGGCGACGCCGTCGCCGCCTACCTCGCCGCCAACGACGAGTTCGGCAACGCCGAACTGATCCACGAGCTCGTCGAGAAGATCGCCTACCGGGAGGGCGTCGGCGACACCCTCGCGGAGGGCATCGACCGGTTCCACGACGAGCTCGGCGTCGAGAACTGGACGATGAAGGGCATGGAGTTCGCCGCCCACGACGGCCGCACGCTCAACGGGCAGGGCCTCTCGTTCGCGACGTCGAACCGCGGCGCCGACCACATGTACGCCGAGATGTACCAGCTCGAGTACCCGCTGGTACCGCCGGATCGGGCGCTGGAGTCGGCGGGCGTCGCGGGCAAGTCCGAACGCCTGATCGAACAGGAGAACAAGAACGCGGTCCACGACTCCGGCGTGCTCTGCAAGTTCTCCTACTCGAACATGACCCACGACCGGTACGCCCGCCTGTTCGACACCGACTGGGACACCCTGATGGACGTCGGCGGCCGCATCGTCGCCCTCGAGCGACACTTCAACAACCGGCGCGGCTTCGACCGCGCCGACGACGCCGACCTACCCTACGAGCTCGAGGGGCTCGACGACGAGCTGTCGACCTACTACGAGCTCCGCGGCTGGAACGACGACGGCACCGTCCCGGAGGACGCCGTCGGCGACGCCGGTGTGGCCCCGGCCGACGACTGACCACGGCGGGCCCCGCCGCGCCCGGAGACCCCCCGAGATTTATGTACCAAGACGGGACCACCGCCGGTGTGCTGTAACCGTCGCCGACCGGCGGCTCGCGGACGCGCGGTGCCCCGCCGGTCCGGACCCCCGTTGCCGCACCGCCTGCTCGCCCCACCCGACGACCGCATGGCCACCCTTCGTCGATCCTCGCGTCCGCGTTCATCGGGACGGCGCAGGGTGACCCCTCGAGTGCCCCACTGCGGGAACCCGCCGTTGACGGAGGACGTCCAGGCGTCGCTGGACTGCGGCGGCCGCGCGGTCCGGTGCGAGCGAGCGCTCCCGAGGGCGTAACAGCCAACACCCCTCGCCGCGAGCGGCCGTGTATGTTCGACGAGATCATGCGGAAGTTCGAGGACAGCCCGAGCCAGCAGGCTGTCATCCGGCTTCTGCTCGAGCGGGGCTTCTCGGTGAACGAGGACGGGCGGGTGGTGTCCGGCGGGATCGAGATCCCGAACACGGGCATCGCCCGGGAGATCGACGTCGACCGCCGGGTCGTGGACGCGACGACGGACGCCATCCTCGAGGACGACGATCTCCGACCCATCTTCCGGAACATCTCCGCCATCCCCTCCCTCATGGACCTCGCGCCGGTGCTCGACCTGACGGTGCTCACCGTCCGGGTGACCGACGCCGACGAGCCCGGCATCGTCGCGGCCGTCACGTCGATCCTCGCCGACCGCGGGATCTCCATCCGGCAGACGATCAGCGAGGACCCGGAGTTCACCGACGAGCCGAAGCTCTACCTGATCACCGACGGGGACCTCGCCGGCGACGTCATCAACGAGATCCGCGCCCTGGAGTTCGTCCGGAAGATCGAACTCGAGTAGCCGCCCGGCGCGGCACGCCCCGCGGCGACCCTCCGATCCCGACCGACTCGCGGGGGGACGGTCCCGACGGCGTCACACGCTACCGGTTTGCCTTTAACAGCGCGGGCGGATAGGGCTCGTATGAGCAGGTTCGAAGCGGTCGACGACCAGTACGACCCGGCGACGGTCGAGGACCGCGTCTTCGAGCGGTGGGATGCGGTCGACGCCTACGAGCGGACGAAGCGCCACCGCCAGGACGGCGAGGACTTCTTCTTCGTCGACGGCCCGCCGTACACCTCCGGGGCGGCCCACATGGGGACGACGTGGAACAAGACGCTGAAGGACGCCTACATCCGGTACCACCGGATGTGCGGGTACGACGTCACCGACCGGCCCGGCTACGACATGCACGGGCTCCCGATCGAGACCCGCGTCGAGGAGGAGCTCGGGTTCGAGAACAAGAAGGACATCGAGGCCTACGGCGAGGAGAACTTCATCGAGGCGTGCAAGGAGTACGCCACCGAACAACTCGAGGGCCTGCAGTCCGACTTCGAGTCCTTCGGCGTCTGGATGGACTGGGAGGACCCCTACAGGACCGTCGACCCCTCCTACATGGAGGCCGCCTGGTGGGGGTTCGCCCGGGCCCACGACCGCGGCCTCGTCGAGCAGGGCCAGCGCTCGATCAGCCAGTGTCCGCGCTGTGAGACCGCCATCGCGAACAACGAGGTCGAGTACGAGCACGTCGAGGACCCCTCGATCTACGTGAAGTTCCCGCTGGCCGACAGCGACGGGTCGCTGGTCATCTGGACCACGACGCCCTGGACCATCCCCGCGAACACCTTCGTCGCCGTCGACGGCGACGCCACCTACCAGGCGGTCGAGGCCCGTCGCGGCGACGAGACGGAACTGTTGTACCTCGAGGCGTCCTGCGTCGAAGACACCCTGGAGACGGCCGGCTACGACGACTGGACCGTCGTCGACGAGGTCGCCGGCGAGGAGATGGTCGGCTGGACCTACGAACACCCGCTGCGCGAGGAGGTCCCGGACGCGCCGGGCTTCGAGGGCGCCCTGCAGGTTTACACCGCCGACTACGTCGAGGCCGACCGCACCGGGCTGGTCCACTCCGCGCCGGGCCACGGCGAGGAGGACTTCGAGCGCGGCCGCGAACTCGGGCTGGAGATCTTCTGTCCCGTCGGGCCGGACGGGGCCTACACCGACGCTGGCGGCGACTACGCCGGCGAGTTCGTCAAGGACGCCGACGCCGACATCATCGCCGACCTGGACGGGAAGGGCCTGCTGCTGTACGGCGGCCGGCACCACCACGACTACGGGCACTGCTGGCGGTGCGACACCCCGGTCATCCAGATGGTGACCGACCAGTGGTTCATCACGGTCACCGACATCAAGGACGACCTCCTGGAGCTCATCGAGGAAAGCGAGTGGCACCCGCCGGATGCCCGCGACGAGCGGTTCCGCTCGTTCGTCGAGGAGTCGCCGGACTGGAACGTCTCCCGGCAGCGCTACTGGGGGATTCCGATCCCGATCTGGGTTCCGGAGGACTGGTCCGGCGACGTCGACGACGCCATCGTGATCGGTACCCGCGAGGAACTCGCCGAGCGCGTCGACCGGGCGATCGATCCCGACGCCGTCGACCTCCACAAGGACACCGTCGACGACCTCACCATCACCGAGGACGGCACCACCTACACGCGCGTGCCGGACGTGTTCGACGTCTGGCTGGACTCCTCGGTCGCCTCCTGGGGCACCATCGGGTACCCCGAAAGCGAGGTGGACTTCGAGCGGCTCTGGCCCGCGGACCTCATCATCGAGGCCCACGACCAGACCCGCGGCTGGTTCTGGTCGCAGCTCGGGATGGGCGGCGCCGCGCTCGACGAGATCCCCTACCGCGAGGTCGTGATGCACGGGTTCGCGAACATGCCGGACGGTCGGTCGATGTCGAAGTCCAAGGACATCTTCATCGACCCCCACGAGGTCGTCGACAGACATGGCGTCGACCCGATGCGGCTGTTCCTGCTGTCGGTGACGCCACAGGGCGACGACATGCGGTTCTCGTGGGACGAGACCCAGGAGATGGAGCGCCGGCTGAACATCCTCTGGAACGTCTTCCGGTTCCCGCTGCCGTACATGCGGCTCGACGGCTTCGACCCACATGCCGGAACCGAGGCGGCCGGCGACGCCGGCGGCAGCGCACCGGGCGCGGTCGCCGACGCGGACCTGGAGACCGTCGACCGGTGGGTCCTGTCGCGGCTCCAGACCGTCGTCGACGGGATGACCGGCCACTGGGAGGCGGTCCGGCAGGACAAGGCCCTCGAAGCATTGCTCGCGTTCGTCGTCGAGGACGTCTCCCGGTTCTACATCCAGGTCGTCCGCGAGCGCATGTGGGACGAGGAGGACTCGGCGAGCAAGCGGGCCGCCTACGCCACGCTGTACCACGTCCTCGTCGAGACCACGAAGCTGCTCGCGCCGTACGCGCCGCTCGTCGCCGACGACATCTACGGCTCGTTGACCGGCGAGGCCGGCCACGTCACCGTCCACATGTGCGACTGGCCCGAGCCGGACGAGTCGTTCCGGGACCCACAGCTCGAGGCCGACGTCGAGGTCGTCGCCGCCGTCGAGGAGGCCGGGTCGAACGCCCGCCAGCAGGCCGAGCGGAAGCTCCGCTGGCCGGTCCAGCGGGTCGTCGTCGCGGCCGACGACGAGGCCGCCGCCGAGGCGGTCGACCGACACCGCGACCTGCTCCGTGACCGGCTGAACGCCCGCGAGATCGAGCTCGTCGAGACCGGCGGCGACTGGGAGGAACTCCGGTACAGCGCCCGGGCCGACATGTCCGTGCTCGGGCCAGCGTTCGGCGACGAGGCCGGCGAGATCATGGAGGCGCTGAACGCCGTCACCCTCGAGGACGCGAGCCTCGAGGCCCTGGAGGCCGCCGTCGCCGACGAACTCGGTCGCGAGGTCTCGGTGACCGACGAGATGGTGACGTTCAACGCCGAAACCCCTCGGGGCGTCGAGGGGACGCCGTTCGCCGTCGACGGGGAGGACCGCGGCGTCGTCTACGTCGACACCACGCTCACCGAGGCCATCGAGGCCGAGGGCTACGCCCGGGAGGTCATCCGCCGCGTCCAGGAGATGCGGAAGGACCTCGAGTTGGACATCGAGGCCGAGATCCGCGTCGACCTCGACGTCGCGGACGACCGCGTCGCCGGGCTCGTCCGGCGCCACGAGGCCCTCGTCGCCGAGGAGGTCCGGGCGGCCGAGTTCGGCCCGATCGCCGGGGGCCACGAGCGCACCTGGGACGTCGAGGGCATCGACATACGGATAGCGGTCGAGCCCGTACGCGGCGCCTGAATGGATCGCTCCGCGGCGGGTCCGCGGCTCACGCACGGCCGGGTGCCACGGCTCGCCCTCGTCGCCGTCCTGCTCGCCGTCGGGGCCGTCGTGGTCGCGGGCCCGGCCGCGGCCGACAGCATGGACGTCACGCACACCGTCGGTCCGACCGACGAGGCCGGCGCCGTCGACGTGACCACCCGCGTGTCCGTCCCGAGCGGGACGCCCGGACTCCGGGTGACGATCCCCGAGCGGACCGACGTCTACGAGACCGACGGGTTCACGCGGGTCGACGACCGGACCTACGAGTGGACCCGCTCGACCGACGAGCCCTCCCTGTCCTACACGATGGCGGGCAACGTCACGGTCGACCGCGGCGCCGGCCCCCGCCACCTCTATGCGGTCACCGACGAGTGGGCCCTCGTCCGGTCGCCGCGGGTCGGGCTCCGCGAACCGGGCTCGACCGTCGAGGCCGACGAGCGCTACCGCGTGGACGGGGCGGGCGCCGCCGGCCAGCACATCACCTACCTCGGCCCCCACGAGACGCGGGTCCGGACGGTCGACGCCGAGCAACGGTTCCGGCTCGTGGTCCCCGAGGCGGCCGACATGCGCGCCTCGCCGGCCACGGTGCTCGACTCGCTGGCACACGCCTCCCGACGCATCCGGTTCGGCACCCGCGACGCGGAGGTGTTCGTGGTGGTCGCGCCGACGACCGTCGAGTGGGCGGCGACCGGCCTCCAGCGCGGCGATGCCGACATGTGGGTCCGGGACGTCCAGGCCGTCGACACCGCGCGGAACGCCTGGGTCCACGAGTACGTCCACACACGGCAGGACTACGACCCGACGGCCGAGACCCGCTGGACCGTCGAGGGGATGGCCGAGTACTACGCGGCGCTCCTCCCGTACGAGGCGGGCCGCATCTCCCACGAGCGCTTCCGGGTGAACCTGGCCCGTGGCGGGAGCGACACCTACGCGGACGTCGTGCTCGCCGACCCCGAGACCTGGACGGCCAACGAGGGCAACTACGTGAAGGGCGCGCTCGTCTGGGGCGCGCTGGACCGCCGGCTCCACGCCGCGTCCGACGCCAGCATGAACGGCGTCGCCGCCAGCTTCGGCGACGGCGATGTCACCCAGGCCGACTTCCTCGACGCCGTCGCGGCCGCCGGCGGTGGCGGCGCACGGGCCGACGCCCGCGAGTACACGGAAACCACCGCGACCCCGCCGGTCTGGAACCGCTCGGCCCACGTCGAGGCCTTCGGCGGCCCACTGATCCGACACGCGATCGACGGCTACGCCGTCTCGGGCCCCTACCGGGAGACCGGCCTCGACGAGCCACGGCTCGTGACCGGCGAAAGCCTCGAAGCCACCGTCGTCGTCCGGAACGCGGGCACCGAGCCCGGCGACTACGAGGTCCCGTTTCGCGTCGACGGCGAGACCGTCGCCACCCGTAGCGGCACGCTCGCGGCCGGCGAGACCGCGACCCTCTCGTTCGCGCACACCTTCGAGACGCCCGGCGAGCACGAGCTCCGGGCCGGCACCGCCACCGCGACCGCCGTCGTCGAACCGCCCGCCGACCCGACGGTGACCGGCCTTTCGGTCGACCCCCGGACCCCCGCCCGGAGCGAACGGGTCCACGTTCGGGCGACCGTCGAGTCGAGCGCCGCCCGGCCCGCGAACGGCACCGTCACGGTCGCCGTCGACGGCGAGCCCATCGCGACCCGCCGGGTCGCCGTCGCCGATACGACCACCGTCGCGGCCACGACGTCGTTCGACGAGCCCGGCGACCACACCGTGCGCGCAGGGGCCCGCACGGCGACCGTCTCGGTCCGGGCGGGAACGGTCCGGCCGGGGGCCGACACGGCCGCTGGCAGTGGCGCCGGCGGCGGTGGCGGGTCCGGCGCCCCGGGCGGTGGCTCCGGTCGCGGCACCCCGACCCCGGGGTCCGGCGCGGGCTTCGGCGCGGCGCTCGCGGTCGTGGCGCTCGCCGGCGCGATGCTGCTCCACCGGGGGTGGTCGTCGTGACCGAGCCCGGACCGTACCTGGTCTGTCCGACATGCGAGTCCGTGGCGCGACCGGGCCGGACTCGTCGGTCCCGGCCGACGCCGATCGCGAAGTCCCCGAGGGAACAATCAGGACCTGTCCAGCCTGCGGCTCGCGCCGGGCCTACCGCGCCGAGGAGCCGGCCCTCCCGGACCCCGAAAGCGAGGCCTACGTCAAACTGGACGCCGATGCCGCCGAGGGGACGTGACCACCGAACCTTGATGTCACTGTTCCCCTGCGGAACCCGAGCTAGACCGGTTGCACGGAGCTGGGTGCTTAGGGATCGATCTAGCTTTCCGTTGTAGAACAGTAGTCGAGACCACCTCGAAAGCCTCGGCGGGCTCGCGGTCGCTCTGCGGGATATCCTCGCGGCCTGCGGCCGCTCGGATACTGGCCCGCTCAGCAACTCCGCTCCGCCGCCAGCCCGCCTCGCCCTTTCAGTCCACCAGGATGCCGGAAATCACACCTGGCGCGTGGCTGGCCGACCGCCGCGAGTGCTCGCCGCGAGCGGCGGTCGACAAACTGCGCGCGAGGGACGCCCGAACCCGAGCCGGGCGGCGCGACCGACGGGAGCGCC
>CAZATR010000052.1:0-15381 GCA_964488035.1 uncultured Natronomonas sp.
TGGACGGCGAGCAGATCGTCGACGTCGAGCCCGACATCGGGTACATCCACCGCTGTGAGGAACAGATGTGCGAGCAGGGCACCTACCGCCACCAGATCATGCCGTACCCGGACCGCTGGGACTGGAGCGGCGCCGGCCTGCTGAACGAGTGGGCCTACGCCAGGACCGCCGAGGCCCTCGCGGACGTCGAGATGCCGGAGTACGCGCAGGTGCTGCGCACGTTGAGCGCGGAGCTCTCCCGGATCCTCGGGCACTTCCTCGCCGTCGCCACCTACGCGCTCGACGTCGTCGGCGAGTTCACCGTCGCCTTCCAGTACGGCGTCCGGGACCGCGAGATCGTCCAGGACCTCCTGGAGGACCTCACCGGCCAGCGGCTGATGTTCAACTACTTCCGGCTCGGCGGCGTCGCCTGGGACGTCCCATCGCCCCGCGAGGACTTCTTCGAGGCCGCGCGGGCGTTCACGAACGACCTCCCGCGGAAGATGGCCGAGTACCGGGACCTCCTGGCGAGGAACGAACTGTTCCAGATGCGGACCGTCGACACCGGCGTCCTGCCGCCCGAGACGGCGAAGGCGTACGGCTGTACGGGCCCGGTCGCCCGGGGCTCCGGCGTCGACTACGACGTCCGGCGGGACGACCCCTACGGGTACTACCCGCACCTCGAGTGGGACGTCGTCACCGAGGACGGCTGTGACAACTTCTCGCGCGTCCTCGTGCGGCTCCGGGAGATCGAGCAGTCCGCCGCCATCGTCGATCAGTGCGTCGACCTGCTCGAGGACTGGCCCGAGGCGGACCGCACCGTCCAGGCCAACGTCCCCCGGACGCTGAAGCCGACCGGGGAGTGCTACCGTGTCGTCGAGGCCGCGAAGGGCGAGCTCGGCATCTACATCCGCGCGGACGGCACCCAGACGCCCGCGCGGTTCAAGATCCGCGGGCCGTCGTTCTCGAACCTCTCGGCACTGCCGGCGATGGCGGAGGGCGAGTACGTCGCCGACCTCGTCGCGACCATCGGGAGCCTCGACGCCATCATGGGGGAGGTCGACCGGTAGCGATGGCGCCCTCGAGTCGTTCCGTCTTCGGTGGCCGCGGGGACGGCGACGTGACGTGCATCGCCTGCGGGGACACCGTTCCGCGGGACGAGGCGCGCGAGTACGACAAGCACGGCGATCGCTGGAGCCGCGACGGCAAGTCCCTCGAGTACCTCTGTAAACCCTGCCACGGCGAGTGCTGCCACCAGCATCGCGACGGCCTCGAGGCGACGCTGGTCGAGGCCGGCGCCGGCGAGACCGCACGACTGAACTTCCTCAGACGGTGCTGCGACCTGGTCCGTGAGGACGCCGCGGCGAACGGCGACGCGTAGCCGGTCGACGGCCTCGATCCGCGACGGTTCGCGCCGGACACTCAGTCGTACTGCGCACAGATCCGCCGGATGCCCTCCCGGAAGTCGACCTCGGGCTCCCACCCCGTCGCGGCGCGCATCTTCGAGGGGTCGGCGCGGGTGTCGTGGACGTAGACCGACTCGGGGATCGGGTTCTCGACGTACTCCGGGTCGACGTCGGTGCCGAGCTCCCCGTTGAGGAACTCGACGACCGTGTTGAACGAGTATGCCTCGCCGGTGCCGAGGTTGTAGATGCCGTCGAGCTCGTGGTCGGCCGCCAGCTCGAGGCCACGGACGATGTCGTCGACGTGGGTGAAGTCGCGGGTCTGTTCGCCGTCGCCGTACAGTTTCGGCTGGCGGCCGTTGGCGACGTCGTCGGCGAACTGCGCGATGACGTTGGCGTACTCGCCCTTGTGTGCCTCGGCGCCGCCGTAGCCCTGGTAGACGGAGAAAAAGCGCATGCCGGCCATCGAGATGCCGTAGTGGTTCGAGTAGTACTCGCCGTACCGCTCGCGGGCGAGCTTCGACGCCTCGTAGCCCGTGTTCACCTCGACCGGCATGTCCTCCGGGGAGGGCTCGGTGCGGCTGCCGTAGATGGAGGACGTCGAGGCGTAGACGACGGTGTCACAGCCGTCCCGGCGGGCCTGTTCGACGGTGTTGACGAAGCCCTCGACGTTGACGCGCGCCCCGGTGGTGGGGTCCGCCTCGTGCATGGCGTAGGAGGACAGCGCGGCGAGGTGGTAGAGGACGTCGACGTCGGTCGGGAGGTCGGCGTCGAGGACGCTCGCCAGCCGGTACTCGACGGCGTCGTCGAGGTTCGCGGGCGTGCCGAGGTGTTCGTCGTCGACGACCACGACGTCGTTGTCGGCGGCGAGGGCGTTCGCGAGGTTCGAGCCGATGAAGCCCGCGCCGCCGGTGACGAGGATGCGCTGGTCCTGCATGGATCGCCCTGTCGACACCCACAGGCGAGGTCCGTATATACGCGTTGGATTCCCGGCGCGGCTGTCCACGGGGTCGGGCGGCCCGCAACCGGTTCGGTGCCGCCTCGCGCCCGGTTTTCATCGTTCGAATCGCTGTCAGCGTTTATCACGTTAACACGCCAAAGTGACGTATGGCGCGAGACCGTACCGTCTGTGCGCACTGCGGGTTCGCCGTTCGCCAGACCGACCGGTGGTGTCCGCGGTGCGAGGAGGTCGTGGTCGCCACGCTCGAGCTGTAACGACTCGTCCCGGGACGACGCTCCGGCGCCCGGGCGACCTACCCGATCGAGCGTCCCCGCCGGGGATGGAGGGGTGTCTCCCGGACGGGACGCGCCGACCCGAAAGGGTTTGGGCGCCGCCCCGTCCCGCCGGCCATGACGGGGCGTCTCGACGGGCGCCCCGGCCGGTTCCTGCTGGCCGGGAGTCCGGCGGCGATCGCGCTTTTCGCGACCGTGCGGCTGGTCGCCGAGTCCCGGTTCCGTGGGCGTCGATAGTGGTCGCCGCCGCCGCGTCGTTCCTCGCGGTCGGGCCCGTGGCCTGGGCGGCCCGCGCGACCGTGCCCGACGAGCGGCGCGAGCGGCTCGGCTACATCGTTACGGGCCTCGCGATACTTGCCGTGCCGTTCGTGCTCGGGGTCGGGCTGGTCACCGGCACCCTGCTAACGGCGTTCGACGTCGCGACGGTCGGCGGCGTCGTCGGCATCGCGGCCGCGGCCCTCCTCGAGCACACCGTCGTCCCGCGCCACCTCCGGGGGCCGGTGGTGTAGCCCCGACGATCCCGCGACGGGGCGACAGGCGGCCTCGCGACCTCGCCGGACCGGTCGGTCGTCGACCCGGCCCGGCCGGAGCCGGGCCGGACGGGTCAGGCGTGACCGGTCGCCAACCGTCGGGGTTCCGGATGGCCTCGGTGACGGCCCGCCGCGTCGGGCGCGACGGTGCCGGCACCGCGCGGGAAGAAACCCCGGCTATCTTCGGGTGTAGACCTATCGGAGGTGGTCCCAAGCCGACGACCATGGGGGACGACACCGACCCTCACGGCGGAGTATCGCGGCGGACCGTGCTGCGCGGGGCCGGCGGAATGGCGGCGGTGTCGATGTCCGGGGCGACGCTCGCCGAGGCCCGCGCGCAGGGCGCCCTTGAGGCGCTCCCGACGGACCCGCACACGCTCGACGTGTTCCGGTCGATCGTCGACGCGATCGTGCCGCGGACGCCGGCGCTGTCGCCCGAGCTCGGCGAGAACCACGGGCCCGGCGCCCTGGACGCCGACATCGACCGGTTCCTCGTCTGGGACTTCGACCACTTCCAGGAGGTCCGCGCCGAGACGCTCACCCACGCCTCACGGGCGCGGTTCGAGGCCGCCTTCCCCGGCGGCGTCCTGGACAGGATCCCCGAGGCGCCGGCCACAGGTACGGACCCGGTGAGCGGCCTCAACGCCCTGGCTGGCGGCCTCGACGCCGCGCCATCGGGACTCGCCGACCACCTCGGCAACGCCACGGCCGGGACGGCCGACCTCGTCGACGTCCTCGATACGGGCGCGCTCGACCGGTTCGACGTCACCGTCGATTCGGTCCCCGACGAGGGCCCGGTGGACCTCGACGTGCTGGTCGAGGCCGACGGGGAGCCGTACCACCGCGTGGTGCAGAACTACCCGTACGCCGAGGCGCTCGCGACGGCCTTCGAGGTGATCGCCGCCGAGTACGTCCTCACCGGCCGCAACCGCGAGCAGCCGATGCCGGTCAACGAACGGTTCCCCGCCGGCGGGCTGTTCGTCCGACTCCAGCCCCGCGACCGGCTTCGGTGTCTGGACTCGATCATCGACGGGAGCCTCGTGGACCGCCTCGACGACGCCATCGGCGCCCTGCTCCCGACGCTGGGCATCCTGAAGTTCGCCGTCATGGGCGTGTTCGGGCTGGCGACGCTCGGCTACTACAGCGAGTGGCCCGGCTACGGGGACACCGGGACCGCCACCCCGAACGAGCGGACCCTCGAGACGCCGCCGGGCGACGTCATCGGCCGCCAGCAGACCGAGTACCCCGGCCCGGCGCCCGGCTACCCCGCCCACCGCGGGTTCGAGGTCCCGGAGTACCGGGAGAACGACTGGGAGACCGGCGGGGAGGACGGACCATGACCGACGTCGACGTCGTGGTCGTCGGCGCCGGCGCCGACGGCCCCGCGCTGGCCTGGCGGCTCGGCACCTACGGGATCGACGTCCTCGTCCTGGAGGCCGGCCCCTGGCACGGTCACCGGGACTGGCCGGACCCACACGCGGAGCCAGGGGCGACCGCGAGCGACGACCACACGCGGCTGGACGGCTCGCTGATGGACGAGCAGTTCCCCCGGCTGGAGATCGACGCCAACGACCCCACGGCCGGCACGCTCCGCGTCGGCCCGGCGAACCGCGAGCGGGCGCCGTGGTTCCGCGATCTCCCGCAGAACGCGTTCCTCTGGCAGGTCAACGGCGTCGGCGGCACGACGCTGCACTACTTCGGCAACCACCCGCGCGCGTATCCCACCGCGATCGACGACCAGCCCCACTGGCCGATCGACTACGCGGACCTCGTCCCGTACTACCAGCTCGGCGAGGACCTGCTCGGCGTCCACCCCGCCCCGACGACGACCAAGGAGGCGGTGTACTACGAGGGCGCCGACGCCGCCGGGTACGACCTCATCGACCAGGCCAACGTCACCAGGACGGGGTACCGGCCCCAACCGAACGCCATCGCGCCGCCGGACGACAAGCTCCGGGACCCCGACTACGACGGGTCGTTCACCTACCCCGACGTGGAGGGCGACACGCTCACGACCGACGAGCTGCACGGGACCGCCACGCCGCTCGGCGCCCCGGTCGAGGAGAAGGCGAAGAAGTCCAGCAACGTCGGCTGGGTGCCGCGCGCCCTGGAGACCGGCCACGTCACCGTCCGGCCGAACACCTTCGTGACGGACGTCCACACCGATGAGGGTGCCGGGTCGCTGGAGGCGACCGGCGTCGAGTACCGCGACACGTGGTCCGGCGACACCGGGACGATCACCGCCGACGTCACCGTGCTCGCCGCCGGCTGCATCGAGACCCCGCGGCTGTGGCTGAACGCCGGCCTCCCCGACGACGGCTGGGTCGGGAAGGGACTGACGACCCACTGGTTCGACTGGATCGTCGGCGTCTTTCCCGGCGACGCGATCGAGTCCGCCACCGAGACCCGGCCGGGCCGCATCCAAGACACGCTGGACCCCTACGTCGGCCAGAACTCCGCCGCCCGGTTCGACAAGCCCGGCGTCGGCGGCTTCGAGGTCGCCGGCACCCCACCGGGCCTCGCGTCGTTCGCGAACTACCAGTTCAGCCGCGCCGGCTTCGCCGACCCCGACGGCGAGGACGTCCCCGACGACGCCCCCTGGGACACCCGCGGCCGGATCGTGGGCCGCGACCTCAAGCGGAAGATGGCCGACTACCGCCGCACGCTGTCGTTCGTCACGCTCACCGACGACCGGCCACGGCAGTCCAACGGCGTCTCGCTGGATCCGGTGTTCGCCGACGAGCACGGGCCGGTCCCGCTCGTCGAGTGGACGCCCCACCCCGACGACACCGAGCGCCGCGAGGAACTGGCCCGCATCGGCGCCGAGATCATGCGGGCGGCCGGCGCCGAGCACGTCCACCGCGCCGACTGGCCGCCGCTGTTGTTGCACATGCAGTCCTCGATGCGGATGGGCGAGGTGCTCGACGAGCACTGCGAATCCGCGAACGTCGACCGGCTGTACGTCGCCGACCACTCCGCGCTCGCCAACAGCCTCGGCGGCCCCAACCCGACCAACACCGCCCAGGCGCTCGCGCTCCGGACCGCCGACCGGATCGCCGCCGACTACTTCGACGAAGCCCCCGCCATCTGACCGCGACCGGACGCCCCGCCTCGGGAGCGACGCGAGGTGCCCCGGTCGCCGGGCCGGGCCGGGGCTGTCTCCGGGAGCGGCGCGTGCGGGATGGCCCACGGCTGAAAGGCCCCGGCAGCCCCGGGCGGTCGACATCTTTAATCCCGCGAGCGGCGACCGTCGACCGTGTTCCCGCTCGGGCACGCCGCCGTCGCGTACCTCTGCTACGTCGGGGTCGCCGCCGCGACGCGGCGCCCGCTCCCGGTCCACTGGGGCCTGGTCCCGCTCGCCGTCGGGAGCCAGTTCCCGGACCTCGTCGACAAGCCCCTGGCGTACTACGGCGTCCTCGTCAGCGGGCGCTCGCTCGGCCACTCGATCGTCACCGCCGTCGTCCTCGCCGTCACCGTCCGGTGGGCGGTCCAACGGGTTCCGGCCCCGGACCGCCCCGAACTGGGACGGCTCCGCGAGGTGTCGCCGCCGGCGTTCGCCGTCGGGTACCTCTCGCATCTCGCCGCCGACGCGGTCGAACCGCTCCGGGCCGGCGCCCTCAAGGAGGCGGGGTTCCTGCTGTGGCCCGTGGTCGCCCCGATCGACTACCCGCAGGGTGACCTCTCCCCCATCACCCGCATGCTCGCGGTCCACCGGCAGCTCGCCGGCCATCCCCAGATCGAACTGATCCTGCTCGCGGCCGCCGTCTTCGTGGGCCTCGAGGTCCGGTATCGAGCCGGCGACCGGACCGACGACCGATAGCTCCCGGCGACGGGGCCAGGAGCGTATCCGCGGATATAGCCGCACGCCCTCGAGCCTCCCCCGGTTTGGAACGGCACCCGGAACCCGGGTTTGTGAGAGCACGACTGCCCAGCGACGGCGAGGGCCCACAGCCCGACACGCGCGCGCTACGCGGGGTCGGGGTCGCTGTTCGGCGGGGCGACGCGGAACCGGACCTCGACGTCGTCCGGCCCGGTGACCGCGAAGCCGTCGTCGCGCCCGGTCACGGGGTACTCGCTGGCCGTGACGCGGTCGCGAACGGCGTCGAGGGCCGCCGCGTCCGGGACGAGGACCTCGAACCAGGCCAGGCCCAGGCCGCGGGCCGGACCGGACCGGTGGTGCCACGTGTTCGCGCCGACGTGGTGGTGGTAGCCGCCGGCGGCCACGAACAGCGCCGACGGAACGGCCATCTCGACCGCGAACCCGACGGCGTCCACGAGGAACGCGCGGACCCGCTCCAGGGAGGTCACCTCGAGGTGGACGTGGCCCACGTCCGTGGCGGGCGGGACGGCGGATTTGCCCGCGGCCGCGGTCTCGAGCGGGGCGAGGTCGAGGGGCTCGGTGCCCATCCGGAGGCGGCCGTCGTCGGTGACGGGCCACTCCGCGCGCGGGAAGTCGCGGTAGATCTCGACGCCGTTGCCCTCGGGGTCGGTGGCGTACAGCGCCTCGCTGACGCCGTGGTCGGAGGCGCCGTCGAGCCGCCAGCGGTCCCGGAGCCGGCGGAGGGCGTCCCCCAGCGCGGCGCGGGAGGGGACCCTGAACGCGTTGTGGTAGAGCCCGGCGCCCGATCGTTCCCGGTCGGGGGTCGTCGGGGCCGTCTCGAGGACGAGGAGCGGCGCGTCTTCGGTCCCGAGGACGGTGCCGGCCTCGGATCGCTCCTGGACGGCGAGCCCGACGACGTCCCGGTAGAACCGCGTCGTCTCCTGGCGGTCGCCGACGCGGAGCGCGGTCCGGCCGATCCGGGTCTCTTGCGGGAGGTCGGCCGAGTCAGTGTGGGTGGACATGGGTTTCCCTGGGGTCTGCGGGAGTCCGCTCGGCGGCCAACGTCGAGGGCGTCCGGCCGGCGGTCCCGGCAAGTGTCGCGAACACGGGCGCGGCGCCGAAGAGCGTTGCGTTCGTCAGGAGGTCCACCACCATCGAGCACCCATCCCGGGTGGAGGTCGGTCCGGCGGCCGACCCGGGCCGTCACGGCGCGAGTCGACTCCGTCAGTGGCACGAAAGCCGGTCTGCTCCACTCGCCATCGTGCCGGATCCTCGTGCCCGGCCACGCCAGGCCGAACCCCGCGTTTCGGCCCTCTCCCCTGGGCCGTTCGCTGGCTCCTAGGGGAGCGCGCGTCGTGCACGCGGCGGGACGAGGAAGTTCCCGCGGCTGCGCGTGCGGACGTACTGCCGGATGCCGTTGTCCCGGCGCTCGCCGATCGGGGTTTCGTCGGCGAGGTCGCCGCCGGCCATCGCGACGCGGAGCCGCCGGAAGTCCGCGAAGGCGCGCTGCAGCGAGACGAAGACGACGCCGGCCTCCTGGTCGTCGTCGGTGTTGACGTCCCGCCGGAGGATGGGCGGGCGGCCGTCCTCGCGGAACCGCGCCAGTTTCTGGGCGTGCCCGACGACGCCCGCCTCGCGGGCGGTCTCGAGGAGTTCCCGGTGGCTTGCGGGGTCGACGTGGTTGTGCGTCGTCAGCTCGTCGCCGGTCGGGCCGACGTCGGCGGCGTCGACGTCGGGCGCGAACAGGCGGGCGACCTGTTCCTGGGTGGTGTGGTCGAACCAGTGGGCGAGCGTGTGGACGAGCAGTTCGACGTGCTGGGTGGTGCCGCCGGCGAACCGGCCCGCCCGGATGGTGACGCGGTCCTCGGTCGCCCGGGTCTCCCGGAGCCCGGACCGGAAGTTCATGAACGTCGGGGCGTCCGGGTGGACCGCCGATTCGGGGACCCCCTGGAGGTTGCCCTCGCGGCTCGCCGGCAGCCCCGGCCCGACGAACCCGGTCTTGCGGTCGTGGTCGGGGTCGGCCGGGTCGAGCAGGCCCGCGAGGCCGGTGACGTCGACGCCGTTGGCGGTCCCACGGTCGCCGAACAGAGCCTCCTCGGCTTCGAGGACGACGCTCGCGCGGTCCGAGGCGATGTGGAGGAAGGCGTCGGCGTCGTCCCGACGGACGTTCTCACCGGGCACGATCGGGCCGGCGGGCGGGAGGTCGACGTCCAGGGGATCGTCGAACCGTCGGAAGTAGGTCGGCGAGTAGCCGACGGTGAACAGGAGGCCGTCGGGGTCGTGGGCGTAGGCGCGTTCGAGGTCCGTGAGCGCCGCCTCGAGGACGGGGCGGTCGGCCTCGCGGTCCTCGCCCCGGTAGGACAGCGAGCGGAACAGGTGGTGGTTCGGGAGTCGTCGGGTGCCGTGCGCGTCGGTCTCGAGGACCGGGTTCCAGGCGTGCTGGCGGGCGGGCCGGTCGGCGGGCCGTCCGGTCGGGACGGCCGGCGCGTCCGCACCGTCGGACTCGAGGTCGAGGCAGGCGGCGAGCGAGGCGGCGCCGCCGGCCGCGAGCAGCTGCCGGAGGACGGTCCGGCGGTCCATGTCGGACGGAGCGACGCCCGGCGCAAGAACCCTTCGGCGCCCGACCGGATAGTCGCCGGGCGGCCAAACAGTTACGGGGTCGAGCCGTCATCGGGGGCCATGGACGTCGATCGACGAACGGTCCTGAAGGCGGGCGCGGTGGTCGCGGGCGGCGGCGCGGTCGGGCTCTCGCTCGGCCGGCGGGTCGCGGCCGACGTCTCCCGCTCGAGCGACTGGGGCGACCAGTCCGAGCCGGCGCCCTACGGGGACTGGACCACCCACCGGGTGGCGACGGACGGCAGCGAGGACTACGAGACGATCCAGGCGGCCGTCAACGCGGCCAGCGCGCGGGACCTCGTCCTGGTGTGGCCCGGCCGGTACACCGAGGAGGTCGAGATCAACGACACGCCGCGGCTGACGATCCGGGGCACCGACCGTGCCGGCGTGGTGATCGACGGCGACCGCGAGCGGTACAACGGGATCCGGACCACGGCCGACCACACGGTCGTCGAGAACCTGACCGTGACCGACCACCGCGGGAACGGCGTCTACTGGACGGACGACGTGACGGGCTACCGCGGCAGCCACGTCACGTCGGTCCGGAGCGGCATCTACGGCATCTACGCGTTCAGTTCGGAACGCGGTCGGTTCGAGCACTGCTACGCCGCCGGCAGCGCGGACGCGGGCTTCTACATCGGCGAGACGACCCGGGCCGACGCCGTCATCACCGACTGCATCGCCGAGCGGAACGCCATGGGGTACTCCGGCACGAACGCCGGCGGCAACCTCGTCATCCGGGACTCGATCTGGCGTGAGAACGCCGTCGGCATCGTGCCGAACACGCTGGACTCCCAGGCGGGCCCGCCGCAGGGCCACGAGAACGGCGGCGTCCGCATCGAGAACAACGAGATCTACGGGAACAACAGCCTCGATGTCCCGATGTACCCGAACGCCTACGGCGTCTCCGGGTCGGGGATCGTCGTCGCCGGCGGCGTCGGCAACGACATCGTCGACAACACCGTCCGCGACCACGACACCTACGGCATCGGGCTCATCCCGATGATCACGGGCAACCTCAACCTCTACCGGCCGCGCGACAACGCGGTGATGGGCAACGACGTAATCGGCTCGGCCCGGGCGGACGTCGCCGTCGGCGCGCCGGCCCGGGGGAACGCGGTCTCCGGCAACGACGTGGGGACGACCCGGCCGACGTTCCTGCAGCGCCGCGACGGCACCCGCGGCGACGTCTGGGTGTTCCTCGAGGTCCTGCGGAACTTCATGCAGGCCGACGAGGTGGGCGAGTACCCGCAGGGGGTCACCGCGAACGTCGCCGACCCGGACCCGGCCACGCTCCGCGAGGACCACGACGAGTACGAGATGACGGACCCGGAGACCGCGCCACCGCGGCCCGCCGTCGGGGGGTTCGACGATGGCTGAGGCACCCGCGACCGGCACGCGCCGTGATCTCCAGCACGTCTCGAGCGTGGTCCTCGGGGCGGTCGTGGTGGCCGCGGTGGCCGCCTGGGTCGCCGCCGAGGTCGCCGGCCCCGTCGTCGTGTTCCCGGCCGTCGCCGGCATGGCGGGAGTCCTGCTGGACCGGCGGGCCGGCGACCGCGCGAAACTCGTCTTCGTCGGCTACGCCGTCGCGGCGGTACTCGCCGCGTCGCCAGTGCTGTTCTTCCTGCCCGACGTCCTCGTCGGCCGCACGAGCGTCCTCGCGCAGGTGATGACCGTCGTGCTCACTAGGGTCCTCCTGCTCGTCGGTGCGGTCGTCGCGTATGCGGCCTACCGCGTCGACGGCGGCCGGGGCGTGCTCGAACGCACCCGCGACCCCGACGCCCGCCTCGCACTCGCCGGCTACGGCCTCGCTGTCGTCCTGCTCGCGCTGCCGCTGCTCGCCTTCCTCCTGGAGCTCACCGTCGGGACGGACCTCCTCGTTCTGCCGGACGCCCTGGGCTGGCGCGTCGTCGGGTTGCTGGCGGCCGTCGTCGCCGTCGTCGTCCGGCGGCGCGAGGGCGGGGCGGCCGCGGCGGGTGAGTCGGACGGGTGAAAGCGGTGCCGGATGACGATACGGACGGACGGCCGAACGACGCCGGCTGGCGCGTGGCGACCTCGACCGGGGACGGACGTCGAGGTCCTGGGGCGGATCGCGAGCGGCTCCCGGGCTACCGGCGACCTCACGCGTCCGCCACGTCGACCCAGAGGTGGAGGTCCCGGTAGGCGTTGGCGGCCGTCGGCTCCGCCGGTGGGTCGCCGCGGTACAGGAGGAACTTCACGCGACGGTCATCGCCCTCGAACGCGGTCGCGGTTCCGTCGTCCAGTTCCAGCGTCCGCTCCCGGATGTCGGACTCGTTGTGCGGGACCGTCGTCGAGTATTGCTGGAGTTGCCGGCGGTCGGTCACGGTGAGTCGGGTGTCGGATGGCGTCCCGGATTCGTTCCGGTCGGTCACCGTCGTCCCGGTGCCGTCGGTCTCGACCGCCTGGAGCTGGATCACCACCGTGTACTCGACGGTCTCGTACTCGGTGTTCTCGACGCCGAGGTGGATGGGCTGGGGCTGGTTCGCCGCGAGCGTTTCGGGGTAGTCGGCGGCGACCAGTTCGCCGTCCTCGCCCTCGGTGAGGACGTAGAACTCGGTGAACTGCTCGCCCTGCTGTGGGACGGCGACGGCGTAGACGACGCTCGTCGTCGCCAGCAGGATGGCGATCACCAGGGCGACGTTCAGGGCCGCATCGACCGTCGATTCGGGGTCGAACACCTCCGCCTTCCCGGCGGCGTACCAGTCCCGGTACGGCACGCGGAACCGCTCCGATTCGGGGAGTTCCCACCGTCGGAGCGCCGCCACGACGGTCGCCCCGACGGTGAAGGCACTGATGCTGACGAGGATCGGGACCAGCCGGATGCCGAACGGCGTGAAGTTCAGCGCCAGCCCGATGAGCGGCACGATGGCGATCGAGAGCCCGAAGGCCAGCGCGGTGCGCTCGATGCCGTCGATGCCGCGGTCACCGACCCCGGTGCCGTTCGGCCCGGTGGGATCGCCGGTCGGAGGGTCATCGGGTGGTTCCTCCGCCGTGGGGGGGTCGCCGGCTTCGGGGAACAGCGCGGCGATGAACGCGTAGCCGGGAACGAACAGGACGAAGACCAGGCCGACGACGACGCGGACCGGGGAGTCGCTCACGACGGGGAGGACGACGACGAGGTTCGTGAGTGCCACGAGCACGAGCACGGCTGCCAGGTCCGCCGGCAGGATCCGGACCGGCGATGGAACCAGCAGCCACAGGCGCTCGCGGTCCATACCGCGCCGCAGGGCGTGGACGCTCAAAAATGGGTCGGTCACCACCGCCGGACGGTAGCGATACGCCGGCGGAACGGTCGGTCCCCCGGAGCCGGCCGACGGGACCGCCGGGTCCGGCGGCCCACTGTCGTTGGCGGCGGTGGCGGTAGGGGCCCCGGTAGATTTTTTATGCCGTATCGAGAAGGTCGCAACGAATCGTCCTGGGGGCGATTACGGGGAGATGGAGGAACACGGAACGTACCAGTCGGTGTTCACCGCTGACGACGTCGACGAATCCGACCGGCGCACGATCGAGTCCAGGGTCGAGAGCCTCTACGACGACGCGGTCGACGTCCGGTTCGAGCCATCGAGCGAGGGACCGCTGGAGCTGGTCCTCCCGGACCGGATCCCGGCGACCATGAAGGACGCGGTGCGGGCGGTGCTCGCGGAGGAACTCCCGTACTCGCCGGGTCGACACGAACGGTTGCTCCTGGAGCTGCACGTGAACTGGCCGACCACCAGGTACCGGGTCTGTATCGGGTTCGAGTAGCCCGACGCGGGCCGGGCTCCTCACGCGTCCACGCCGGTGATGGCGTCGGCGAGGTCGCGAGCCCGCCGGACGTGTTCGTCGGCGACGTCGTCGCCGGTGGACTCGACCGTCGACAGCAGCTCGGCCACGACGGCCGCGCGGTCGACGATCACCGGCGGGTCGCAGGCCCGCATGTCGTCGGCGACCGCTTCGGCCTCGCCGAGGCGCCGGCTCGCGTGCCGGTCGACGGGGCGTTCCGCCGTGGCCGCGAGGTGGTCGTACAGCTCCTCGGCCGCCGCCTCGAGATCGGTGGCCGGCGCGTCGGTCACAGCCGGGCCTCCGCCCGCTCGACGTCGGCGGCGTCGTTGACGTTGACGCGCCAGCCGTCCAGCCGGACCGTCTCGACGGTGCCGTCGTGCTCGAGCAGCCACCGGACGGCGTCGGTGAGTTCGTACTCGCCGCGCTCGGAGGGGGCGGTGGCGCGACAGGCCTCGAAGATCCGCTGGGAGAACGCGAAACACCCGGTCGTGGCCAGCCGGGAGGGCGGGTCGTCGGGCTTCTCCACGAGCCCTACCACGTCGCCGTCCGCGAGTTCGAGGACGCCGCCCCGCCGGGCGCGCTCCGGGGCCACGCGGTCGACGAGCAGCGTCGCGTCCGCCGACCGGTCGCGGTGGCGCTCGAGGACGGCCCCGACGTCGCCCCGGAGGACGTTGTCGCCGTTGAGCTGGAGGAACGATCCCGAGAGGAACGACTCGGCCCGCTGGACGGCGTCGGCCAGCCCCCGCCGGTCCGGCTGCTCGACGTACGTGATCGATCGGTCCCCGTAGCTCGCCCCGAAGCGGTCGCGGATCCGACCGCCCAGGTAGCCGATGACGACGACGAACTCGTCGACGTGCGGCGCGAGGGTGTCGAAGACGTGGGCGAGCAGCGGCCGGCCGTCGACCTCGACGAGACCCTTCGGCCGGTCGTCCGTACGGGGCCGGAGGCGGGTGCCGCGGCCGGCCGCCGGGACCAGACCCTGCATGGGTGGCGATGTCGGCGCGACGGCAAAAGCGCTCCGGGGGAGCCGCCCGGCGAGGATTGTGCGTGGGCGTGTCAGTGGGCTAACGGGAACGCTCGTTCCTCCGGGTCCGTGACAGTTCCGCACGCCAACGGGAATCGATCACGTCCACCGTGGTCGCCGATACCGCCACCCCGACGCCCACCCCACGCCGGTCGTAGATTCGTCGACGGCGACGGCCACCACGACGACCGAGTCCGACGGGTCCGGACGCGGTCCGTGCGCGGTTCCCGAACCGGTCAGGCGTTCTCGGTTACGAGGAACGTGCGGCCGCCCTTCCGCTCGAGGTAGGCGGTCTCGGCTTCGCGTGCGTACCGCTGGACGCGGTCCGTGGGGAGGTCGCTGACCTCGAGAACGCCGTTGTGGGTCGGTTCCGCCGTCACCTGGGGTGCTCGAATCGACATGGTCGTACGAACGGGAGACACGGATAAAGGACCGAGCCTAGCCCGGAGTGAAAGTGAAAGTGCGGTACGGCGCCGGTAACGGACCACCACGCGGCACTGTAGCGCACCGGCAAGCCCCATCGGAACTGGCGACGCGCCCGACGACCGCGTCAGTACACGGCGTACCGGATCGCGTCGTCGAGGTCGTCGAACTCGGCGAGGTAGGCCCGGCGCTCGGCGCGGAGCTCCCGGAGCGTCCGGTCGTGGTCCTCGAGGTGGTCCGCGACGTCGAAGGCGTCGATGTCCAGGCCGGGGACGGTGCGCGGGACCCGGAGGCCGGTGGCGCCGTCGTCGGTCCACTCGACGCGGCCGCGGGCGAGCTCCCGGAGGATGGTGACGGTGTCCTCGACGCCGACGTCCTTCGGGCTGTCACCCACGTGGCCGGTGTTGAGGACGTAGCAGTCGACGTCGAGGTCCGCGATGAGGTCCCGGAACCGGTTGCCCTCCACGCCCTCCGACCCGACGATGAACGGGTTGGTGCCGACGACGCGGATGGACTCGCCGGCCTTCGAGGGGTCGCCGGCGCTGGTCTGGATGGACTCCCCAAGCATGA
>CAZATR010000053.1:0-15061 GCA_964488035.1 uncultured Natronomonas sp.
CCGGCGTGGCGGCCGCGCTCGCCGACCGCGGCGTCGACGCGCCGAACAACGCTGCCCGGCGGGCGGTCGTCGACGCGTTCGACCCCCAGCCGACGCGGCGGCCCGGGGCCCGCGAGGCCGTTTCGGCGGCCGCCGACCGCGGCCCGGTCGCGGTCTGCTCGAACTGCGTGGTCCCCGAGCGGGCCCACCGGGCGCTCCGCCGCGCGGACCTGCGCGAGGCCGTCGACTGCGTCGTCACCGGGGTCTCCTCAGGCTGGCTGAAGCCCGACCCGCGGGCCTTCGAGACCGTCGCCCGTCGCCTCGACGTCCCTGTCACCGACCTGGTCCACGCCGGTCCCGACCCCGAGACTGACGGCGGCATCGGGGCGGCCGGCGGGCGGTTCGTCGATGTCGGCGAGCGGTCGCTGGCCGCGGTCGCGGACGACCTGGAGGTGGCGCCGTGACCCGGGTACCGCTCGGCGTCACCGTCGCCGTGGGGCTGGCGGCCGTCCTCGACTGGACGGTCCGGGAACCCCCGGCCGCCGTCCACCCGGTCGCGCTGTTCGGCGGCGGCGTCGACCGGCTCGCAGGCCGCCCGTGGGGGTCGCCGCGGCTCGCCGGCGTGGCGCTGGCGGTGGCGCTGCCGACCGCCGCCGCGGCCGCCGTCTACCTCCCGCTGCGGGCGATGCAGGGACTCCCGGGCATCGTCGTCGCCGTCCTCGCCGGCCTCGTCCTGTGGTCGACCACCAGCCTCCGGCTGCTGCTCGACGTCGCCGACGATGTCGTCGAGGCGAGCGGCACCGACCCGGCGGCGGCCCGGGAGCGCCTGCCGACGCTCGTCGGCCGCGACGCCGCCGAGCTCTCGCCGACGCTCGTCCGCAGCGCCGCCGTCGAGAGTCTCGCGGAGAATCTCTCGGACGGACTCGTCGCCCCGCTGTTCGCGTTCGCCGTGCTCTCGGCCGTGTCGCTCCCGGCCGCGGCGGCCGGCGCGGCGTTCGTGAAGGCCGCCGACACCATGGACTCGATGCTCGGCTACCCCGGCGACCTCGGGTGGGGTAGCGCCCGCCTCGACGACGCGGTCATGTACGTCCCGGCGCGACTGTCGGCCGTCCTGCTCGGCCCCGCCGCCGGCGACCCCGAGTCGCCCTGGCGCGCCCGCCGGTACGCCGACGCGCCGTCCTCGCCGAACGCCGGCTGGCCGATGGGGACGCTGGCGGCCGCGCTCGACGTCCGCCTGGAGAAGCCCGGCGCGTACGTCCTGAACGACGTCGCCGACCCGCCGGGCGTCGCCGACGGCGAGGCGGCCCGCACGGCCGTCCGGCGCGCCGGGCTGGCGGCGTACGCGGTCGTAGCCGGCCTGGGGGTGGTCGCGTGGCTGTAGCCGACCTCGGCAGCGCGCTCCGGGGCGGCGTCGCCTTCCTCACCCGACTCCCCGTCGGCGGCGACGGGGCCGACTGGCGCCGCTTCCAGTCGGTTCCCGCCGTCTTCCCGGCCGTCGGCTACCCCGTCGGCGCCATCGCGGCGGTCCCGTTCCTCGTCCTGCCGACCGCCGCCGTGGCCGTCGCGTACCTCGTCGTCCTCGTCGCGCTCGTCGGCGTCACCCACCTCGACGGCGTCGCGGATCTGGCCGACGCCGCGGTCGTCCACGACGCCGACGACCGCCGCGCGGCCCTGAAGGACACGACGACCGGCGTCGGCGCCGCCGTCGCCGTCTCGCTGGTCGTCGTCGGCCTCGCGCTGGCCGGGCTGGGACTCGCCGGGCTGCCCCCGCTCACGGCGGCGGGCCTCGTCGTCGCGAGCGAGGTCGGTGCCAAGCTCGGCATGGCGACGGTCGCCTGCGTCGGCACCGCCAGCCACGAGGGCCTCGGATCCGGGTTCACGCGGGCGGCCGACCCGTCGCTGCTCGTCGGCCCGGTCGTCGTCGCCGTCCCCGCCGCGCTCCTGACCGGCGTCTCGCCCGCCGCGCCGGTCGCCGTCGTCGCCGGCCCGCTGGTCGCCCTCGCGGTCGTCCGGTGGGCCGACGGCGCCCTCGGCGGCGTCAACGGCGACGTCTTCGGCGCCGTGAACGAACTCGCCCGGCTCCTCGCGCTCCACGCGGGGGTGGTCGCGTGGACGCGCTTCTGATGTGCGGCGGCCGCGGCACCCGCCTCGATCGCGGCGAGAAGCCGCTGTTCGAGGTCGGCGGCGAGCCGATGGTCGACCGCGTCCTCGCCGCCCTCGAGGCCAGCGACGCCGACACGGTCTACGCCGTCACGTCCCCGCACGTCCCGGAGACGACCGCCCACCTCGAGGGCCGCGTGCCGCTCGTCGAGACGGCCGGCGACGGCTACGTCGCCGACCTGACCGAGGCCCTCGACCGCGTCGATCGCCCCGTCCTGACCGTCGTCGCCGACCTCCCGCTGCTGGCGGCCGAGCCCGTCGATCGGGCCCTCGCGGCCCACGAGGGCGGCTCCCTCACGGTCTGCGTCCCGACGGCGCTGAAGGAGGCCCTCGGGGTCAGCGCCGACGCGACGCGGACGGCGGAGCGACGCGAGTCCGCCGAATGCGCGATCGAAGCGCGACGCGACACGCGAGCGGCCGGCGACCGACGGCTCTCCCCGTCGGGCCTGAACGTCGTCGGTGTCGGCGACGAACGCCTCGAGGTCAGCTACGACGCCCGCCTCGCGGTCAACGTCAACCGGCCGGACGACGCCGCCGTCGCGGAGGTGCTCGCCGTTGGCTCCGGGTAGCGACGCCGCCGGGGAGGTGCTCGCCGATGGACCCTGACAGCGTCGCCGACGCATCTCGAGTCCCCCACGGCTCCAGCGACGACCCGGGCGTCGTCGACCTGAGCGCGAACGTCAACCCCGAGGTCCCGGACGGAACGCGCGAGGTCTACGAGGCGGCCCTCGACGACGCCCGCTCGTACCCCGACGACGGTTACCCCAGGTTCCGCGCCGCGGCCGCCGAGTACGTCGACTGCGACCCCGATCGGGTCGTCCCGACCGCCGGCGGCCTCGCGGCCGCCCGGCTCGCCGTCGGCACCACCGTCGCGCCGGGCGACACCGTCCTCGTCCCGACGCCGTCGTTCGGCGAATACGCCCGCGAGGTCGAACTGGCCGGCGGCGACCCGGTCTTCGTGCCCCACGACGAGGTCGTCGACGCCGACCCGGCGGGCCACGCCATGGCGGTGATCTGCACGCCGAACAACCCGACCGGGGACTGTCCCGACTCCGACGCCCTCCGGGCGTTCGCCGACCGGTGTGCGGACGCGGACACGCCGCTCGTGGTCGACGAGGCGTTCCTCGGGTTCACCGACCGCGCGTCGCTGGCCGGCCGCGAGGGCTGCGTCGTCGTCCGGTCGCTCACGAAGCTGTTCGGCCTCCCCGGGCTCCGCGCCGGCTTCGCCGTCGCGACCGGCGATCCGCTGGACCGCCTCCGGACCGCCCGCCGCACCTGGTCGCTCGGCGCGCCCGCGGCCGCCGTCGGCGCCCACGCCATGCGCGACGACGCGTTCGTCGCCGGGACACGGCGCCGCGTCCGCCGCGAGCGCGCACACCTCCGGGCGGGCCTCGAGGACCGCGGGTTCGACGTCCAGCCCTCCGAGGCGCCGTTCCTGTGCTGTGACGTCGGCGAGGCCCCCGGGGACCTGTTGGCCGCCTGCCGGGAGCGCGGCGTCGTGCTCCGGAACGCGACCACCTTCCGTGGCCTCGACCGACACTTCCGCGTCGCCGTCCGGGACCGCGCCGCGACCGAACGCCTGTTCGACGCCCTGGACGAGATATGACGTTCCACTACTCTCGCACGGACGACCGGCTCACCCTCGAGCGGCCCGGGACCCGATGGTTCTCGACCGGGTTCGACGGCGGCTACCGCCGCGCCGACGCCGCCCACAACCTCACCGTCCCCGAGGGGTTCGACCGGACCGACCTCGCGGCCTACGCCGCCGACCGGCTCGACGGGGCGCCCGCGGGCCCGACGCTGCTCACGGGCGTCAGCCAGCGCCACGCCCGCGGGGCCCGCCGCGGGCCCGTCACCGCCGTCGCGACGGCGGGGCTCTCGAACCCCGCCGCCCTCCCGATGGCGCCGTCGGCGGACGCGACCCCGGCTGACCCGGCGACCGACTGGCGACCGGGCACGGTGAACGTCTTCGTCGGGAGCGACGAGCCGCTGGACGAGGGCGGCCTCGCCGGGCTGCTGGCCACCGCCGTCGAGGCGCGGGCGGCGACGCTGCTCGACGCCGTCGGCGTGCCGGGCACGACGAGCGACGCGACCGTCGTCGGCTGCGACCCCGGGACCGACGGGGCGGCGTTCGCCGGCAGCGCGACGACGGTCGGCGCCGCCGCCCGGGCTTGCGTCCGGGAGGCAGTCGCCGCCAGCCTCGCGGCCCGTTACGACGGCGAGTCGCCGCCGTCGGTCCAGGAGGCGCGGTACGGGGTCTCGACGGACGCCGCAGCCGAGGTCTTCGAGCCGTAGCGGCGCCGGCTCGGGACCGACCGAACACGCCTCCGCCGGCCGTCTCCTCCAGGACGACATGTATATTCGACGCCCTGGCCGAACGCGGCGCCCGCCAGGTCGCCGGAAGCCGTCGGGCCCGCGAACTCGACGTACCGGAGGTGGTCGGTCGGTGTCCCGCGGTCCTCGGACGTGTCGCTCCGGCACAGTCCCTATTGCCGGTCCCGCCCACGCGGGCGTATGGACCGCGACGCATCCGACGCCGGCCCGGCCCCCGAGGCCCGCGAGATCGCGCCGGCGGCGCCCGACGAATTCGGGCTCACGCAGGTCTGGTGGGGCGACGGGAAGGGCAAGACGACGGCGGCCCTCGGTATGGCGTTCCGGGCCGCCGGCCACGGCTTCCGCGTCCACGTGCTGGGGTTCATGAAGGGCGGCGCCGACAGCGTCGCGGACGTCCGCGGGGAGTACAACGCCATGGCGGCGATGCCGGCGCTGAGCTACGAGACCCTCGGCCACTACGGCTGGCACGCGATGGCCGACGGGTCCGACGACCGTGACCACGCCGCGGCGGCCGCGGCCGGCCTCGAGCGGGCCCGCGAGCTCGTCCGCGCCGCCGCCGCGGCCGACCTGACCACGCCGTTCGCGCTCGATTCGGACCCGGAGGACGGCGTCCACATGCTCGTCCTCGACGAGGTGCTGTACGCCGCCGACCGCGAACTCGTCGCCCCGGCCGACGTGGTCGAGCTGGTCGAGACCGCCCCGCCGGACCTCGAACTCGTGCTGACGGGCAGCCACGACCGGCCCGGGTACCTCCTCGAGGCCGCCGACCTCGTCAGCGAGGTCCGCAAGGAGCGCCACCCCGTCGACGCCGGCCAGGGGGCGCGGACGGGCACCGAGTACTGACCGCCACGGCGCGCACCCGGTCGGGCCCGCCGGTCGCGACCCGCGACGACCGGCCGTCACCCGCCGCCCCTCGAACCGCCGAAAACCGCCGGCAGACGGCCGTCTGACGCGCGACGGACCTCGGCACAAAGCCCTTAACGGACCCCCTCCGAGGCCCGACCGGAGGATGGGTGGGCGCACGCTCCTTCCCCTCTGCGCTCACTTTCCGCGGCCGCCGCGACCCGTCGCCGAGAACTCGCTCGCCCGAGCGGGGTTACTCGAACAGGTCGGTCTCGTACTTCACGTAGTTGCCGAGCCACCCGCCGACCGCGCTGAACGCGACGGTGTAGACGAGGGAG
This sequence comes from uncultured Natronomonas sp., assembly GCA_964488035.1. Lineage (GTDB taxonomy): Archaea > Halobacteriota > Halobacteria > Halobacteriales > Haloarculaceae > Natronomonas. The sequence goes on from CAZATR010000053.1 coordinate 5,655, forward strand.
GCGACGATGACGACGAGCACGACGACGCTCGCGACGCCGAGCGCGCCGCCGTCGACGCCGACGGCGAACCCGAGGAACACCGCGAACACGAGGAACGCGAACAGCGCGAACGGGATGCCGGCGACGAGGCCGGCGTAGACGCCGACGCGGACGCCGTCGTCGCGGTCGCCGCCCTCGAGGTATCCGGCGACCGCGCCGCCGAGCACCGGCGAGAACGGGACGAAGGACAGCACTATCGACGCGATGCCGCCGACGAGGGCGTTGACGAGGGTGTTTCCTTCCTCCATACCCCGACTGCGGTCGACCGCCGGAAAAACCCCGCGCCGTGCCGGTCCCGCGGGGAACGGTCACACTGTCGGCGGCGCCCGGCGGCCGGCGGTCAGTCGCCCCGGACCTTCGCCTCGATGTCCTGGACGACGTCGGGGTTCCGCAGCGTGCTCGTGTTCCCGAGTTCGTCGCCGTTCGCGATGTCCTCCAGCAGCCGGCGCATGATCTTCCCGGAGCGGGTCTTCGGCAGCTCCGGCGTGAAGATCACCGCCTCCGGGCGGGCGATCGGGCCGATGGCGTTCTCGACGCCCTCGACGATCGCCTGTTCCATCTCGGGGCCGGCCTCGTGGCCGTCCTCGAGGATGACGTAGGCGTAGACGGCCTCGCCCTTTACGTCGTGGTCGCCGCCGACCGCGGCGGCCTCGGCGACGCCCTCCACGCCGACGATGGCGGATTCGATCTCCATCGTGCCGAGCCGGTGCCCGGAGACGTTGATGACGTCGTCGACGCGGCCGAGGACGGTGATGTAGCCGTCGTCGTCGATCTTCGCGCCGTCCTCGGGGAAGTACACCCACTCGTCGGCGTCGGGGTCGGAGTACTCCGACCAGTACTCGGAGAGGTAGCGGTCGTCGTTCCGGTACAGCGTCCGGAGCATCCCCGGCCACGGCCGGTCGACCGTGAGGTAGCCGGCCTCGCCCGGCGCGACCTCGTCGCCGTCGCCGTCGACGACCCGGGCGTCGACGCCGGGCAGCGGCGGGCCGGCGGCGCCGGGCTTCATCGTCCCGATGCCGGGCAGGGTGGTGATCATCATGCCGCCGGTCTCGGTCTGCCACCACGTGTCGACGACCGGGCACTCCCCGCCGCCGATGTGCTCGTAGTACCACTTCCAGGCCTTCGGGTTGATCGGCTCGCCGACGGTGCCCAGCAGGCGCAGGCTGGAGAGGTCGTGCCCCTCGGGGTACCGGCTGCCCCACTTCATGAACGCCCGGATCGCGGTCGGGGCGGTGTACAGCTGGGTGACGTCGTAGGTCTCGACGATGTCCCACAGCCGGTCCTTCTCGGGGTAGTCCGGCGTGCCCTCGTACATCACCGTCGTGGTCCCGAGCGCGAGCGGGCCGTAGACGATGTAGGAGTGGCCGGTGATCCAGCCGATGTCCGCCGCACACCAGTAGGTGTCCTCGGGCTTGACGTCGAGCACGGCGTGGGAGGTCCAGGCGACGTACGAGAGGTAGCCGCCGGTCGTGTGCTTGACGCCCTTCGGCTTGCCCGTCGTGCCCGAGGTGTACATGAGGAACAGCATGTCCTCGGCGTCCCTGGTGACGGGGTCGACCTCGGCGCCCGCGTGGTCGGCGACGAGGTCGTCGTAGTCGACCTGGCCCTCGTCGAGCTCGTGGTCGAGGGCGTCGCCGAGTCGGTCGACGACCACGGTCGTGGCGTCGTGGTCGACGCCGCCGAGGCCCTCGTTCGCCTTCGAGAGGTGGTCGAGGGCGTCGCCGCGGCGGTAGTAGCCGTCGCAGGTGACGAGGAACTCCGAGTCCGCCGAGTTCATCCGGGTCGCCAGGGCGTCCGCGGAGAACCCGGCGAACACCACGGAGTGCGGCGCGCCGATGCGGGCACACGCGAGCATCGCGACGGGCAGTTCGGGGATCATCGGCATGTACATCGTCACGACGTCGTCCTCGCCGACGCCCAACTCGCGCAGTGCGGCCGCGAACTCGTTGACCTCGCGGTGGAGCGCGCGGTACGTGAACTCGCGGGTCTCGCCGAGTTCGCCCTCCCACCGTATCGCCGGCTCGTCGCCGCGCTCGTCGAGGTGTCGGTCGAGGCAGTTCGCCGACGCGTTCAGTTCGCCGCCCGTGAACCACTCGTAGAACGGCTCGTCGTCGTCCACCAGGACCTCGTCGTAGTCCGTCTCCCAGTCGAGCAGGTCGGCGGCGCGCTCCCAGCACTCGGGCCAGTTCTCCTCGAACGCCTCGTAGATGTCCGGGTTCGAGACGTTCGCCTGTTCGACGAACTCCGTCGGGGGCTCGAACGTCTCCTGTTCGGCCAGTCGAGCCTCCAGTTGTGTTTCCTCCGGGTCCGACATACATCCGTGTGTGCGAGTGACACGGGAATAAACATTCGCCTCCGGGGATCGTCTGCGGCCGGCCTCTTCGCCTCCGGGGCCCGGACCACCGCCACCCTCAGAGGACGGCGGGGTCTCGCCCTCGAACGACCTCGACCTACGTTGGCCTCCCACAACGCTAAACCCCCGGACGCCGACGACGCGACCATGACGGAGCAGTTCGGCAACCGGACGCTCAACCGCGTGTACCGCGAGGGGATGTTCGAGGGCGAGACCCCCGAGTTCCCCGTCAGCTACGAGGACCTCCGCGAGCGCGCCCACGAGGTGATGAGCGAGGCGGCCCGCGCGTACGTACACGGCGGCGCCGGCGCCGAGGAGACCTTCCGCACCGAGCAGGACTTCTCCGAGTGGCGGATCGTCCCCCGGATGCTCCAGGGCGTCGAGGAGCGGGACCTCGCCGTCGACGTCCTCGGCCAGGAGATCCCCTACCCGGTGATGGTGACGCCGCTCGGCGTCCAGGGCATGGTCCACGAGGACGGCGAACTCGCCACCGCCGCCGCCTGCGAGGACCTCGACGTCCCCTTCGTCCTGTCGTCGCTGTCCTCGACCGCGATGGAGGACGTCGCCGGTGCGCTCGGCGAGACCACGAAGTGGTTCCAGTTCTACTGGTCCAGCGACGAGGCCATCGCCCGCTCCTTCCTGGACCGCGCCGAGGCCGCCGGCTACGACGCCATCGTCGTCACCGTCGACGCGCCGACGCTCGGCTGGCGCGAGCGGCTCATCGACCGGGGCTACTACCCCTTCCTCGAGGGCCACGGCGTCGCCAACTACTTCTCCGACCCGGCGTTCCGCGACGCCCTCGACGCCCCGCCGGAGGACGACACCCAGGCCGCAGTCGACCACTTCCTCGACATCTTCGGCGACTCCTCCCTGCAGTGGGAGGACCTCGAGTTCGTCTTCGAGCACACCGACCTCCCCGTCCTCGTCAAGGGCGTCCTCCACCCCGAGGACGCCCGCCTCGCCGTCGAGCACGGCGCCGACGGCGTCGGCGTCTCCACCCACGGCGGCCGCCAGGTCGACGGCTCCATCACCGCCCTCGAGGCGCTCCCCGACATCGTCGACGAGGTCGGCGACGAGGCCACCATCACGTTCGACTCCGGCATCCGCCGCGGCTCGGACGTCTACAAGGCGCTGGCGCTCGGCGCCGACGCCTGCTTGCTGGGCCGCCCGTTCGTCTACGGCCTCGCCCTCGGGGGTCGGGACGGCGTCCACCACGTCCTGGAGAACCTCGTCGCCGACTTCGACCTCACGATGGGGCTGGCCGGCCGGGACGCTGCGGTCGATTTGGATCGGGATTCACTCCGCCACGAGTCCGAACTCCATCCCTGACGTCTCACTCGCGGTCCCGGACCCACCCGAGCGCAGCCCTCGAACCGCGACCACCTGGAAAGCCCTCGGCCGGCTCGCGGTCGCTCTGCGGGATATCCTCACTCCCTTCGGTCGTTCGGATAGGGCCCGCAGAGCGACTCCCCGGTGGCGCGAGCCGGCCGAGGGCTTCGGAGGTGGTGGCGGTGACTTAGTGGTCTGGTTCGAGCCGGCCGAGGGCTTCGCACGTCAATAGTAGGTTTCGAAACCCTACAACTGAACCACCCCCAACGCCCAGCCCCTCCACCGACCGACTCACGCACCGGACGATGCCACGGGCGTCGCCCACCGAGCAAGCCCGAACACCACGACAGCACCCACCCCAACCAGCGCACCGGCAACGGCGAAGGCCGTCACGTACCCCAGCGACGCGAGCGCCCCGCCGAGCAGACCGCCGACGCCGCCGCCGACGGCGGTGAGCGCGCCGTAGACGCCGAGCGCCTCCCCGCGAACCCCCTTCGGGGCGAGCGTCGTGACGAGCGTCGTCGCCGTGACTGTGATGACGGCCCACGTCAGCCCCAGCGCGAGGAAGACGACGGCGAGTGCGCCGGTGCCCGCCGCCGTCCCGGCGAGCGCCGCGCCGAGCACGGCCACGAGAGGGAAGGCGGCGCCGCGGGCGAGGAGCCCGCCGGCGTTGACGTCGGCGACGTCGTGGGCGTCGGCCAGCGCGGCGGCGCGGCCGTAGAACACCGCCGCCGCGAGGTTCAACAGGAGGTACAGCGCGAAGATGCCGACGGAGCCGTAGCCGGCGCCGGCGAGGAACGCGGGCAACGGCGCGAAGAAGACGCCGAACCCCGTGAACGCCAGGACGACCGCGAGGAAGTACGTCGCCAGCCGGGGCGTGAACCGGTCGACGGCCCGTCGCGGGTGCAGGGAGCGCGGATCGACCCGGCCCGGGGCGAACGGGAACGCGGCGCCCCTGACCCCGACCCGGGCCGCCCGGCCGAGCCGACGCCGGAGGCGGCGTGGCGAGGGCTCCTCGCCCACGCGCGGGTCAGGGGGCAGTGTGCGGGCGCCGAGGAGCACCCCGAGACCGGCGGCGGTCGCGCAGGTCGCGAGGAACGCGCGCTGGGCGAGCAGGTCGTCGCCGAGGACCGACCCGCCGCTGACGACCACGAGCCCGAGGCCGAGGCCGACCACCCAGCCGACGCCCTGGTACTCGTTCAGTCGGGCGACGCGGTCCGTCCAGGCCGCCTCGGGTTCGCCGGCGACGACCAGCAGGGTCAGCACCGGAAGCGCGGCGGCGAACCCCAGCCAGAGCAGGGCGTTGGCGACGACGACCGCCGGGACGCCCTCGAGGAACGGCATGACGGCCAGGGTAGCGAGCGCGACGGCCATCGCCGCCAGGACGAAGACGCGCCGCCGACCCGTCCGGTCGGCAAGGCTCCCGAACACGAGGGCGCCCGGCACCCCGACGAACGAGGCAGACCCGAAGAGAATCCCGAGGACGAACGCGTCGCCGCCGAGTTCGACGGCGTACAGGGGCACGACGAGGGACGCGCCACCGAACGCGACCGCAGCCAGTCCCCACGCGAGCAACCAGCGGTCTGCCATTGGCGGCCCATCGACGGCCTGGTATAAGCAAGTGGGGACGTGGTCGCCGGGCACTCCGCGACGGTCGCGGCGGCCCGCGGCGGCCCGGGGTGGGCAACGCCGCGACGGACGCACACACTTGCGTCTCTCTGGAACGACGAGGGGGAGTATGGCCCACCGCATCCTGGTCCCGTTCGAGCCCCCGGACGCCAGCCGCTCTCCGGGCTGTCGATCGGGGACCTCCGGGAGATGGAGGTCGTCCTCCTGGGCCGCTACGACCTCCCGGAGCAGACGCCCGCGACCGGTTCGGGGACGACGCGACCGACGATCTCGAGGCGCTGGCGGCGGGCTTCCGCGAGGCGGGCGTCGACGTCACCACGCGGCTGGTGTTCGGGAAGGACCGGGGGCAGGCGATAGACGTCGTGGCGCTGGTGGAGGACCGTGACGCGGAACTGGCCCCGGTCCCGACGGGCGGCATCGAGCCGGAGGGAGGCCGTGCCGCGGGCCCGGCCGCGTCACTGCCGCTCGCGGATCGCCTCGTTCAGTTCGGGGACGACCTCGTGGAGGTCGCCGACGACGGCGTACTCGCCCTTCTGCATGATCGCCGCTTCCGGGTCGGTGTTGATCGCGAGGATGTTCTCGGCGCCCTTGCAGCCGACCATGTGCTGGACGGCTCCGCTGATGCCGCAGGCGATGTAGATGTCCGGGCTGATCTTCGTTCCCGTGAGCCCGATCTGGTCGTCGTGGGGCCGCCACCCCTCGTTGATCGCGGCCCGCGAGGCGCCGACCGTCCCGTCGAGGAGGTCGGCCAACTCCTCGAGGACGTCGTAGTCCTCCGGGCCGCCGACGCCACGGCCGCCGCCCACGACGACGCGGGCCTCCCCGAGCGGGACGCCCTCCTCGTCGGACTCCTCGAAGCGGTCGACCTGGACCCGCAGGCGTTCGTCCTCGACGGACGGTTCGACCGCGTGGACCTCGGGGCTGGTCTCCGCGTCCGCGGGCTCGATCGGAAGCTCGTGCGGTGCCGCGGACACGAGCTTCGTCGGCGCCTCGAGGCGGGCGTGTTCGACGAGGCTGCCGCCCCACCGCTGCCGGGTCATCTCGTAGCCGTCCCCGACCTCGACGGCGGTGCAGTTGGCCGCCATCGGCAGGTCGGTGGTCGCCCCGACGTGGGCCAGCACCTCCTGGCCGCGGTCGGTGCCGGGCGCGACGACGGCGTCCGGCTCCAGGTCCGCGACGAGCCCGGCGATGGCCTCGCCCCACGCCCGGGGCGCGTACGGGGACAGGCGGTCGTCGGCGACGTGGTGGACCGCTTCGACGCCGTACGGCCCGAGGAGGTCGGCGGCCGAGGCGCCCCCCTCGCCGAAGGTGACGGCACCCAGCGTCGCGTCGGTCTGGTCGGCGAGATCGCGCGCGAGCGTGAGCATCTGGAGGGAGGTTTCCAGCGGTTCCCCGCCGTCCTGCTCGACGAATCCCAGGATCACAGGACCTCCACCTCCTCCTCGAGGACCTCGACGATGCGCGGGACGGCCTCGGGCCCCTCCCCGAGGACCTCCGCCTTCGAGTCGTCCTCGGCCGGCGCCTCGAGGCGGACCTTCTCCAGGCTCCCGCGACCCGACTCGCGGGTTGGCTCCACGCGGTCGACCTCCTGGCGACGGGCGGACATCTTCGCGCGCATGGAGGCGTACCGCGGCTCGTTGATCCCCTCCTTGACGGTGACGACGGCCGGGAGGTCGAGTTCGTATATCTCCTCGCCGCCGGAGACCTCCCGGCCCGCGACGGCCGTCCCGTCGTCGACCTCGAGCGACTTGATGCCGGCGACGCAAGGCAGCCCGAGTTCGTGCGCGACGCGGATCCCGACCTGGTAGTTGGCCTGGTCGGCGGACTCGTTCCCGAACAGCAGGAGGTCGAAGGACTCATCCGCGGCGCGGACCGCCTCGGCGATGGCTCCGGCCGTCGCGCGTGGACCCCACTCCTCGCCGTCCGTCTCGAGGAGGGTCGCCTCGTCGGCGGTCATCGCGAGCCCGGTCCGGAGCTGCTCGGCGGCCTCCTCTGGCCCGAGCGTCAGCATCCGGGCGGTGCCGCCGTGCTCCTCGACGAGCTGGACGGCCGCCTCGATTGCGCACTCCTCGTGGGGGCTCATCGTGAAGCCGAGGTTGCTGGTGTCGATCGACTGCTGGTCGTCCGTCAGGACGATCTTGGAGCCGGTGTCCGGTACGCGTTTGATACAGGTCAGGACGTCCATGGTGTGGGTCTCGGTGTCGTCCGATCGCCGGTGTCGGGTGACCGGGGCCGGCGGTCCCGGGTGTTTCCGTCGGTTAGCTCCGGATCCGGTCGTTGCTGGGGTCGAACAGCGGGCGGCTCCCGACGACCTCGACGGTCACGGGGTAGTGGTCGCCCATGTACTCGACCTGGAGCCGGGTGCCCTCCTCGGCGTGCTCCGGCGGCAGGTACGCCATGAGGAGGTGCTTGCCGACCGTCGGGCCGGTGCCGGCGCTCGTCACGTAGGAGCGGCGGCCCTCCTCGTCGACGAGGACGTTCCCGTCCCGGTCCATGACGGGTTCGTTCCCGAGCATGAACCGCGGTTCGCCGCCGTCCGGGGCGTGGTCGTCGACGGAGAGGGTACACAGCGTCGCGGCGTTGTCCTCGTCGATGGCCTCGGCGTAGGCCTCCTTCCCGATGAAGTCGGCGTCCTTCACGCCGTGGAACGTCAGCCCGGCCTCCGCGGGGTTGTACTCGAGTTCGAGTTCGTGGCCGAACAGCCGGTAGCCCTTCTCCATGCGGCCGGTGGTGCCGTAGACGCCCATCCCGACCGGCCGGATGTCGTACTCGGCGCCGGCCTCGGCGATCGTGTTCCAGAGGCGGCGACCCTTGCTCATCGGCGCGTAGATCTCCCAGCCGAGTTCGCCGACGTAGGACAGCCGCATCGCCCACGCGTCGGTCTCCCCCACGGTGATCTCCCGGGCGGTGTAGGGGGCGAACGCCTCGTGGGACATGTCCTCCTCGGTGACGGACCCGACGACCCCGCGGGCCTCCGGGCCCCAGACGCCGAGCGTACACAGCGAGTCCGACCGGTCGACGAGGTTCACGTTGGCGTCCTCGGGGATGTGGCCCTTGAACCACGCGCGGTCGGAGCCAGCCACGGCGCCGCCGGTGATGACCCGGTAGTGCTCCGGGCCGAGCCGGGCGATCGTGAGGTCGGAGACGAACCCGCCGTTCTCGGCGAGGATCGGGGTGTAGACGGTCTTGCCGACGTCGACGTCGATCCGGCCCACGGCCATCCCCTCGAGGTAGTCGACGACGTCCGCGCCGACGAAGTCGAAGATGCCGAAGCCCATGTCGCCGATCATCGCGACGTGGTCCCGCATGTGGAGGTGCTCGGCGAGGATGATCTCCGACCACCACCGGGAGTCCCACTCGTTCGGACGACCCAGCCCTTCGAGTTCGTCCGCGTAGCGGTCGAGCAGGTCCTCGTTGGACTCGAACCACTGGGGGCGCTCCCAGCCCGCCGCCTCGAAGAACCGGGCGTCCAGCTCGTCCTGGGGCTCGTAGAACGCGCTCTGTCGGATCGGGCGGCCGGACTGCCACTGCTCGGACGGGTGGATGATCCCGTAGATCTCCTGGTAGAGCTCGTTGGCGCGGTCCGTCACCCACTTCCGGGAGGTGCCGTACTCGTAGAACCGGTTGACGTTCGCCTCGCTGATGTCGACGTCGGAGTAGCCGCGCGTCATCTGCTGGGCGACGGCCTCGCCGATGGCGGGCGCCTCCTTGATCCAGACGGCCGCACACGACCACAGCCCCTCGACGTCCTGGAGCGGGCCGAGCAGCGGCGCGCCGTCCGGGGCCTCCGAGAGGAGGCCGTCGATCTCGAGTCGGACGCCGGCCTCGGGGTCGTCCAGCACCTCCGGCATCAGCTCGAGGGCGTCCATCATCGACTGCTCGAAGGCGTCCTCGGTCAGCGGCGGCTGGGTCGGCGAGAGCGGCGCCTCGTCGATCGAGAGGATCTCGTCGACGTCCCAGAGGATCGGCCGGTGCTGGTAGGAGCCGACCTCCATGTCGTTGCCGCTCGGCCGCTCGTACATCTGGGTGTCCATGTCCCGGACGACCGGGTGGTTGA
>CAZATR010000054.1:0-14979 GCA_964488035.1 uncultured Natronomonas sp.
CGCCCCCGCGAGCGGCGGTCGGCCGCCATCGCGCGAGGGACGACCGAACCCGAACAGCGTGAGGGAGGGAGTCGGCTGGGGAGGACCGAGGCGCGGTGCGGAGCGGTTGCGGTCCTGGTGGACTCGAAGGGCGAGACCGTGGTCGATCCGGCCACGGCGACGTAAGCACCGCAGCGGAGCGAGGAGCGCAGCGAGCCGCGGCCGGTCGAGCCGGTCGCGGGCTTCGAGGGCTGTTCAGTTGGGTTGAATGCGTCGAGCCGGTCGCGGGCTTCGGAAGTGGTCAGGCGGGGAAAATCGAAACCCGCTTAGCCGGCGGAAATGTCCAAAAACGACATAGATAGACGAGTCAGTTCGCCAGCCGGGAGAAGGCGAGGTTCCCGCTCGTGTCCTCGATGAGGACGTCCACGACGTCGCCCTCGCTGGCGCCGGGGACGAAGATGGTGTAGTCGCCGCGGTGGGCGACGCCGTCGCCCTTCCGACCGGTGTCGGTGACCTTGACGGTGTAGGTCTCGCCGGCCTCGACGTCGTCCGTCGACTGCTGTTTCGTGGCGGACCCGCTCTTCTTCTGGACCGGGCGGAACGCCCCGCAGGCGTCACACCGGAGCATCATCGTGCGGTCCTCCTGGACGAGGCGAGTATCCGGGAGGCCGCACTCGCTGCAGCGGACGTACTCCTCGGTGTACTCCTCGACGGCGGCCTCGAAGTCCCGCGCGGCGAACTCGCCGTTGTACCGGCCGACGCCCTCCGAGAGCTTCCCGGAGGTCGCGAGCGATCGCTGGACGAACCGGTGGAGGTGGTCCGTCGAGCGGTTGAGGGCGTCCGCGACCGCCTCCAGGTTGGTGAATCGGGTGAACGCACCGTCGGGCTGGGCGGCCGCGTCGGGGACCGAGAGCCGGTCGCCGTCCGACCCGATGTCGGGGACGGCGTCCAGCGCCCGGTCGAGGCTGGCTTCGTACTCCATACCGTGGAGAAGCGACCACGACTGATAGGGGTTCCGAGAGCAATCGACTTGTGGTCGGGCGCCGGAACACGGGCATGGAGCCGACGACGCCCCAGGCGGCCTGCTTCGAGGCCGGGATCAAGTTCGGGTCGCTGTACCACCAGTTCGCCGGCACGCCGGTGTCGCCCGACAGCGCCGCGAGCCTCGAGCCGGCCATCGAGCGGGCCATCGAGAACCAGCCGCACTGCGCGTCCGTCACCGTCGACATCGACGAGGACGCACTCGCGGCGGAGCTGGCCGAGCGGTCGGCGGACTACGCCGAACTGACCGGCCGGTACATGGAGGTCGAGATCGTCGTCGCCTACGGGGACTGCACGGTCAGGACGTCGATGGCGATGGACGACGACTACCCCCGAATGTCTGTCGACGAGGTCATCGAGGGCTGACCGGGGCGGCGAGCGGACGCCAGGGATCGACCCATGACCACCCGGACAAGCCCGATGTTTTATCCGTTCGGTCGGCGCAGTCTGCCGTATGACCCTCCACGCGCTCGACGTCCTCGGCGACGCCATCACCGCGACCCGAAAGTACCGCCCGCGGGGCCTCGGTCAGTGGCTCTGGGTGACGCTCGTCGCCCTGTTCGTCGGCGGCACCGGCATCGGCCTCCCGACCGGCGGTACCACGGGCGGGACCGGCGGCCAGGTCCCCTCGAACGGGGGTCAGGAACTCCCCAGCACCGTACCGCCCGAAGTGATCGACGCGCTCGTGCTCGTCGCGGCCGTCATCGCCGTCGTCTGGATCCTCTTCGTCGTGCTGGGTGCGCTGCTGGAGTTCCCGTTCCTCGCGTGGCTCCGCGACGGCGAGGTCGACACCTGGAGCGAGGTCGGCGGCCACCTCGGCCAGGGCCTCGGGCTGGCGGTCTTCCGGATCCTGGTGAGTGCCGTCGGGCTGGCGGTCATGGTCGGGCTCCTGGCCGCCACCGTCGGCACCGACGGGACCCCGATGGAGTACCTCCTCGCCACGGCCGACCTCGCGATCGTCTTCGGCCTCGTCGGGATCCCGACCAGCCTCGTCGCGGCGTTCACGACGGCGTTCGTCGTCCCGACGATGGTCCTGGAGGACGCGGGGGTCCTCGGCGGCTGGCGGCGGTTCTGGGGCACGCTCACCGGTGCCCCGAAGCAGTTCGCCGCCTACGCCGTCGCCGTCGCGGTCCTGGCGTACGTCGGCGGCATCATCGTCCTCCTGGCCGCCGTCCTGGCGCTCATCCCGGCCGTCATCGTCGGCGGCATCGTCGGCGTCGTCGCCGCGGTCGCGCTCTCGACGACCGCCGGCATCGTGGTCGCCGCCGCCTTCGGCGGCGTCGCCTTCACGGTCGTCGCGCTCGCCGCCTACGCCCTCCTGCAGGTCTTCCTCCGGTACTACGCGCTGTTCGTGCTCGCGCGGGTCGACGACGAGCTGGACTTCGCGCCCGAGCGACGCCGCGCGGTCGACGCCGGCGACCCCGACGACGCGCCCGACACCGGCGAGACCGGTACCGACGCCGACGGGACACCGGACAGCGGCCCGGGCCGGGACGACCCGCAGGTCGACCCGGTGTAACTGCCACCGCGTCCCGTCCGAAACCGGCCGTGACGCCGGGCGTCCGCGTTTCCGCGTTTCACTTCCGCTTTCCGGCTCGTTTTTAACCGGGCGCGCGCCCCACCTGCCGACATGAGCCAGGCCACGCTCGACGACGACGAGCTGTTCGACGAGGCGGCCAGCGAGATGCGAGAGGACGTCGAATCGAGCCTCGCGGCGGCCCGCGCCGCGCTTCCCGAGGCGGACGCGATCTGGGACACGGAGGCCGACAACACGCTCGGCGCGCTCAACGGCCTGAAGGGCGCACTCGAGGCCGGCGACGCCGCCGAGCACCTCCGGGACGCCAAGAAGTGGTACGCCGTCGGCTCGGAGGCCGACGCCTTCGAGGACGCCGGCGACCTCGAGGCCGCGATCGACGAACTCGCGGGCCTGATCGGCGACGTCGAGGCGGCCCACGGGCAGGTGAGCGACCTCACCGCCACCATCCCCGAGCTGCGGGGCGCCCTGGAGGACGCCCACGAGGCCGCCGACGAGGAATAATCAGACCGCCCGGACGGCCACCGCGTCCAGCAGTTCCGCCAGCGCCGCCGCCGACTCCGCCAGCAGTTCCTCCCCGAGCGCCGCGTCGCCGTCCCGCGGATCGCCGACCACGCCGCTTTCCGTAAACTCCGAGGAGTCGTACGCGAGGTTCGTGCCGTGGAGCCACTCGCCCCACGCCTCGGCGGCGCCCGCGGCGGCGTCGTCGGTGCGGTCCTCCCGCACCAGCTCGGGCCGGAGGTGCCGCAGGAACGACGTCTCCGACGGCCCGGCGTGCCCCAGGTCCTCGACGGCGACGGCGTCGAACCACGTGAACGGCGCGGCGTAGCCGTCGCCCTCGCGGGTGTACCGGCCGCAGGCCTCCCGGAGCGCGTCGACGTTCCCGCCGTGGCCGTTCGTGACGACGACACGCTCGAGGCCGTGGTGGGCGAAGCTCTCCATCGTCTCCCGGACGTACGCGCGGAAGGTGTCCGGCGAGACCCACAACGTCCCGTCGAACGCGCGGTGCTCCTCGGCGACGCCGACCGGGATCGTCGGCCCCACGAGCGCCTCGCCGTCGTACTCGGCGGCGTACCGCTCGGCGCCGGCCTCCGCGACCGCTTCGGCGGTCATGAAATCCAGGCCGAGCGGCGCGTGCGGGCCGTGCTGCTCGGTGCTGCCGACCGGTAGCACGGCGAGGTCGGCGTCGGCGTCCCGGACGTCGGTCCACGTCGACTCGGGGAGGTTCATGCACGGGTCCACGGCGGCGTCCGGCTTGTATGCCGTGGTCCGAACGGGTAGAACGCAACGGACTCGACTCGTCGAATCGGACCGAACCGGCCCCCGACGCCCTCGGCCGGCTCGGCTCGTTCGACTACTCCGGACCGATCCACGACGCCCTCGGCCGGCTCGACGTCCGGCGGACGGTCCTGCTCGCTTCGCTGTCGTTCGGAAGAACGCTCCGCGCGCTTCCGTCGATCGCGAATCTCCGACCCGGTCACTCCCGAAGATCGGAGAGTTCCGGAGACAGCGGCCGCGAGCCCGCAGAGGGCTTTCGATCGGGTCATGATGGCCCCACGTGCTCACGGGATCCCTCACTTCGCTACCGTCTCACACCGTTCAGCCATCCCGCCGCAGAACTCGCGTGTCGTCACCCCCGCCGTTCGGTCCGTCCGCTCGCTCGTTCAGCGGCGTCCTCACCTCGTTCGGCCGCCTCAAGCTCGCGGTCACTGTGTTCCCCGCTCGCTCATTCGGCGGCGGCTTCGCTCCGCTCGGCCGCCGCCCTAGCCTCCTCGACCGACGTCCCATCCCTGACCAGCGCCTCGACGAAGAACTCGCCGGCCTTGAACGACGATCGGACCATCGGCCCGGACGCACAGTAGAGGAAGTCGAACTCCTCTTCGGCGACGGTCTTCCAGACGTCGAACTTGTCCGGGTGAACGTAGTCGAACACCTCGAGGTGCGACCGGGACGGCTGGAGGTACTGGCCGAAGGTGACGATGTCGACGCCGACCTCCCGGAGGTCCGACAGCGTCCGGTAGACCTCGTGGTCGTACTCGCCGACGCCGAGCATCAGGCTGGTCTTGGCGTAGACGTCGTCGGCGTCGGCGACCTGCTCGAGGACGGACAGCGACTGCTCGTAGCCGGCCCGGCGGTCCCGGACCGGCCACTGGAGCCGGGCGACCGTCTCGACGTTGTGAGCGACGACGTCCGGGCCGGCGTCGATGATGGTCCGGACGTCGTCGGGATCGCCCTGGAAGTCGGGGACGAGCGACTCGACGAGGATCGAGGGGTCGCGGCGCTTGATCTCGCGGATGGTCTCGGCGAAGTGGCCGGCACCGCCGTCCTCGAGGTCGTCGCGGTCGACCGACGTCAACACGACGTAGTCCAGCCCGATCTCGGCGACGGCGGCCGCCACCTTCTCGGGTTCGTCGGGGTCGAGTGGCTCCATGCCGCCGGTCGCGACGTCACAGAAGTTACAGCCGCGGGAGCACCGGTCGCCCAGCAGCATGAACGTCGCCGTGCCGGGGCCGTTGCGGCCGCTCCAGCAGTCCCCGAGGTTCGGGCAGTTGGCCTCCTCACAAACCGTATGGAGATCCCGTTCCCGGAGCGTCGCCTTGATCTCGGCGAACCGCTCGCCGCTCGGCGGGCGGGACCTGAGCCACTCCGGCTTCCGTCGCCGACTGCTCATACGTCACCGTTCGCCTCCGGCGACAAAAGCGTGCGGTTGCCACGCGGACGGGACGGCGATCGACGCCCGGCGACGCTACCGGCCGACCCAGCGGAGCAGCAGCAGCGTCGACTCGAACAGCCCGATCATCGTCGCCGCGACCATGATCGGCGCCATGCCGGTCGGGTCCGGGCTGAACAGGAACGCCACACCGAGGAACGCGCCCCAGAAGTACAGCCGCTTGTCGACGAGCCAGGCCCGCGTCGTCAGGCCCATCATGATGGCGAGCATGACGAACAGCGGGATCTGGAAGACGGCCGCGAACAGCCCCATCATGAGGACGATGAGGTCGAACGTGTCGGTCAGCGCGAACGCGATGGTCGCCGCGTCCTTCGAGTACGTCAGGAAGTACGTGAAGATGGCGGGGAGGATGAGGAAGTACGCGAACAGCACGCCGACCGCCGCCAGGACGAGGCTCGTCGGGACGGACGCGAGGTAGTAGCGGCGCTCGTGTTCGTAGAGCCCGGGCCGCATGAACAGGTACGTCTGGTAGACGAACACCGGGAGCGCCACGACGAAGCCGGCGAGGGTGGCGACCTTCAGCCGGGCGAGGATCAGCGCGAGCGGGTGGTAGACGCGGGGGCGGGCGACGTCGCCGCCGGGCAGCACGGAGTACCAGAGGAAGTTGATGATGCCCTCGGCGAAGGGGAAGACGACGCCGGAGACCGCGGCCATGACGACGATGACGTAGCCGAGGCGCGTCACCATCTCCTCGATGTGGTCCGCCAGGGGCATCTCCTCGTCGGACTCCGGCCCCTCGCCGACGAACCCATCGGTGCCCTCGACGGTCTCGGCCATGCCCGCCGGTCGGGTCCAGGCGTTTGTAAGCCTTCCCGTCGCCCGCGGGCGCGGTGACGCTTCGAAAAGGTTGATAACGCCGAGTTGACTAGCCTCCGTCGTGTCGAGCGCCGTCGACGACGACGTCGTGGAGACGGTGACGGAGGGCCGCCAGCATCTCGGGACGATGCTGTCGACCGCCCAGACGCATCTCCAGAAGGTGTTCATCCTGTTCGTCATCGGCCTCGTCGGAACCATCTACGTCCTCCGGGCGTTCGTCTGGACCCGGCTGAAGGCGGACCTGAACGCGAACCCGAACATCGAGATCGTCGCCATCACCCCGTTCGAGGTCATCCTCCTCCAGGTGAAGATCGGGCTCGTCGTCGGCATCGTGCTCACCGTCCCGCCGCTCGTCTACTACTCGCGGGACGCGCTCCGTCGCCGCGGCCGCTGGCCGGAGCATATCGCCCGCTGGAAGATCGCCGGCTTCCTGCTCGTCAGCACGCTCCTGTTCCTCGGCGGCGTCGCCTACGCCTACGTCCTCTTCTTCCCGTTGATGCTCGACTTCCTCGCCAGCAACGCCGTCGGCGCCGGCTTCGAGCCGAAGTACTCCATCTCGATGTGGGCGCAGTTCATCTTCCTTCTCTCCTTGTCCTTCGGGCTCGCCGCCCAGCTCCCGCTGGTGATGAGCTCGCTTGCCTACACCGGCATCGTCCCCTACGAGACGTTCCGCGACAAGTGGAAGTACGCCGTCATCGCCATCTTCGTCTTCGGCGCGCTGTTCTCGCCGCCGGACCCGTTCACGCAGATCATGTGGGCCGTGCCGCTGGTGACGCTGTACGCGATCTCGCTGTATCTCACGAAGGTCATCGTGACCGCCAAGCGCTCCCGGGAGGCCATCGACGTCCCTGCGACCGCGCGGGCACACTGGAACCAGCTCGCCGGCCTGTTCGTCGTCGGCGTCGCGCTCGTGTACGTCTTCTACGCGGCCGACGGCTACCAGTACGTCAACCAGGCGCTGTCGGCCGTCGACTCCCGCTACCGGTTCCTCCCGGCCGGCGAGGGCTACGGCGTCGCGTCGACCACCTACCTGCTCGTCGTCGCGCCGCTGTACGGCCTGCTGTTCTCCGTCCTCGGCCTCGCGTACTTCGTCTACGAGGGCCTCGAAGCCCTCGAGGCCGGCGACGAGTACGCCGTCCCGGGCGGCACCCGGGGCGACCCCGCCGACATCGACCTCTCGCAGCTCGACGAGGCCGGCGTCCGGGCCGCGCCGCCGACCGCCTTCGCCCGCCTCGAGGAGGACGAGGCGCTCCAGCTGGCAAGCGAGGCGATGGACCAGGGCGACCCGGACGCCGCACAGGCCATCCTCGACCGGTGGGACGAGGTCCACGCCGACCGGGCCGCGGTCGACCCGGCGGACGTCGGGGACGGGGCCGACGCGTCGGCGGACGACGCCGCCGGACCCCCGGCCGGCGCGGGCGCCACCACCGACGCCGGCGACGAGGGGTCGGGCGGCATCCTCGCGCGCCGCGGCGCCGGGGTGCTCGACGCCTTCAGCGAGGACGACGTCGACGAGGACGATATCGGCGGCTACGCCTACGACATCGCGTTCGTCGCCGAGAGTCTCACCTCGAAGTCGTTCCGGCTGGTCGGCCTGTTCATGACCGTGATGGCGGTCACGTTCTTCGCGCTGTACCGCGGCGGCATCGGCATCCTCCAGGAGCAGTTCACGCGCCGGATGAGTCCGGCGGCCGCCTCGCAGGTCGAGATCGTGACCCTGCACCCCGTGGAGGCGCTCATCTTCATGATCAAGGTCTCGGTCATCGCCGGCGCCGCCACCACCCTCCCGCTGCTACTGTACTACGCCTGGCCCGCGCTGAAGGAGCGCGGCTTCGCCCGCGGCGACCGCCGCGTCCTGCTGGTGTGGGGCGGCACGCTCCTCGGGGGCCTCGTCGTCGGGAGCCTCGTCGGCTTCCTCTACGTCGCGCCGTGGGTCATCTCCTGGCTCGCCGCCGACGTCCTCGACGCCGGCATGGTCATCGCCTACCGCATCAACAACTACGGCTGGCTGATCTTCTTCCTCACCGTCGGCATCGGCATTCTCGCGGTGATCCCCGTCTCGATGCTTTTGTTCCACCACGGCAACCTCGTCACGTACGGTTCCATGCGGACCCGGTGGCGCGAGGTCACCCTCGGCATCCTCGGCGCCGCGGCGTTCCTCTCGCCCCGCGGCGTCTTCACGATGTTCCTGCTCGGCCTCCCCGTCGTCGCCGCCTACCTGTTCGGGCTCGGCGTGCTCTGGGTGGTGACGCTCGGCGGGCGGCGGACGCCCGGGCCCGCCGAGCCGGCGGACTGACTGACTCCCCGGACCGTCGCGTCCTGGAAGGGTTAAGTATTCTCGAGGGAATCCCCGAGTATGCCCAAGATAAGCGTCGAGATCCCGGGCGAACTCCTCGCGGACCTCGACGAGCACGTCGGCGACGACGGCAAGTACGTCAACCGGAGCGACGCCATCCGTGCCTCGATCCGGAAGAACCTCGACATCCTCGACGAGATCGACGCCCGCCACGGGCGGCTGGAGGACGATCCCGATGGGTAACCGAACCCACCGCGCTGCACCCGGTGTCCCCGCCGGCGCCACCGCGCTCGCGGCACTGTTCGTCGCCGCCCTGGTGACCGCGCAGTTGACCGCCGCGAAGGTGCTGGCGTTCGGGCTGCCCGCCGGCCTCTCGCTGCCGGTGACCGGCGACACGCTCGTGCTGCCGGGCGCCGCGCTGGCGTACGCGCTGACGTTCCTCGCCTCGGACTGCTACACCGAACTGTACGGCCGCCGCGCGGCCCAGGTGCTCGTCAACGTCGCGTTCCTCCTGAACTTCCTCGTGCTCGCGCTGGTCTGGAGCACCATCCTCGCACCCGCGGCGCAATCGAGCATCGACCCGGCCGCCTTCCGGACCGCGCTCGGGGCCTCGACGAACATCGTCGCCGGGAGCCTGGCGGCCTACGTCGTGAGCCAGAACTTCGACGTCGTCGTCTTCGACCGCCTGGGCCGACTGACCGACGGCCGGCACCTCTGGCTCCGCAACATCGCCTCCACGGGCACGAGCCAGGCCATCGACACCGTGATCTTCGTCGGCGTCGCCTTCTGGGCCCTCCCGACGTACGCCGGCGTCGGCCCGCAGGTGCCGGACGGCGTCGTCCTCTCGCTCGTCGTCGGCCAGTACCTGTTCAAGCTCCTGATCGCGCTGGTGGACACGCCGTTCGTCTACCTCATCACCGCCACGGTCCGGCGGATCGAAGTCCCAGAGGAAGCGGTCCTGCCGTAGGGAAAACTGTTTACTTGCGGCGGGAGAACCCGGTCCCGATGTTGCCCCTCCAGATCGGCATCCCCGGCGGCCCGGAACTGCTCGTGATCTTCCTGATACTGCTGCTGTTGGGCCTCCCGCTGGTGCTCGTGCTCCTGTTGCTCTCACGCACCGGCGGTGGCGGCAGCAGTGACCGCCTGGGCGAGATGGAGCGTCGCATCGGCCGGCTCGAGGCGCGCGTCGACCAGCTCGAAGGCGAGGACGGGCGGGAGCCCCCGGACGAAGAGCACTAGTCCACGCGCTCGGCGAACCCGAACCGCGGCTTGACGTCCGTCACCCGCACTTCGACGGACTCGCCCGGCTCGGCCCCGGGAACGAACAGCGTGTAGCCCTCGACGCGGGCGATGCCGTCGCCCTCGTCGCCGACGGCCTCCACGTCGACCTCGACGCGGTCGCCCGCCGTCACGGGCGCCGTAATGTGACCCTTCCCGACCACGTAGAGTTCCGAGGAGGCGTCCCGCGACGCGTCGGGGTGGATGGTCCGTGCGTACTCGAACTCGGCCTCGACGTCGGCCCGGAGGTCGTCGGTGTCGGGGCCCTCGAACACCTTCGCGACGAAGTCGCCGCCGGGCGCGAGGAGGTCGAGCGCCGTCTCGAAGGCGGTCCGGGCCAGGTGGACCGACCGGGCGTGGTCCAGCTCGTACTCGCCGGTCATGTTCGGCGCCATGTCGGAGACGACGACGTCGGCCTCGCCGCTCGCGGTTCCTCCGTCACCGTTCGCCCCTTCCGAGACCTCCTCCCGGTCGGCCTCGCGTACCAGCTCGACGACCTCGTCCCTGGTTGACTCCTCCGTCATGTCGCCGCGAACGGTCTCCACGCCCTCGATCGGGTCGATCCGCTGCCGGTCCACGCCGACGACGCTGCCGGCGTCGCCGGCGAGTTCGGCGGCGACCTGGAGCCAGCCGCCCGGTGCCGCGCCGAGGTCGACGACCGTGTCGCCATCCTCGATGAGGTCCGCCTCCCGGTCGAGCTGCTCGAGCTTGTACGCCGCCCGGGAGCGGTAGCCCTCCTGTTTGGCGCGGTTGTAGTATTCGTCCCGGCCCGTCATGGATCCCTCGCCGAAATCGCCGAGCCGTCCCGGGCGGGGACTGCCTGCGGGTCGTCGCTCATACGCGGGGTGACGTCGCCGACGCGGAAAGGCACATCGGAATTCCGGATGACTCGATGGGCGGGCGTCCTGCGCAGGACGAGCCGCTGCCGGGGTCGGTTCACCACGGTCTTCATCGCTGTCTCGGTCGGACGATCACGGTATGGCGGCCCCGAAAATGGACGAGTCGTCGTGTCGCCGGTCGGGTACGGGTGTGTTAGTCGTCGGAGACGGCGGCGTCCGCGTTCTCGTGCTGTGTCTCGGCGCCCGACGCGATCTCGTAGAGGTTCTGTCGGGCGTCGGCGAAGTAGACGTCCTCGGTGACGATGTCGATGTCCTCGAGGCGCTCGAGGGCGTAGCGCACGGTCCGGGCCGACAGCATCGATTCCTCGACGATGTCCTTCTGGGTCATCGGGCCCTTGTACTCGAGGACCTTGTAGACGAGCTTCGCGCTGGGCGGGAGGTCGGAGAGGTCTTCCCCATCGGATTCGGCCATCTGTGTCCGGAACGAGGGTTGCCACGGATAAAAAGATTGAGCCCAACCGGTTGGGTATCGGTCGCGGGGTCGCGTCCGGGGAACGAACCGCTTTTGCCGCCGGACGGTCGAACGGGTGATATGGCAACCGATACGGCGGAGCGCCGGGTCGCGCACGTCCGCGGCGTGACGGTCACGTTCCTGGCGTGCATCCTCGGCGTCGCCGCGGCCGTGGCCTCGAACGCGGTCGCCAGCGGCGCCGACGACCCGCTCGGGGTGTACGTGCTCGCCGGAGCCGTCCTGGTGCAGTTCCCGCTGCACCGGGTGCTGGAGGCGGCCGGCATGGAGCTGGACGTCGACGACTTCGGCGTGAAGGACTACCTCTACGTGGCCTTTATGACGTTCGCGCTCTGGTTCGTCTGCTGGGCGATCCTCCTGACGACGGGTGCCGGCGTCTGATGGCGGACGACAGCATCGCCGTCGTCGACCTCGACCGGTGTCAGCCGGACCGGTGCAACTACGAGTGTGCGAACTTCTGTCCGCCGAACCGGACCGGCGAGGAGTGCATCGTCACGCGGGAGGAGCGCCACGAGGACGACGACCTGTACGCGGGCGGCCCGGACCAGGTCTCCATCTCCGAGGAGCTGTGTCTCGGCGAGACCTGCGGGATCTGCGTCGAGAAGTGCCCGTTCGACGCCATCGAGATCATCAACCTCCCGCAGGAGCTCGACGACGACC
This sequence comes from uncultured Natronomonas sp., assembly GCA_964488035.1. GTDB lineage: Archaea > Halobacteriota > Halobacteria > Halobacteriales > Haloarculaceae > Natronomonas. The sequence continues at coordinate 11,704 of CAZATR010000054.1, forward strand.
CGACCCACCGCTACGGCGAGAACAGCTTCGCGCTGTACGGCCTCCCGGCGCCCCAGGAGGGCCGCGTCACGGGCATCCTCGGGCCGAACGGCATCGGGAAGACGACCGCCGTCCACGCGCTCGCCGGCGAGATCGTGCCGAACCTCGGCCGGTTCGACGCCGAACCCGACTGGGACGAGGTGCTGGAGGCCTACCGCGGCACGGAGCTGCAGGGCTTCCTCCGGGACCTCCGAGCCGGCGAGGTGACCGTCGCCCGGAAACCGCAGTACGTCGACCGTATCCCGGACCGGTTCGACGGCGAGACCCGGGAGCTCCTGGCCGGCGTCGACGAACGCGGCGTCGCCGACGACCTCGTCGCGCGACTCGACATCGAGCCCGTCGTCGACCAGCCGATCGACACGCTCTCCGGCGGCGAACTCCAGCGGGTGGCGCTGGCGGCGACGCTCGTCCGTGACGCGGACTTCTACTTCCTCGACGAGATCACGCCGTACCTCGACATCGGCCAGCGCGTCACCGCCGCCCGGCTCGTCCAGGAACTGTCGGAGGACGACCGCTCGATGCTGGTCGTCGAGCACGACCTGGCCGTCCTGGACCTGCTGGCGGACGCGCTCCACGTCGCCTACGGCGAACCCGGCGTCTTCGGCGTCGTCACGCCGCCGAAATCGACGAAGACCGGCATCAACCAGTACCTCGAGGGCTACCTCGAGAACGAGAACATGCGGATCCGGCCGGAGGCGATCGAGTTCGAGGAGCACGCCCCGCGTGCGGAGGGCTACGGCGAACCGCTCGTCGAGTACCCCGCCGTCACGAAGTCCTACGGCGAGGGCGAGTTCAGCCTCGAGGTCGAGGCCGGCGAGATCCGTGAGAACGAGGTGCTCGGCATCGTCGGACCGAACGGCATCGGGAAGTCGACGTTCGCGAAGCTGCTCGCCGGCCGCCTGGAGCCCGACGAGGGCGGCTTCGACGCCGACCTCGAGATCTCCTACAAGCCGCAGTACGTCGAGATCGACCAGCCGATGCGCGTCGACGCGTTCCTCCGGTCGATCACGGACGACGTCGGGACCTCCTACTGGAACACCGAGATCGCCCAACCGCTTCAGCTCGAGCGCATCATGGAGCAGACGCTCACCGACCTCTCCGGCGGCGAGCGCCAGCGCGTCGCCATCGCGGCCTGCCTCTCCGACGACGCCGACCTCTACCTGCTCGACGAGCCCTCCGCCCACCTCGACGTCGAGCAGCGCGTGCTCGCCACCCGCGCCATCCGGCGGTACACCGAGACCCACGACGCGACCGCGATGGTCATCGACCACGACATCTACATGATCGACCTGCTCTCCGATCGACTTCAGGTGTTCGACGGCGAACCCGCCAAGCACGGCCGCGCCGGCCAGCCGGTCCCGATGCGGGAGGGGATGAACGCGTTCCTCGCGAACCTCGACGTCACGTTCCGCCGCGACGAGCGCACCGGCCGGCCGCGCATCAACAAGCCCGGCTCCCAGAAGGACCGCGAGCAGAAGGCCGAAGGCGAGTACTACTACGCCCCGACCGACGAGTAGTCACCGACCGGGGTGACCCGGGTGGCGATGGCGGTCGGGAGCGGCCTCGTGTCGGTGGTTTGATGGGGGGTGGTCGTGTTGCCTGCGCCAGAATACATCGTTCAGGATGGAGAACGGTCCGATGAGACAGGCGTTCGTGGCACGCACTGCGGGCTCGTAGGTCACCGGCCATGCCGGAGGGCAGGCAGTGGTTCGGCGTCCTGCTGGTGGCTGTCGGAGCGGTCGGCATCGCTATCTCGCTCGGGGCTGGGGTGTGGTTCCTCGGCCAGCTCGGCGCCACGGGCTACCACCACACCGCGACGCCCGTGGAGGACAGCCGATGCTCGACTACCGGGCCCGCCGCGGAGGTGTATCGGTACGGCCAGTTCGAGCCGGCCGGCCAGGCGGTGATGGACCGGGCGCTGGCCGCTCCGGGCACGACGGTCACGACGGAAACGCGGGTCCAGAGCGTCGAGTACGGGACGGTCATCGACCCCGCGCCGCCCCAGTACCTGTGGACCGAGGGCGCCTGCCACCGGCTCCAGGCCACGCAGGACGGCCTGGGTGACCCGGATCCGTTCGTCCTCGCGGCCGTTCTCGGCTTCCTGCTGTTCGTCGCCTGCGTCGGGATGGTCTGCATCGCCATCGGCGCGACCAGCTACCGGCGACACGGCTGACACCCCACGGAACAACGCTTCGACCCGGCCACGAAGCGGCACCGATCCGAACCGCCGGTCAGTACGCCGGGGGCCGGCCCGCGCGGGCCGAGCCCTCGACGAATGGTAACTCGATACGGACCGCGGTCCGCGACGCCACGGGCGACGCGGACGGTCTCCGCGACGGCCTCGAACCCGTCGTCGACGAGCGCGAGCGCGACGGGCGCCTCCAGGGTCCGGCTCCGGACCGGGTCACGTCGCCGACCGATGTATCGCCGTCGACCACCGCGCCCCCGTCGGCCGGCACGTCGCCGGACAAGCACTCGACCCGACCCGACCCCCGCAGACCGGCGGGTCGCTCACTCGCGGCCGGGGAATCGTTAAGCACTCCAGCCGAGTACGGGCGAGCCACATGGTGGAGCAGGCGGGTCGGCGGTCGCTCGGGCGGCTCCTGGCCGCCCTGGGTGCGGTCGCCGTCGTCGGGTCGCTGCTCGTCGGCGGCGGCCTCCTGGCGCAGGTGCAGGCGTCGGGCTACACCCACACCGTCACGCCCGTCGAAGACAGCCGCTGTACCCCGGCCGGCGCCCCGACCGAGGTCCGGTACGAGTACGCCGAGCTCTCGCCGCGGGGGCAGGCCGTCGTCGACCTGGCCGTCGCCCGACCCGGCCGCCACGTCCGGACCGGCGTCCCCGTCGAGGAGTTCCGGTACGGCGACCTCCTCGACCCGGGGCCGCCGCAGTACGTCCGGGTCGACGGCGACTGCTATCAGTTGACCGCCAGAGCCGTCGGCATCGCCGACCCCAGGACGCTCCTGCTCGCGACCGTCCTCGTCCTGACCGCGTTCGCCGGCACCCTGGGGCTGCTCGCCGTCCTCCTCGGCGGCTCCATGTATCGCAGGTCCGGCTGAGACCCGCCAGTAACCTAAGTCGACCCGCAATCACCTCGAAAGTCCTCGGCGGGCTCGGGGTCACACAAGGAGAAGCTAACTTCGAAACGAACCGAGCCACCCCATCTCGAAAGCCCTCGACTAGCTCGCGGTTGCTGAGCGGGATATCCTCGCTCCCGCTGGTCGCTCGGATACTGGC
>CAZATR010000055.1:0-14884 GCA_964488035.1 uncultured Natronomonas sp.
AGACGGCGTCGACGACCGGCTGGGCGTCGAAGCACTCGTGGTCGTCCAGGCCGGCGGCGGGGCAGCCGAGGACGTTCCGGGCGGAGTCCCCACAGCCCTGGATCGTCGTCAGGCCGACGTCGTCGTAGCGGTCCCAGATCTCGGGGACGTCCTCGACCTCGATCCAGTGCTTCTGGATGTCCTGCCGCGTCGTGATGTCGAGGTACGCGTCGCCCCAGATCTCGTTCTGCTCGGCGCCGCCGTGTTCCGGCGGCGCGGTGGCGTACTCGTCGGCCACCTCGCCGACGACCTCGGCCTGGTCGGGGGTGAGGCGGCCGCCGGGGACCTTCGTCCGCATCATGAAGTAGCCGCGCTGGACGCCGTGGGCGTACATCCCGGCCCACTTGAGCCGCTCCCACTCGCCGTCGCCGGCGTCGGCCTCGATCTCGTCGAAGCTCATCGACTCGTCGGCGTACCGCTTGACGTCCTCGATGACGTCCAGCGGGTGTTTCTCCTGTTTCCACTCCTCGACCGTGTTCATGCGAGCCACCTCGCGGTGGAGGCGGCGGCGACGTGGCGCGCGGCGCGGCCGTCGGCACGACGCGGCGGACTGCCGTGGACCTGCGAGCCGGTCATGTGGATGGCCACGGCCAGCATCCAATAGTGTCTACCCGTAACGGTCAGACCTGCCTGCCGTCGCCTCATCCGTCCTTTTTTGCCGGTTGGTCGGCGACGTCCGGAGCCGGAACGAGGACGGCAGCCGGCTGGAACGCACCGTTCGACGGCTGCACGCGAGCCAGGGGCGTCCCGTCGGCCGCCCGATCGTTCGTGACGCCGCGTTCCGCGGAAACCGGTCCCGTGTCGGTCGGTTCCGGCCCGTCCCGACGTCACCGGTACCGGAGAAACCCTCCGCTTCTCGCGGTGGTCGGTCGGCCGGCTACCCGTCGAGCGCCGCGTCGATGGCCCGCTCGAGGTCCGCCCGGAGGTCCGCGACGTGCTCCAGCCCCACGCTCGCCCGGACCAGGCCGTCCCGGAGTCCGGCCTCGAGGCGCTCCTCCCGCGGGATGGCGGCGTGGGTCATCGCCGCCGGCTGCTCGATGAGGCTCTCGACGCCGCCGAGCGACTCCGCCAGGGTGAACACCTCGGTCGTGGAGACGACGTCGCCGGTCTCCTCGAGAGTGCCCTCGAGTTCGAAGCTCAGCATCCCGCCGAAGTCGTCCATCTGGGCGGCGGCGAGGTCGTGCTGCGGGTGCGATTCGAGCCCCGGGTAGTAGACGCGGGCCACGTCGGGGTGGTCCTCGAGCCATGCGGCCAGCGCGCGGGCGTTCTCGCAGTGGCGGTCCATCCGGACCGGGAGCGTCTTCGTCCCGCGGAGGACGAGGAACGCCTCGAACGGCCCGGGCGTGGCGCCGACGCTGTTCTGGTAGAACCCGAACCGCTCGTCCAGCTCGCGGTCGTCCGTGACGAGGGCGCCCCCGACGACGTCGGAGTGGCCGCCGAGGTACTTCGTCAGCGAGTGCGAGACGACGTCGGCGCCGTGCTCGAGCGGGCGCTGGAGGTACGGCGTCGCGAACGTGTTGTCGACCGCACACAGCGCGTCGTGATCGTGGGCCAGGTCGGCGAGCGCCCCGATGTCGTTGACGCGCAGCAGGGGGTTCGTCGGGGTCTCCACCCACAGTAGCTCCGTCTCGGGGCCCATTGCGGCCGCGACGGCGTCGTGGTCGGTGGTGTCGACGAAGGAGAACTCGAGGTCGTAGTCCTCGTAGACCTTCCGGAAGAGTCGGTGGGTGCCGCCGTAGACGTCGTCGCCGGCGACGACGTGGTCGTCCGATTCGAGGAGGTTCAACACGGTGTTGACCGACGCCATCCCGCTGGCGAACGCCCGACCGTGTGCGGCGCCCTCCAGGCTCGCGAGGTTGGCCTCCAGGTCGGTCCGGGTCGGGTTGCCGGTCCGGGAGTATTCGTAGCCGCGGTCCTCGCCGGGCGAGTCCTGGGCGTACGTCGAGGAGGCGTAGATCGGCGTCATGACCGCGCCGGTCTCGGCGTCGGGGGCTTGGCCGGCGTGGATGGCCCGCGTCTCGAAGCGGCCGCCCGGCGGGTCCTCGCCGCCGTCGGTCCGGGGCCGTTCGTCCCCGGGAGTTTCGTCGGTCATGGGTCCCACTCCGCGAAGGAGCCGTAGATGTCCTTCGATAGGTACCGCTCGCTCGAGTCGGGGAACGCCGTGACGACCGAGTCGTACGGGGCGTCGACCTCGCCGACGTCGATGGCCTCGGCGACGTCCCGGGCCGCGACGCTCGCGGCACCTGCGCTGGAGGCGACCAGATGGCCCTCCTCGCGGGCGAGTCGCTGGACCTCCGCGTGGGCGGCCTCGTCCGACACCTGGACGATCTCGTCGACGAGTTCGGGCTCGAACAGCTCGTTGCGGGCGGCGTCGTGGGTGCCGATGCCCTCCGTCATGTAGTCGCCCCCATCGGGCTCCGCCCCCAGCGCCTGCGTGAAGACCGACCCCTCCGGCTCGACGGCGACCACGCGCGTGTCCGGGCTGCGCTCGAGGACGTACCGGGCACAGCCCATCAGCGTCCCGGCGGTTCCGACGCCCATGACGAGCGCGCCGACCTCGCCGTCGAGCGCGTCGTAGATCTCCGGCCCGGTGGTCTCGTAGTGGGCCTCGACGTTCAGCGGGTTGGCGAACTGCTGGGGGACGACCGCGTTGTCCCGCTCGCTGGCCAGCTCGTGGGCCTCGTCGATGGCGCCGCCCATTCCCTCGTCGGTCGGCGTGTTGACGATCTCGGCGCCCAGCGCGGCCATCAGGTCCTGTTTCTCGACGCTGAACCGCTCCGGGACGACGAAGACGGCCTCCAGGTCGAGCTGCCCGGCCGCCAAGGCCATCCCGATCCCGGTGTTGCCCGCCGTCGGCTCGACGATCGTGCCGCCCGGCTCCAGGTCGCCGCGTTCGATGAGCTGCTCGCAGATGTACAGCCCGATGCGGTCCTTCACGCTCGCTCCGGGGTTGAACGACTCCAGCTTCGCGTACACCGGGACGGCGTCTGGCACCGCCTGGACCTCGACCAGCGGCGTCTCGCCGATCGTCCCGAGAACGGACGCCACGGGCTCGTGGTGGGTCGTCATGGCGACCCCCTCGCTCGTCGTGTCATTCCTCCCGACGAACAACGCGGGGTGCCGGGAAGAATCCACCGCCGAACGCCGCTCCGACCGACGGGCGACCGCGGCCGACCGCGCCGGGTTACGCCGGGCGATGGGTCCCGTGGCCGTCCGGTAGCACCGGGTGCCGCCCTGGTGTCAGTCGACCGGTTCGGGTGCCGGCCCGGGGTCAGTCGGCCTCGTAGGCCGCCCAGACGTACCGGGTGCCGTGACTGCGATAGGGCCGCCAGCCGTCCGCCACCGACCGCATCTCCGCCCGCGACAGGTCGCCGCCGTCGGCGTACAGCTGCTCGATGCCGCGCCGGACGGCCAGGTCGCCGAGCGGGAGCACGTCCGGCCGCTCCAGCACGAAAATCAGGTACATTTCGGCGGTCCACTGACCGATCCCCCGAATCTCGGTCAAACGGTCGACGACGGCGTCGTCGTCCAGGCCCGACAGGCCCGACGGCGTCAGGTCCTCCGCCTGGAAGGCCGACGCCACGTTCCGCATGTACTCGACCTTCGAGGCGGACAGACCGGCGTCCCGCAGCGGCGCTTCCTCGGCCGCCAGGACGCGCTCCGGCGTGACCTCCCCGAGCGTCTCGAACACCCGTTCGCGGACGGCCGCTGCGCTGGCCGTCGAGAGCTGCTGGTTGACGATGGAGACACAGAGCCGCTCGAACGGCTCGCGGTCACGCTCGCTGTAGGGGTCGTACCGCTCGAGCAGCCGCGCCATCACGGGGTCCTCCCGGAGGACCGACTCCGCTTCGGCTCGCATCGTTTGTTCGGCGAACTAGCGTCGCGCGCGGCGTAAGCCTCCCGGTTCGGTTGTCAGTCCGGGCCGTCGACGCCGGCCGGCGACGGCGGCGGCTCGGTACCGACCGACTCCTCGATGCGGACGGACCGGGTCGGCAGCGCCATCTCGAGGCCGGCCGCCTCGAAGGCGGCCTGGACGTCCCGGTTGACGGCGTCCCGGACCTCCTTCCAGCGGTCCAGGTCGGCGATGTAGTACTCCAGCCGGACGAGCTTCGAGGAGTCGCCGTACTCCCAGAACCACGCGCCGGTCTGCTCCGTGTCGACCCCGTCGACGTCGTTCACCGTCTCCTCGAGCAGCTCGAGCGCCGTCGCCATCTCCCCGGCGCCGATGTCGTACGGGAGCCCGAGCAGCGTCTTCACCCGGCGGGCCGGCTCCGAGGAGATGTTCGTCACCTCGGACTCCGCGACCGTCGAGTTCGGGATGGTGACGAGCCGCCCCTCGAAGTCCCGCAGGATGGTGCTCCGGAGCCCGATCTCCTCGACGGTGCCGGCCGTGTCGTTGACCTCGATGACGTCGTCGACTAGGAACGGCTTCGTCGAGAGGATGTGCGCGCCGCCGAAGACGTCCGACAGCGTCCGCCGGGCGGCGAAGGCCAGCGCGATGCCGCCGATGCCGAGCGAGGCGATGATCGCCGTCACGTCGTACCCGATCGAGTCCAGGACGACGATGGCGCTGATCGAGATGATCGCGATGTTCGTCATCCGGCTCACGATCGGGACCAGGGCGTCGTCCAGCTTCGAGTCGGTGTCCTCGGCGTAGTCGCCGATGTAGGATTTGATGAGGCCGTCGGTCAGCCGGATCGCCATCCAGGCGCCGGCGACGACGAGCGGGACCTCGACGGCCGCCGCCAGGATCTCGGCGGCCCGATCGGTCGGCGTCAGGACCTCCCGCCCGTAGTAGGCCGCGACGACGACGCCGATCAGCGCGATCGGGCCGCCGAGCGACCGGATGATGATGTCGTCGATCTCGGTCTCCGTGGCCTCGGCCGTCTTCTCGAGCCGGCGCTCCAAGAGGAAGCTCAGCGCCCGGCCGACCACCGCCCCGACGGTCAGGATCCCGAAGAACAGCAGATATTGGGCGATCGTGCTCCCACCGTAGGTTTCCCCGAGCAGCAGATCCAGCTGCATGGACGGTTTCCGAAGCCACCGGTGTTAGCTTTACCGTCCGGACGTGTCGGAGCGGCACCCCATCGGCCACGTATCTGCGGGTCCCTCGCTCCGACGTCGATGGGTCGGCCGGGTTCGGGCGTGTCCCGTTCGACACGTGGAGGTCGGGGCGGAAAAGCGCGGATCCCGTCCGGTCCCTTCGGCCCACCCGCCACTTCGCATCGAGAAACCACGCCCTCGTTGCCTTACTTTGGAAACCGGGGTCCGAACGGGCGTAGCGAACTCCCTGGATGCCGAGGACGGTTTCGTTGAATGATCCGACCGGGGCAAACAATCAAGCAATAGGTGAAATAACGTGGTCGTATGCCACTCAGGGGTGACTCGACGATTCTGGTTCCGGTCGACGTATCGGACACGGACCCCCCGGACAAATCCATCCTCGATCTCCTCCGTCCTGTCGACCTCGTCGTCTTGGGCTACTACCCGGTCCCGGACCAAACGGCGCCCGCCCATCTCAAAGCGGACCACGAATCCGAGGCTGCCGAGAGATTGGACGATATCGCGGCCGAGTTCGAACGCGCGAACCACCGCGTCGAGGAGGTGCTCGTCTTCACGAAGGACCCACAGGAGACCATCGACCGGATCGCCGAGCAGCACGACTGCGACGCGGTCCTGGTCCCCGGCGACGCCAGAACGGTCGAACGTATCCTCGTGCCGCTCCGCGGTGACGTCAATCTCGAGCGGATCATCACCCTCGTCGCCGACCTGTTGGGAACGAGCGACGCGACGGTCACGCTCTTTCACTCGGTTCCCGACGGCGACGACCCGAGTCGGGGCGAGTACATCCTTCGGGGGGCCGCCGACCGCCTCCGTGAAGAGGGAATCGACGGGGACCGCCTCACGTGGGAACTATCGGACGGCGGCGAGGTCAAATCGGAGATCCTAACACTAGCGGAGGAACACGATTTAGTCATCTTGGGCGAAACCGAACCGTCACTCAAAGCGCGAATCATCGGAACCACGCTGACGCCCATCCTCGACGAGCTCACTCGCCCGGCGATCATCGTCCGAGATGTCTGATGACTATCCGCCGTCGATGACCACGAACGCATCTAGTACATGACGGGCGACGTCGAGGGACAACTCGAGCGGAACATCGGTTTCCTGGAAGCGATGACGCTCGGGGGCGGGACGATGATCGGCGCCGGCATCTTCATCCTCCCCGGCATCGCCGCGGCGGGCGCCGGCCCGGCGAGCGCCATCTCGTTCGTGATCGCGGGGTTCGTCGCCCTGCTGGCCGCCCTCTCGCTGTCCGAACTCGCGACCGGCATGCCGATCGCCGGCGGGAGCTACCACTACGTGAACCGCGCGCTCGGCGCGTTCTTCGGGAGCATCGTCGGCTGGGGCATGTGGACCGGCCTGATGTTCGCCAGCGCCTTCTACATGATCGGGTTCGGTCAGTACCTCGTCGCGCCGATCCAGTTCCTCGACGGCCGGGCGTTCGTCGTCCTCCTCGGGCTCGTCGGCCTCTCGCTGATCGTCGGCGTCAACTACTACGGCACCGAGGAGTCCAGCCAGCTGCAGAACCTCATGATCGGGACCGAGACCGCGATCGTCCTCGCCTACGTGGCACTCGGCGTCTTCCACGTCGACCCGGCGAACCTGGAGACGTTCGCGCCGACGGGACCGAGCGGCATCATCGCCACGACCGGCGTCGTCTTCGTGTCGTTCCTGGGCTTCGAGATCATCGCGACCGTCGCCGGCGAGGTGAAGGACCCCAGCCGGAACATCCCGCTAACGATGATTCTCTCGGTCGTCTTCGTCACGATCCTCTACGCGCTCGTGATGATCGTCAGTACCGGCGTGGTCCCGTACGCGTCGCTCGGCGACTCGCTCGTCCCGGTCTCCGACGTCGCGGTCGTGATCATGGGATCGATCGGGGTCGCCGCCATCGTCGGCGCGGCCGCGCTCGCGGCCATATCGAGTTCGAACTCGTCGATCCTCGCCGCCGCCCGGGTCAACTTCGCGATGGGCAGGGACGACCTCGTGAGCGACCGGTTGAACGTCACGCACGACCGGTTCGGGACGCCACACCGCGCGATCCTGGCGACGGGCGCGATCACGGCGCTTCTGGTCGCCGCCGGCCTCGGCGTCGAAGCCATCGTCGCGTTGCTCGCGGAGGTGGCGAGCTTCAGCTTCCTGGTGTCGTACTCGCTGGTCCACGTCGCCCTGGTCGTGTTCCGGCGGGCCGACCCGGCCGTCTACGACCCCTCCTTCCGGATTCCCGACGCCCTGTACCCGGCCGTGCCGATCCTGGGCGTGCTGTTGTCGGTGCTGGTCATCTCGCAGATGGCGCCGCTCGTCATCGGACTCGGGCTCGGCATCGTCTGCTTCGGCGTCGCGTGGTACCTCGCCTACGCGCGAGGCCACCGGATCGACCGGGGGCTCATCGAGGAGGCCCTCGCTGCCGAGGCGGCCGACCCCTACCGAGTGGTCGTGCCGGTGGCGAACCCGAGCACGCAACGCGACCTGCTCCGGCTGGCGGCTGCGACGGCGACGGCCCACGCCGACGAGGGGACGCCGGAACTCGTCGCGGTCAACGTCCTCCGGGTCGCCGAACCCTCCCCTAGTCAGAACGTCGAAGCTGACCGACTGGCTCACCAGCACGACCTGCTCGAGGCCGCCCAAGATATCGCCACGGAGCTGGACGTCACCCTCCGGACGCGCGCCTTGACCGGCGAGCACGTCGACGAGACAATCCTGGAGGCGCTCCGCGAGGAGGACGCCGACCAGGCGCTGCTCGGCTGGCAGGGGTCACACACCAGGGAGCGGTTCACGTTCGGTCCGAATCTCGACGCCGTCGTCGAGCGCGCGCCCTGCCCGGTGTCGCTCGTGACGTTCCAGAATCCGGTGATCGGCGACGTGGTCGCCCTCGCCGGCCCCGGCCCACACGCTCCGGCTTCGGCACGCCGGGCCGTCGACTTCGCGACCGTCGGCGGGACCGTCCCCACGCTCGTGAACGTCCAGCGGCCGACGACGGACGACGGAGACGAACCAGTGAAACGAGGCGAGGCCGTGATCGCCGACGTGGCCGAACGCGCGGGCCTCGACCCGGAGGCATACGACGGGCGGGTCGTGCTCGACCAGGACGTCGGCGGGGCCATCCTCGACGCAGTGAGCCGGTACGACACCGTCTGTGTCGGGCTCTCGGATCGGCGGAACGGTGACGAAGCCACGCTCGGAACGATCGCCGAGCGCATCAGCCAGGAGGCGACCGGCAACGTCGCGATCGTCCGGGACGCGAACGGGCCTGAAGCTGGAAGCGAGGGCTCGGAGTAGCGGGCGGCCCCCTTGCGGGTCCCCGAATTGGCGTAGATGCCGGGACCATAGACCGGAATGTCGTTCGATCAGGAGGCTTTGAACCGTCCACCTTCGACCACGGGCTTCGGAAGAGAGGGATGAAACGAGGAACGCGACCTCGTCACCTATCAGGTGCGGTGACGAGATCGCTGACTCCGTCGTGGCGCCGTTCCCCGTCCGCGCACTGCCCACGGAGATACACCGTCAGTGCGGAGCCGTTCTCGAACCGGACTTCCCGCCGCTCTGCCCCGGTCTCTCCACAACGCTTGCAATTCATACAGCGGTTAGGCGATTCGACCGCTTAACCAAGACGGACGATGTGGCCGGTCGGGCCGCGGCGATCGCCACTGCCACGTGGCGTCGAAGACCCCGTTATCGACGATACTGTCTGGGTTCCTCGCGCGGGTAACACTCGTAACGCTCGAAGTGAGAGCGGATCGCTTACTCGGGGCGGGAACGTCGAGCTCGACTTCGGGGCACCCGATTCGTTCGAAGCCGGGTCCAGCTAGCCGCCCCTGGTTACCGCCCTGAACCGCTCGAGAACCGTACCCGCGGATCCCTCGTGCCGCGTCGACTCGACGGTGTCGATCACGTACGCCAGAACGAGGCCGTGAACAACACCAGTACCGGGATGATTTCTACGCGACCGATCCACATCATCAGGACCATCGCGACCTTCGACGGCCAGGGGAAAGCGTGGTAGCTGCCGTACGGTCCGGCGAGGCCGAAGGCCGGTCCGATGTTGAGGAACGTCGACGCAGCGGCGCTCAGCGCCTCGAACTCCGTGACGGCGACGCCCGCTCTCGCAGCGTCGACCACGACGATGACCGTCAACAGGAACACCAGGAGGATACTTAGCAGGACGAACCCGTAGATCTCGCGGATGGACTCCTCGTCGACCGTCTTCCCACTGACCCGAACCGGTCGGACTGCCGACGGGTGCACCGAGGTGAACAGTTCGCGACGGAACGCCTTCAGCACCACGAGCCACCGCAGTGTCTTGATCGAACAGGTCGTCGACCCGACCATCGCACCGAGGAACATGCAGGCGAAGAGGACGTGCTTGGCGGCGGGTGACCAGAGGTCGAAGTTCGTGCTGGCGTAGCCTGTCGTCGTCACGATCGAGACGGTGTTGAAGACGGCGTGGCGGAGGGTCTCGCCCGGCCCGAACCGGACGGAGGGGTCGAGGTGAAGCGACAGCCCCACCAGCACGGCCGCAACGGCGACAGCGGTGAGATAGAAGTGGAACTCCTCGTTCCGGCGGAACCGCTCCGGGTCCTCGGTGACGCCGAGGTAGATGAGGACGAAGCTGGTGCCGCCGGTCAGCATCGACCCGACGAGGACCCACTGGGCGATGGGCGTGAACGCACCGGCGCTCTCCGGTTCCGGGGAGAACCCGGCCGTCGAGACGGACGTGAGCGCGTGGGCGACCGCGTTGTACAGCGTCATGTTCGGGGCCAGTCCCGCGAGGTACAACCCGTAGAGGACGGCGATAACCAACGCCGTGATCGCCGCATAGATACCGAAGAGCAACCGTGCCGTCTCGGCAATGCGCGCCGTGAGCCGCGTGACGGTTGCGGTCCAGGTCTCCGATTCCAGCAGCTGGGCCCCGCCGACGCCGACCTCCGAGAGGATGGCCGTCGCCAGGATGAGGATGCCCAGACCACCCAGCCACTGGGTCAGCTGCCGCCACAGCATGATCGAGCGGGCGTGGACCTCGAAGTCCAACAGCACCGTCGCGCCAGTGGTCGTAATGCCGCTCATCGATTCGAACAGCGCGTTCACGGGGTGGGCCAGAACCCCCTCCCCGGCGACCACGAACGGGATGGCGCCGACGATGGCGACGAGCAGCCAGATCAAGGCGACGGCGAGGAACGCCTCGCGAGCGTACAGATCGCCCTCGGTCCCAACGACATTCAAGGCGAAACCGAGGGCAATCGTGATAGTAATGGCGACGAGAAACGGCGCGAGCGGCTCCCCATAATATATCGCGACCACCAGGGGAACCGCTAAAGGAATGGCGAGGTACGTGAGTGCAGTGCCGGTGAGTCCCAGGCTCACCCGCCACGCGACGCGGATTACCATCGATCGATGGTTGAGAACTTCGTACTATTCCTCACCAACATCATCGTTGGCCCCAAGACTCGGGTGGCGGTAATACCTTCCCCTCCGTACTCCACTTCTCGTACCTGCTGTCCAGGTCGGGGCAGATTCAGCATGATGTGGACCGTGGAATCCAGACGTGCAACCGCTTGAACCCACGGACACGGCTCATCGTTCAGGGTTCGATGTATCCCTTCAAACGAATCGATTACCGGCTCCAACGACTTGCGACGGAGTCGGTCAGAGAATACGTAACGCACCTTCCCTCGTGGAAGATGGCATACCGTGTCTCGATCACCAACTACCGGACCTTCTGTCAGCTTTCGGTTTGCTCACCAGTTCGCCACGCGACACCCATTCATCGCACGGATAGTCGTCGGAGGCCCTATCCGTGGTGAGAGTCATCGGCCGTTTTCCTCACGACAGTCCCGCAACGATAGGCAGCTCGGATCGGTCGATGCAGTCGAGCGCCAACTTAGAACAGGTGGCGTTCGACCGCCCCGCGGATCCGCCCTGGTTGGCGTTCGCCGTAGACGACCAACGTTCCGTGTTCGCTCCCGGCCGTCACCGGGTTGACGCGACCGAACAGTCGGTCCGTGAGACCGCGCTGGACGCCACTCACGACGAGGACGTCGGACTCGCGGGCCGCGAGTTCGATGGCGTCAGCGGTCCCCGACTCGATGATCCGCGTCTCGACCGGGGCCTCACACAACGCAACGAGTTCGGCGAAATAATCCTCGATGGTGTTCCGGCGGCTTGCCGGGGCGTCCGCCGCGATGGAGAGATAGAACGTGAGCGTCCCACCGACCGCCGTGGCGAGTGCGTCGGCCAGGCCGACCTTCGCGGGATCGAACGGTCCCTGGTCGGTAACGACGCCGATGTGTTCGGCGGCGGCGTGGTCGAGGTTCGAGACCTCGATCACGTCGCAGGGCGCGTGGTCTTCGATCCAACCGGCGTCGCTGCCCAGCAGCTGCGTCGACCCGGTCGAGCGCTCGATGATCAATGTGTCGGCCCCGACGTCGGCGGCGTAGTTGACGATCGCGTGTCGCGTGTCGTGGCTGACGATCTCGCCGTATCGGATCGGTATCGCCGAATCCGTTGCCCGGTCGGCCAGCCGGTCCTCGAACGCCTGGTCACCTTCGGTGAGCGTACCGGCGGACTGCGGGAGCGGCGTCTGGTCGGGAACCTCGTCGAACCGGACGACCCGGACGCCGCCCTCGCGGGTGCGGGCCAGGTCAACGGCGAGGTCGATCAGCGACCGCTCGACGGTGAGCGACGTCCGCTCGGTGACCGCGACCAGCACCTCGTCGCCGTCGGGTTCGACCTCGGTTTCGGTCTGCTCGACCACGTCCCGGCCGACGCTCCGCCGGACGGCGTCGGTCATCGCACTCTCCCGCCCGACGCCGCCCCGCCGATAGACGAAGAGGTAGTACCACGCCATCGAGGCGACCGTGATGACCACGGCCCCGACCAGCGGCACCAACCCGATGTAGCGCAACAGGACGACGCCGCCGACGATGCCGACCAGCTGCGGGAGCGGATATAGCGGCGACTCGAAGCTGGGCTCGTACGCCTCGATCGACCCCTGGCGGAAGGCGATGACGGCGACGTTGATGAGGATGAACACCAGGATCTTGAACGCGCTGGCGAGTTTGGCGATGTCGTCGATGGGGACGAACGCGATGAGGACGAGCAGCACCCCGCCGGTGATGGTGATCGCGTTGACGGGCGTTTCGAACCGTTCGCTGACGGTCTCGAAGACGTCCGGGGCGAGGCCGTCGCGGCTCATCGCGAAGGGATACCGGGAGGACGAGAGGATGCCCGCGTTGGCGGTGCTGATCAGCGCGAGCAATGCTGCGATGACGACGGCGAAGACGCCGATCGCGGGCAGCGCGGTCTCGGCGGCGATCTGCATCGGGGTCTCCGTGTCGGTGAGTGCGGCCGGGTCGGCGACGCCGACCATCACCGTGACGATGGCGACGTAGATGCCGGCCGTGATGACGAGCGAGCCGAGGATGCCCAGCGGGAGGTTCCGGTCGGGGTTCTCGACTTCCTCGGCGACGCTGGCGACCTTCGTGACGCCGGCGTAGGAGACGAAGACGAAGCCGGTCGCGCCGAGGATGCCCTCGATCCCGCTGTCGAAGAACCCCTCGAAGCGCGCGTTCTCGACGCTCGGCGCGCCGGCCACGATGAACCAGACCATCACTGCCAGCATGACGGCGACGATGGCGATCTGCATCCGGCCGGTCTGTTTCGCGCCGACGACGTTCAGGACGATCAGCAGGACCGCGACGGTCAGCGCGACGGGGGTCACGGGGAGGTCGAACAGCAACACCAGGTACGGGGCGCCGCCGACGAGCGCCAACGCCCCCTTGAACGTCAGCGAGAACCACGTGCCGACGCCGGCGATGGTCCCGAACAGCGGTCCCATCGCCCGCTCGATGTACAGGTACGTCCCGCCCGCTTCGGGCATCGCCGTCGCCATCTCCGACTTGCTCAAGGCCGCCGGCAACACCAGGACGCCGGCGAGGAAGTACGCGAAGACGACGGCCGGCCCGGCCATGTTCAACGCCAGGCCCGGCAGGATGAAGATGCCACTCCCGACCATCGCACCGATGCTGATGGCCATGACGGCCGGGAGTCCGAGGTCGCGTTCGAGTTCCTTCGTCATGATGGCTTCACGGGAGGGTCCGACGGGTCGCGATCGGTTGGAGTGGGGGTCCGGTCCCCATCACCGTTCGACCGGGTCACGTGTATCGGTCGCGTAGCTGGTCAGCGAGGAGTCGTGGCATGTCGATGCGGTCCACGCCAGTGCCTTCGAAGGCCGAATCGGTGGCCGGATTGGAGAGGGCCGCGACGACCGCATCCGGGTCGAACGCCCGCCGGGCGAGATACCCCAACAGTAATGCCTGCGAGTCCGTGCCGACGATGACGACGAGGTCGACGTCCGTGACCTCCGACGCGAGGGCTCGGACGTCTTTCGCATCCGATAGCTTGCGATGGATGGACGTCACTCCAGCGTCGACGTCGATCGGATGGTCTTCGGAGACGAACGTCACCGACCGCGTACCCTCGGTAAGGTACTCGGCGACGGCGCGACCGAGGTGGTTTCCGCCGATCACGAGGACGTTCCGTGGCGCTTCGTCGGGGGCATCGCGTGGTTTCCGGCGAGTCGAGTTCATTAGGGGGCTTCGGAGATCCGAGTGGTAGCCGTAGCTATATCCTGTAGCGGAATAAAATGACCGTTTTATTTCCGAACTCGAAACCATCGGGGTCGTGGCGAAACACGACTTCGATACCTCACAACGGGCCGGACCCGGTAGTCACTCCGATGTCGATCGGGACGGGCTATCACAGCGATCGAATTCGTGAAATTGACTGTCGTATTCGTCGCGAATGATGTCTTCGTCGTTGACGTGCAGCCCGAGCTCGTCGAGGTCGCTCGTGATTCGACTGAGGTCGTCGCCGTCGGTGCCGACCACCTCCACCAGCAAGTTCTGGTCGCCGGTCATGATCTCCCGTACGTTGACCACGCCCGGGACATCGGCAGCCGCCCGTGCGATCCCCCCTCGTTCTTCGATCGGGGCCGTACACACCACCATCGTGTGTAACTGATAGCCCGCGCTCTCGTAGTTTACGTCCAGGCGGTAGCCGTCGATCACGCCGGACTCCTCGAGTCGGTCGATCCGGTTTCTCACCGTTCGTGCCGACACGTCGAGACGCTCCGCGATCGTGCTCGCGGACATCCGTCTGGCGTCCTCCTGCAGCGAGTAGAGGATGCACCGATCGACATGGTCGAGTTCGACCGTCTCCATACCGGCACGTCAACCAGGGCCGGTAAGAGCGTTCCGTCCGACCGATACTCGACGGAAACCCTCTCTGTGCGAACGAACCCAAATCAGGAACCGCATCGCCGCACTGGGACATCTCCGGGAATGAACATAGTGCTCGCGGCGCTCGTCGTTCGGCGTCGCAGAACCTCAGTGGGTCGGGGCGGAAAAACCTCGGACCCCGCGCGTTCCCTTCGCCGCCGTTTTCGGGCGGCTCCCGGCTTCTACTCGGGGCTCGTGAGAAGTCATGGAAGCCCACAAGGACAATCTCGAACCGATCGACCCGAGCACCGCGCGCGAGCTATACCTGGACCACAAGGCGACCCACTGCACCGAGGCGACCGTTCAGGGCCATCACTATCGAACCCGCCACATCGTGAACTGGTGTGCGGAGAACGGCATCGACAATCTGAACGACCTCACTGGACGGGATCTCCACGAGTTCCGGCTGTGGCACATGGAAGAGCACGACATCAACCAGATGTCGCTTCGCCAGCACATGTGTACGCTGCGAGTGTTCCTCAAATGGGCTGCGTCCATCGAGGCCG
>CAZATR010000056.1:0-14661 GCA_964488035.1 uncultured Natronomonas sp.
GAGGCCGGCTCGGTCCCGCCCGGCCGACGCAAGCACGCCGACCGCAAGGGAGGCGCGCGCAGCGAGACCCGGCGGGTCGAGCCGGCCGAGGGCTTCGGAAGTCCAGTCAGTCCATTCGCTGGCGTCGAGCCGGCCAAGGGCTTCGGAGGGCTGTAATAGTTTCACCGAATTGGCCGACGAATCAGCTGCATCGTACACTCCCTCCACCGACCGATCCGATCGGGCCGAGTGGCTCGGAAGTGCTCGCCTTCCGCGTTCGACTGCGGGAACCCTACTCATCCGGCCGCCCGAACGCGAACATCGTCATCGGCGCCTGTCCGGCACCCTCGGGCGCGAGGTACTCGGTCACGAGCCGGTCGTAGAACGTGAAGCCGCGACCTCCGAGCGCGCGGTGGGCGTACGTCGCGAGGTAGAGCCGTCCCAGCGCGACGCCACCCGCCAGCTGTGCGAGCCGGTAGCCCCGGTCCCCGAACCGCTCGACGACGCGGTCGACGTCGGCGGTCAGATAGACGTTCACGGCGGCGTCGCCGACGACCGGCTGGTCCAGCGCGAGATGACCGGAGGTGTCGCGGTCAACGTCACCGATCCGTTCCAGTTCGTCGCGGTCGTGGTGGTACCGGTAGGCGCCGGCCGGGACGCCGTCGACGGCGTGGACGAGGACGTAGCAGTCCAGCAGGCGGCCGCCGCCCGCCGTCCCGCAGTCCGTCGGGACGCCGCGGAGCGCCCGGTCGAGGATCGTCGCGAGCTTCCGGTCGCTGACCGGCTCGTGGCTGTACTCCCGGAGCGAGCCGCGGCGCCTGATGGTCGCGCCGACCGGGCGGGCCGAGGCGGTGTCGGCGTCGACCGGCCGGAGGCCGATCCGGTCGCCGTCGCCGGGATCGTTGGCGCCGAGGTCGGCGGCGCCGGCGACCGTCCGGCGCCACTCGCGGGCGGCGTCGCCGTCCGGGAGCGTGCTCTGCCGCCAGGCGTCCGGGATCAGGGGGTAGTCCTCTTGGTCCGGCGAGAGCGGCGTCTCCGCGGGGTCGATGGCGGGCACGTCGACGGGGTCCGGCGCCCGGTCGTCGCTGCCGACCGGGACGAGCTCGACCGGTGCTTCCTCCTCGGGGTCCAGTCCCAGCAGGTCGACTACCGGGTCGTCGGCGAAGCCCGTGACGATCTCGGCGCGGTACCCGGCCGCGTGGGCGACGGCCAGCAGGTTCGCCAGGATGGTGCCGGAGTCCCAGAAGGCGTGCCGGTACGTCCGCTCGCGGTACTTCCAGGCGTTGCGCCACCACTCCGAGGTGGCGACGAACGTGACGGGCGCCTCGGCGACGCCTGGTTGGCCGCCTGCGGCGGCCGCGAGCACTCCGCGGTAGTCGCCCTCCCGGAGCACGTCGAAGGCGTCCTCGTGCGGATCGTAGTGGTAGACGCCCGGCGAGAACGCGCCGCAGTCGCCGGTGACGGCGTACAGGTCGACGTGGTAGAGTTTCCCGGTGCAGGAGGCCGCCCGGAACCGCATGTCGCGGCCGCGAATCTCCAGTTCCTTCGTGACGCCGGCGGCGTACCGACAGAGGCTCGGGATGCCGGAGTCGTCGGCCGCCGACCCGCTCGCCGTCGGCGCCGGCGACGCGTGCGTGATCGCCGACAGCGCCGGCTCGTCGGGCGGTTCGGCGGCCGACGCCGGGTCGTGCTGCGGCAGATCCGCGTAGACCTTGTACGGGCGCGGCTTCGTGGCCGGGTCGAGCCGGTGGCTGCTCGCGCGGAGGCGCTCGGGGGTGTGGTTCGTCCGCTCGTGGTACTCGCGGGCGTCGACCATGCCGGACCGTTGGCGGCGGCCCGTAAAAGCGGCGGTGGCGGAGTCGGGAGTGTAGGGACGAGCAGGTTTCCCGGGCGACCCGGACCGCAACGGGTTTCACCGGGTGGTACCACCTGTCGATATGGTCGAGCGGGTCACGCTGTACCGCGCGCCCACCACCGCGGCGGATGCAGAGGCGATCGCCGACTGGCTCGACGCTCGCGTCGACGCCGACGTCGAAGTCGAGGAACGGCTCCTCGGTCGGCTGGCGGACGACGACCTCGCCGAGAGCTTCGCGGAGGCCCGCGTCGTCTCGCCGTACGACCGCGAGACGGGGAACACGATGACCGGCATCCTGCGATACGAGGAGCGCGCCCTCGAATCGCCGGAGCGGGCCGGCGGCGTCATCTACGACGGCCTGGCCGTCCAGGACGTCCTCCGTCGCCGGCTCGGGACGTCGCTGTCGCACCTCCACGTCCCGCTCGTCGACCGCGTCGTCGGGACGTGGGGCGCCCACGACGGCCGCTGGCACAAGCGCGTCGCGGTGCTCGGCCAGCCCGCCGTCGTCTCGGTCCCAGGCCTCTACGAGGCGCCCGCGAAACCGGAGGCCTACTACCAGGCCAAGCAGTCCCACGCGCTCCTGTCGAGCGGTCCGCCCCCGCGGGAGGTCCTCGAGGAGGAGATCGACGGCGCGTTCCTCGTCGCCGACGACCCCCGGACGACCGACGCGATCAAGGGGTACGCCCTGGCCGCCTACCACTACCTCGAAACCGGCGAGGCGTTCTGCGAGCAGTCGGGCTGCCGGCTGTACGACGCCCACCGGCAGCCGGCGCTCCTCGATGCACAACTCGACTCGCCGGCGTTCTGCGAGCGGCACGCCGAGCGCTACGGCGACGATCGGTGACCGTCAGGCGAGTTCGGTGAGCGCCAGGAGGATCTGCGGGATGACCAGGAGCACGACGCCGAGCACGATGAGGGCCGCCGGCAGGATCAAGAGGCCCATGTCGGTGAGCAGCCAGAGCCCCAGGCCCGCCAGGACGGCGAGGATCCCGAGGATCCGGAGCAGCCAGGCGAACTCCTCCTCCAGGCCCGCGTCCGCGAGCACGTCGACGATCTCGAGCGCGTCGTCCATGGGGTCGCGGGTTGGCCCGACGACCCTTTATACGTGATGGTTCAGTGTCATATTCCGGGCGTGGGGGCCGGGTGTCGACCGGCGGGTGCTACTCGATGCGGCCCGACAACAACCCGACGAAGCCGAGCGCGAACCGGTCGTACCGCCGCTCCGTGGCCCGTCCGACCAGCGCCTCCCGCGCCGCAGCGACCCGGTCGGACAGGCGCCGGTCGGGCCGGTCCAGCGGGGCGCGGAGGACGTCGAGCGGGCCGCTGGTCGGGGCGC
This sequence comes from uncultured Natronomonas sp., assembly GCA_964488035.1. Classification (GTDB taxonomy): domain Archaea; phylum Halobacteriota; class Halobacteria; order Halobacteriales; family Haloarculaceae; genus Natronomonas. The sequence goes on from CAZATR010000056.1 coordinate 3,171, forward strand.
CGGCGGCGACGAACGCCCGGAACAGCGGGTTCAGCGGCCGGCCGGGCGGGTGCCGGGTCGCCGTGGCGTCCATGAGCGCGACGCGCCCGCCCGACCCGACGAGGTCGCACCACCCGTCGACGACCCGGTCAGGGTCCTCGAACAGCCCGCAGACGAACGTCCCCAGGACGGCGTCGGCGCCCGATACCGGCGGCCGCGTGGCGTCGCCCCGGACGACGCCGACCTCGTCGAATCGGGCGGCCCGCCGACGTGCCCGCTCCAGGAGGGGCCCGGTCAGGTCGATGCCGACGACCCGGCCCGCGTCGCCGACGCGTTCGCGGAGGTGCGGGAGGTTCGCGCCCGACCCGCAGCCCAGCTCGACGACGGTGTCGCCGGGACCCGCGACGCGGTCGGCGGCCGCCCGGCGCCATCGGCCGACGCCGGGTGCGGTCGCGAGGCGGTCGTAGAGGGCGGCCCAGCGGTCGTAGAAGGCGGCGACGTCGCTCATGGGACGACGGCCCGGACCGTCGCGACGACCTCGGCGGCGTCCTCGCCGAGGACGTAGCAGACCGGTTCGATGCCGTAGCCGCCGGTCTGGTAGAGGACGTCGGCCTCGGGGCCGTCCCCCAGCGCCGCGGCGATCGCGTCCTCGAGGTCCGCCTCGGCGTCGAACTCGACGGCCTCGTGGCCGGCGGCCTCTAGGTCGGCGAGGAGGGCCTCGTCGTACCGGACGTTCAGCGCCGCGCGGACGGGACTGCCGGCGGCCCGCGCGGCGAGCAGCACCGAGGCAACGTGTTCGGAGACGCCGAACTCGGGGTCGCCGGGCACCGTCGCCTGGCCCTTCACATCGAGGATGCGGCCGGGGACGGCGGCGACGTCGTCGATGGTGGTCGCGTCGGGGAGCGCCTCGACCAGGTTGGAGCCGACCGCGGGGACGAGTGCGGCGAAGCCGCTCGTGTTCTCCAGGGTGCGGACGCCGCGGCGGACCGACGAGCGGACGCGTTCGGTCGTCCGGAGCTCGCCGTCGGGGTCGTGGACGTCGAAGGTGCCGTCGTACTCCGCCAGCGGCGGGAAGGCGGCCTCGTGGAGCCGGGAGAGGACGTCACCGCGCTCGAGCCGGCGGACGAGCACCTCGGCCTCGACCAGCGCCTGGACGCGACTCATCTCGCCGCTTTCGAGGCCGTCGGCGAGGTCGTCGACGAGCTTGACGACGCGGTCGTCGTGGGCGAGCTCCTCGTTGACGTCGACCTCGCCGTGGGCGTACTTCGAGACGGCGCTCTGGCTGATCCCGAGCAGGTCGGCGACCTCGCTCTGGGTGAGCCCCCGCTCGCGGAGCTCGCCGGCGAGCAGCGACCGGAACGTCGGCAGGAACGCCTCGACGACGACCTCCTCGACGAACTTCATCGGTCCACCTGGTCGCCGCCGAACTCCTCGTCGGACTGGATGCGGGACGCCTGCGGCCCCGACTGGCCCTGGTACTTCGAGCCGCGCTCGGCGCCGTACGGTCGCTCGGCCGGGGTCTTGAGTTCGGTGAACGTGAGCTGGGAGATCCGCATCTCCGGCGTGAGCGCCACGGGCGCGGTCCCGAGGTTCGAGAGTTCGAGGGTGATCTGGCCCTCGTACCCGGGGTCGGCCAGCCCGGCGGTGGCGTGGACCACGACCGCGAGCCGGCCGAGGGAGGAACGGCCCTCGACGTGGGCGATGAGGTCCGGCGGGATCTCGACGCGTTCTTTCGTCGTGCCGAGCACGAAGTCGCCGGGGTGGAGGATGAAGTCGTCGCCCTCCGCGACGTGGGTCTCGTCGACGTACTCGTCGACCTCCTGCTCGCTGTTGGGGTGGATGCAGGGGATGTTCGTCCGCTGGAACTCGAGGAACTCCCGGCCGAGCCGGAGGTCGATGCTGGCCGGCTGGATCTGGAGTTCCGGATCCGAAAGCGGCTCGACGACGAGGTCGCCGTCGGTGAGTCGCCGCCGGATGTCCCCATCGGAGAGTATCATGCCCGGAGGGGCGGTCCGACGGGAAATAAATGCCACCGGTCACCGCGTGTGGCGGTTCCGGCCGGATGGGGCTTACAATGTCGCCCTGCCTGGCGGATAGGGCACGGGACAAATCCTCGGGGGAACGGTAGTACAGTCAGTACGTTTTAGTATATACCAGTACAACTAGCGTCCATGCCGATCGGTAAGGACCGGTTCGAGGCGCTGGACGAGGCGGGGTCGGACCCGACGCCGGGGACGAACGCGGACCGGATCCTCGAACTCCTTAGACGCAACCCGGACCAGGCGTTCACGAGGAGTGAGATCGTCGATGCGACCGACGTCGCCGCCGGGTCGGTCGGTCCCACCCTCGTCAGGCTCCGGGAGCGCGGTCGGGTCGACCACCGTGGCCGTTACTGGCGGGTGAGCGACCACGACGACAGCCTCGACGACGCGGTCGGACATTCGGCGGCAGTCCTCCACGCCCGCGAGGCGGATGAAGAGACGCCGCGGATGGACGAGTGGCGGGAGTTCGCAGTCGACCCGCGGGTCCACCGCGATGACGGCTGAGTCGTTCGCCGCCGGTGACGTGGTCTGGGCACCGGATCCGTTCACCCCCGGGAGCAACCCGCGACCGTGGGTGGTGCTCGTCGCCGACGGACTCCCTTATGCCGGCGAGGAGTACATCTGCGCGGGTTTGACGCTGAGTGACCTCGAGGACAACATGGTCGTCCCGGACACGGCGTGGGACGTTGGTGCCGACCCCGACCGGACCTCGTACTGTTCCCCCTGGGTACTGGCCACCGTCAAACACGACGACGTTGCCGGGGCCCAAGGGGGGTTGACCGATGCGTTTACCCGGCAGGTCGTCGCTCGGGCCGTCGAGTACCTCACGGATGACGTGGACCCTGATTTATGAAGGGACCGCTCGAGAGATCGGTATGAAACAGGCCATCGTCGCCCGCACGGACCTCGGGATGGGTCAGGGGAAGCTCGCGGCGCAAGTCGCCCACGCGTCGCTGCAGGCCTACGAGTCGGCGGGCTCGTCGGCCCAACGCGAGTGGAAGTCCGGCGGCCAGAAGAAGGTCGTGCTGAAGGGTTCGGGCGAGTCACAGCTCCAGGAGCTGGCCGACGCGGCGCGCCGCGAGGGGCTGCCGTACGCGCTGGTGCGGGACGCGGGCCACACGCAGCTGGAGCCGGGGACGCTGACGGCGCTGGCGGTCGGGCCCGGGTCGGAGAACGTCGTCGACAAGGTGACGGGCGAGTTGAGTCTGTACTGACCGACCGGCTCCGAAGCCGCTATCGACCGTGCGACCTCACCCGTGCCGACGGGACCCGCTATGGAGGGCGTTGACCGTCCGACGGTGCGGGCCGAGCGTCCGTCCCGGACGGGGACGGCGGCCGCTCAGAGCACGCCCTCTCCCGGGTCGTCCTCCAGCAGGAGTCCGGTCGCCATCAGCCGGCGGACGATCGCGACCAGTCCGTTGTCGAAGCCGCGACCGAAGACGCCGTGTTCGTGTTCGCGGCCGTCGTCGGCGTGTTCGGTGAAGGAACTCACGAGGATCGCCTGGCGGTCCGCCAGGAGCAAGCGGCCGATCTCCGTCTCGTCGCCCGGGAGCGGCGAGTGACTCAGCCAGTCCAGGCCCGAGACGAACACCTCGACGTCCGGGAGTTCGGTCCGGATCGTCTCGCGGAGGGTCTCGTCGGCGGTGCCGACGATGACGTCCACTCCCCGGTCGCTGGCGGCCCGCAACCGGTCGGCCAGCTCGTCGGTGAAGATGCTCCCGTGGCCGATCACGATGATGACCTCCTCCATGGCGCCCTCGATCAGCTGCTGGGTGCGGCTCCTGATGCCGCGGTCGCCGGAGAGCGTCCACACCTCGTGGGTGACCTCCGTCTGCGGCTCGTCGTCGCTCGGATCGAGCCCGCTCAGGGCGCCCCGGAGGGTCTCGGTGCGGTCGACGTACTGCGACCGGAGCGTGTTGACGGCCTCGTCGATCGTGACGGCGCGGAACACCTGCGGGTTCGAGTGCTGGGTCTCGACCAGCCCCTTCGATTCCAGCACCCGGACGGCGTCGTAGACGCGCGTTCGGGGTACCTCGGACGTCTCGCTGATGTCCTTGGCCGTCCCCTGTTCGCGGCGCGCGAGCGCCACGAACGACTTGGCCTCGTACTCCTTGAGGCCGAGCTGCTGGAGGAGTTCGATCGCCCGTGCTTGGTTTGAGATTTCGTCCATGTGGGTCCCAACCTCGACTGCCAACCGGCCGTTCGGTCCCCAGGGGTTTAGTACGTCGGACGGAAAAGCCCGGTGTCACTCGGTTCGCTACACAACCTATCTGTATTCGGAGCCGTCTTGGCGCCGGAGACCGTCACCGCCAGCTCGTTAACTCACTTACTCACAATACTTCTTTGTAGGGGCGGGACGGACGATCGCATGGCGTGTAGCCGCAGATTTGGTCCCAACCTCTCTGCTGCTACACGCCGTATACCACCACACCGCGGTTTCACGATCCCGGTAACGCACCGCATGTCCGGAGACCACACGGACCAGCCGCGGTCCACGGCCGTCAGGCAGCTCACCGCACTCGGGCTCAGTACGTACGCCGCCCGGACGTTCGTCGCGCTCGTCGCGCTCGGTGAGGGAACCGCCATGGACGTCAGCGACGTCGCCGACGTCCCCCGGACGCGCGTCTACGACGCCGCCGAGGAACTCCGCGATCGCGGCCTCGTCGACGTCAAGCAGGCCAACCCCAAGCGGTTCTGGGCGATCTCGGCCGAGACGGCCGGCCGGCACTTCGCACGGGAGTACGAGCACCGGGTGACGGCCCTGACGGACGCGCTCGACCGGCTCCAGACCACGGACCGCACCACCGAGCAGCGCGGCGTCTGGACGGTGACCGGCCGCGACACCGTGACCGAACGAGTCGTCGATTTCATCTCGACGGCCGAGGAGGAGATCGTCTACACGACCGCCGAGGACCTGCTGACCGACGACGTCGCCGACGCGCTGTCGGAGGCCAGCGACCGCGGCGCCTCGATCCGGCTCGGGGAGATGTCCCGGGCCGCGGAACACCGGCTCGAACGACGGGTCCCCGGGGCGGACCCGTTCGAGTCGCTGTGGGACTGGTCGGACACGCCCGCCGGGCGCCTCCTCATGGTGGACCGGGAGAAGACGCTCGTGAGCGTGTTCGTCGACGGCGACCATCCCCCGGAGCCGCGCGACGAAACCGCCATCTGGGGCGCGGGGCCCTCGAACAGCCTGGTGGTCGTCCTCAGGGCGCTGTTCGCCTGGCAGCTCGACGACGCAGAGTGACCCCTCGTAGTTCACTCGAATATTCACAACAAGCCTTTACTACCGCGGCTCGATGGCCAGGGTATGGGAGGCAACGAGAGCCCGGTCGACCGCTATCGCTTCCCGCCCCTCGTAACACTCCATGTTCCACGATTCGAACGACGTCGGCGACGCGGATGCCTCGGACCGGTCGGCAGCCACCGGAACGGACCCGAAGACGATTCGTCACGACTGGACGCAGGGCGGCCAGCCCAGCGTGACCGTCGTCGAAGCCGTCGCCGCGGCCACCGATCGGGCGACGACCGAGTTGCCGCCGCTCCTGGAGACCATCGATTCGGACGCCCTCGATACGCTGCTCGACGGCGGGTCCTCGTCAGTATTCGTCTCGTTCAGGTACGCCGGGACCGACGTCTCGGTGAGCGGTGACGGCGTCATCGAAGTTCGGGCTGACGGGGGCCCCGTCCCCGGCGGCGACGAATAGTCGGCGGGTCACCCGGGCCACGTACCGGCCCGGCAGTGACGACGCGACCCCTCGCGGTGACGACCGGTCAGGAGCGGTCCGGTGGCGCGTCCGCTCGGTGTTCGGCGATCAGCTCGAGCAGGGAGCGAACGTCCCGGAACGCCGGTCCCCGATCGACGGTGCCCCGGTCGGGGTCGTACTCGATCGCGTCCGCGTCCGCCAGCATCGGGAGGTGAACGTGGTGGAGCCGTATCGTTCGGTCCTCCGGGACGTCCGCGTCGGCCGACCGGTCCCGGTCCGGGTCCTGCAGGTGGTTCGCCAACTGGTCGACGGTCGTCCCGTCGGGTGCGTCAGCCACCCGCCGGACCGTCCGGCGCCGCTGCTCGTCCTCGAGCAGCCGTAGCGCCGTCTCGGTCGATATCCGTTGTCGTGAACTCGTCATCTCATCTACCCTCCACAATCAAGGCCGTCGCACGCCACCCGTGACCTAACGTGCAATGGACGGGGCCGGCCCGGAAAGGCGTGGCGTTGACCCCGAATCCTCACGGTGGGTCGGCCGCCGTGGAGGCAGTCGGAGCGCGTCCGGGTCGTCACGACCGACGCGGACGGGTGTGCTGCCGTCGCCGACCGGGAGGGTTGTCCCGGCCGGGGCGGTCGGGGTCGGGTGACCGCGGCAGGTATTACCACTACTGTCATTAACGACCATTATGTTTAAGGTCGTCCGATTGGCATGGGGAGATGGATGACGAACTCCGAGATCGAACCGATGGTTCCCCGGATGCCTCGACGAACGTCCACATCCACGGTCCGGGCCGACGGCGGCCGGGCCCGGACCCGCTACGACCGACGGGACGCCGAGGCACCGCTCGTGCCCCGCAGCTGACGCGGCGCACGACCGAGCGACGCGTTCCCGGGTCCGACTTCTCGCGCCCGTTCGTTCGCCGGCCCGACGCCGACGGTGACGAGCCGCCGGATACGGCGCGGGCCGACGACAAACCCTTTCCCGTACCGGCCTTACGCCACGGTATGCGCGAGGCCCACCCCGTCGAGCAGGCCGTCGGCATGGCGTACTACGTCTCCGAGACCGACGGCGTCGGCGGCCGGCTCCGGGCCCGCCCAGAGGACTTCCGCGTCCGCGAACGGGAGGCCCCCGACGTCGACGTCCGGCCGCTCGACGCCGACCCCGGCTCGTATCCCCACCTCGTGTTCCGGGCGACGCTGCGGACGTGGGACACCAACGACTTCGCCGCGGCGCTCTCGGACGCCCTGGGGATGAGCCGCGAACGCGTCTCCTGGGCCGGCACCAAGGACAAACACGCCGTCACCACACAGCTGTTCTCCGTCCGGTACGACGGGGCCGACCTCCCGACGCTCGACGGCGCCGACCTGGAGCCCGTCGGCCGCGCCGGCCGGCCCGTCCTGTTCGGCGACCTCGCCGGCAACGAGTTCGAGGTCGTGATCCGCGACGCCGACCGCCCCGAGCACGCCGACGCCATCCTCGAGGAGCTGCGCGCGTTCGCCGCGGACGCCGACGCGTCCATCGTCGACACCGACGAGGTGGCCGTCCCGAACTACTTCGGCCAGCAGCGGTTCGGCTCCAAGCGCCCGATCACCCACCGCGTCGGGCTGGACGTCGTCCGCGGCGACTGGGAGGCCGCAGCCGTCCGGTACGTCTGCGAGGCCAGCGACCGCGAGCCCGAGCGGACCCGCGAGGCCCGCGAGCGCGTCGCCGAGACGCGGGACTGGGCGGCCGCCCGCGAGGCGTTACCCGGACACCTCCGGTACGAGCGGGCCATCGCCGGCCGGCTCGCCGAGGACGCCGACGAGCCCGCCGACTACCGGGCGGCCCTCGAGCGGCTCCCGTCAAACCTCCAGCAGCTGTTCGTCAACGCCGCCCAGTCGTACGTCTTCAACCGGATCTGTTCCGAGCGACTCGACCGGGGACTGCCGTTCGGTCGGCCCGTCGCCGGCGACGTGGTCTGCTTCGCCGACGCCGACGACCGGCCCGACCCCGACCGCACCCAGGTCGTCGACGCGGGCCAGGTCGACACCGTGACCCGGCACTGCGAGCGCGGCCGCGCGTTCGTCACCGCGCCGCTCGTCGGGACCGAGACCGCGTTCGGTGCCGGCGAGCCCGCCGAGGTCACGCGGGGCGTCCTCGAGGACCTGGACCTGGCGCCCGCCGACTTCGACCGACCCGGGCCGTTCGGCTCGACCGGCACCCGGCGGGCGGTCCGGGTCGCGACCGACCTCGAACTCGAGCGGGACCCGCTGACGCTGTCGTTCTCGCTCCCGACGGGGAGCTACGCGACGGTGCTCGCCCGGGAGGTCTGCAAGGTCGACCCGGACCGGCTGTCCTGACGGGATCGGGCGGATCGGCCCTCTCGGGCCGCCAGCGGTGCGATTCGTGGCGGAACACGAACGGTGTATCGGGCCACGCACTCAAGTGGCCGCACGTCGAAGGGTCCGGCATGTCGAACCAGCCGGCGACGCGTCCGGCCCTCCCCGGCAACGACGAGGCCGGCGTGTGGGTCGTCGTGCTGGCGGGGCTGTCGCTGGCCGTCGTCGGCGCGTGGCACATCTCGGTGACGGAGCTCTCGCCGACGGGCGTCCAGCTCGGCTTCGAACTGTTCATCGACGTCGGGCTGCCGGTGGTCGCCGTCGGGGTCGTGCTGTACGCCACCCGGAGTTCGCGGCTCCCCGACCGCCCCATCGCCAACTGGACGGTCGCCGGCATCCTCCTGCTCGTGCTTCTGGCCGTCTGGGCGAGCATCGCGGAGCTGCTGGCCGGGGAGTTCGTCGACGCGATCGAAACGCTGCTGCTCGGCGCGAACCTCGGCATCCTCTTCGGGGTCGTCACCGGCATCAACCGCGCCCAGGCGATGGAGAAGGCCGAACTCGTCGAGCGGGAGCGCTCCCAGCGGGAGGGAGTGGCGCTGTTGAACCACCTCCTCCGGCACCACGTGCTCAACGGGATGACGATCATCAACGGCTACGCCGACGAGCTCCGGGCGGAGGGCGTCCCCGAGGAGCACGTCGAGGTCATCGAGCGGCAGAGCGACCGCATCGTCACCCTCGTGGAGAACGTCCAGACGCTCGTCGAGTCGCTGTCGGCGTCTGTCGATCCGAAGCCCGTCGACGCCGCGGCGGTCGTCGACCGCGCCGTCGCCGACGCCCGCGAGACCCATCCGGACGCCACCTTCGAGGTGCTCGCCGAGTCGGTGACCGTCCGCGCCGACGAGTTCCTCCGGGCCGTCCTGGACAACCTGCTGGCCAACGCCGTCGAACACCACGACGGCGACCCCCACGTCCGCGTCGCGGTCGAGCACGGCGACCCCGTCGTGGTCCGCGTCGCCGACGACGGCCCCGGCGTCCCCGACGACGTCCGACGGTCCTTCGACGGGGACGAGGACGTGGCGACCGCCGTCGCCGGCGAAGGCCTGGGCCTCTACCTCGTCCACACGCTCGTGACGAACTACGGCGGCACCCTCTCCATCGCGGACAACGAGCCCCGCGGCACCGTCGTCACCGTGGAACTCCCGCGCGCCTGACACCGCCCTGCTCGATCGCCGTCCCGGGCCCGCCCGACCGCCCGACTTTTCCCGTCCAGCCACCTTCCCTCGCGTATGGAGTGTCGGCACTGTGCGAGCGCGCTCGAGCGACCCGGCGACTATTGTCTGGTCTGCCGGACCGCCAACGCCGACACCGTCGTCGTCGACTGCGACCGCGAACGGGCGACCGTCACCAGCCTCCTCGATGAGGCGGTCGTCGGCGAGCGGACCGTCACGACCGCCGTCGAGGACGACGAGCGGTGGGCGCCGACCGAGCTGCGGAACTACGCCGGCCGGATCGCCGACGAGGTCCGCCGGAAGCGGCCCGAGGAGGTCTACGCCGCCGGCGACCGCGAGGTGCTGGCGACGCTGCGTGGCGACCTCCACTACCCGCTGTACCGCGTCCGGGACGAGGACCCCATCGAGGCCGTCCGGCGCCGCCGCGGCGAGCCGGCGCTCGAGGTCGTCGAGGCCAGCGTCGCCGAGAAGCTCGGCGGGAGCCACTCGACGCTCATCGGCGGCCGCGACGGCCAGGCGGCCCTGGAGACCGTCGCGGACCACCCACACGTGAAGAAGATCGTGCCCGGCCCCATCGACGCCGGCGGCTCCGGCTCCCGGACCGGCGTCCGGGCGAAGGCCACCCGGGCCGACGACACCGGGAACGTCCGGCTGTTGCTCCGCGACGGCTCGAGCGTCCAGGAGAACCGCGTCGTGACGACGGCCGGCGACCGGACGCTCGGCGAACACGTCCGGGCCGACCTCAACGAGGCCCTCGCGGCGGCGGGCTTCCGGGAGGACTAGCCGGGTGTCGACCCGCCGACGGCACGGGCCCGTGCTGGGACCATCCGGGACGACTACTCGGGGGCGGCCTCGCTCTGGACCAGCCACCCGCCCTCGACGTCGCAGGCCTCGCGGACCTCGAACGCGATCTCGGTTCCGGCGTCGAGTGCCGGGCCGCCGTCGACCCGTTCGACGCGGAGCGGGACGTCGAGCGTGTTCCCGCAGCAGCCGACGCCGACGAACTCCGCCCAGACGTCGCCGACCGCGGCACTCCCGCGGGTCTTCCGGAGGAACGCCCGGAACGAGGGCTTCTCGACCTGCATCCGGCCCCAGTCGCTGAGGTCGGCCGGGTAGGAGACGACGACCCGGTCGGCCGTCCCGCGGCGGTGCATACCCGTTGCTCGGGCGGCGGCGGCCAAAGGCGTGTCGGCGCTCGCACCGCGAAACGTGGGGTTTATCCGTTCGCTGGCGGGATGAATACGTACTATGGCCGAACGAGGTTCGACCGGCAGCGCGGGACGGTTCGGGGCCCGCTACGGACGGGTGGCCCGGCGCCGCGTCGCCGAGATCGAGGAGGACACCGAGCACGCCCAGGTGGACGGCGACGACGTCACGCGCGTCGGCACCGGCATCTGGCGCAACGAGGAGACCGGCGAGACGTTCACCGGCGGCGCCTACCGCCCGCAGACGCCGGCCGGCAAGACCGTCACGCGGTCGATCCGCGCCGCCCTCGGCGAGGACGAGTCGGACGCATGAGCTACAGGTGCTCCCGCTGCAAGCGCGACGTCGAACTCGACGAGTACGGCGGCGTCCGGTGTCCGTACTGCGGCCACCGAGTCCTCCTGAAGGAGCGGAGCCGCGACGTCAAGGAGATCGACGTCCAGTAACCGCCGCGCCGGCCCGACGTTTCGGTTCCTTCTCGTCATGGCTCCCGACACCGACCGCGCTCACGGGGCCGACCTGACCGCCGAATACGCCAGCAGCGACGCCGCCGCCATCGTCGCGAGCGCCGTCCGCCAGGAGGTCGACGAGATCGAGGGCGACCGGACGGCCGCCACCGTCACCCGGGACGGCCGGACGGTGCGCGTCGACATCGACGCCGACGACCTCGTCGCCCTGCGGGCGGGCCTGAACACCTGGGGCACGCTCCTCGACGTGGCCGAGCGGATGCTCGCGGCCGGCCGGCGCGGCGAGGCGTAGCCAGGTGCCGCGTCAGGCCGGCCGCGCGCCCGTGGCCCGTTGGCCAGTCGAGACCCGTCGCCCACATGCGGTTAGAACCCCGCATATTCACGTATGGAAAACGCTGGTTATCTTATATGATGCTACGGGCCATACGTGGTTGTATGGCCGATCGATGTACCAACTGTGGCGAACCCGACGCCGATCCGTACGACCTGATGCTCCGCGGCGACGAGCCGACGGAGGCGCACCTGTGTGACCCGTGCCGTGAGGC
>CAZATR010000057.1:0-14550 GCA_964488035.1 uncultured Natronomonas sp.
GGACCGTTCGCCAACATCGCCCACGGGACGAACTCGCTAATCGCGGACAAGGCCGCCTTCGGGATGGGCGACTACCTGGTCACGGAGGCCGGCTTCGGCTCCGACCTCGGCGCCGAGAAGTTCATGAACATCGTCTGCCGGCTCGGCGACATGACGCCGAACGCGGTCGTGCTCGTCGCCTCCGTCCGGGCGCTGAAGTACCACGGCGAGGACATGTGGCCGGCGGACTTCGACGCCATCGACGAGGCCGGCGTCGGGGCCGTCGAGCGCGGCTTCGAGAACCTGGACAAGCACGTCGCGAACCTCCAGCAGTTCGGCGTGCCGGTCGTCGTCGCCTTGAACCGCTTCCCCGACGACGGTGACGCCGAGGTCCGGGCGGTGCTGGAGCACTGCCGGGAGGACCTCGGCGTCCGGGTCGCCGAGTCCGAGGTGTTCGAGAAGGGCAGCGAGGGCGGCGTCGACCTCGGCGAAGCGGTCATCGAGGCCGTCGACGAGAGCGACGAGGACGACTTCGAGTTCCTCTACGACGAGGCGGCGCCCATCGAGGCGAAGATCGAGACCATCGCGACCGAGATCTACGGCGCCGACGGCGTCAAGTTCACCGGCGAGGCCCTGGACGACATCGACCGCATGGAGTCGCTCGGCTTCGGCGACGTCCCCGTCTGTATGTCCAAGACGTTCCACTCGCTCAGCGACGACGCGAGCAAGAAGGGCGCCCCCACCGGCTGGGAACTCGAGATCAGCGAGGTCTACCCCTCGGCCGGCGCCGGGTTCGTCGTCGCGCTCACCGCCGACGCGCTGACGATGCCCGGCCTGCCCGAGCGGCCGGCGGCCGCCGACATGGACATCGACGACGACGGCAACATCTCCGGGCTGTTCTGAGTCGGGCGCCGGTCCCGACGCCCACGCCACCCTCCTGTCCCCCGCATGACCGACGTCCCACACGACGCGGCGACGACCCTCCGCGACCGGACGCGCGGCGCGATCCTCTCCCCCGGCGACCCGGGCTACGAGGACGCGCGTACCGTCTGGAACGCCCGAATCGACCGTCACCCTGACCTCGTGCTCCGGTGTTCCGGCGCCGCGGACGTGATGGCTGGCGTTGACGTCGCCCGCGAGCACGACCTGCGACTCGGCGTGAAGGGCGGCGGCCACCACGTCTCCGGGAGCGCCGTGCCGGACGGCGGACTGCTGCTCGACCTCGGCGGGATTGACGACGTGCGGGTCGATCCCGACGCCCGGACCGCGCGGGTCGGCCCCGGCGCCACATGGGGCGACGTCGACCACGAGACACAGGCGTTCGGCCTGGCTGTCCCCGGCGGGCAGGACCCGAACATCGGCGTCGCGGGGCTCACCCTCGGCGGCGTGGGCTGGCTCAGCCGCAAGTACGGCCTCACGTGCGACAACCTCCGGTCGGCGGACGTCGTCACCGCCGGCGGGGCTCCGGTCCACGCGAGCGAGGACACAAACCCCGACCTCTTCTGGGCGCTCCGCGGTGGGGGCGGCAACTTCGGCGTGGTCACGTCGTTCGAGTTCCAGCTCCACGAGGTGGGCCCGATGGTGCTCGCGGGGTCACTCGTGTATCCCGACTCGAAGATCTGGGACGCCGCCCGGTACTACCGCGAGGCGGCCCGGGACGCCCCGCGGGAATTCCGGCTGCTGTTCGGGAGCATGGTCCTCCCCCAGGCTTCGGTCTACCCCGCGAGGGTGCGCGGCGAGCGGGTCGCCATCGTCCTCGCGTGCTACGCCGGGGACCGCGAGGACGGGGGCCAGGTCTTGACCGCGCTCCGGGACCGGGGCGACCCCGTGATGGACAGCATCCGCGAGCGACCCTACACGGCGTGGCAGCAGGCGGGCGACAGCCAGGGGCGGATGCGGACCGCCCTCCGGAGCAACCACCTCGAGGCACTCACCGACGACGTCGTCGAGGCCGTCGCGGGGTTCGCGGCCGCGGCGCCCTCGGCCGGCGCGACGGTGTTCGTCTCGCCGCGGGGCGGTGCCGAGACCGACCCGCCCGTCGACGCGACGGCGTACGCCCAGCGGGAGCCCTGTCACCACCTCCTGGTGGAGGCCCGCTGGACGGACCCGGCGCGCGACGCCGAGCACGTCGCGTGGGTCCGCGAATGCCACGAGGCCGTCCAGCCGTACACGAACGGCCGCGCCGCGTTGAACTTCCTGACCGGCGACGAGGGCGGCCGGCGGGTGCGGGCCGCCTTCGGCGAGAACTACGAGCGGCTCCGCGAGGTGAAACGTGCGTGGGACCCGGGCGATCTCTTCTCGGCCCCCGGCGCGCTCGAGGAGTGAACGGGGATCCCCGCCCCACCACTACTCGGCGTACTGACACGTAGAGGTTCGTTCGACCGGTTCTCCCTGTGTCGACCGATCGGGACCGCGAGTCGACGGCCGGTCAGTCGCGTCCGAGCACCCACGCGGCCCGGTAGAGGTCCCACAGGGAACAGCCACACCGCTCCGAAACCGCACGGGAGGCCGTCAGGAACCGCTCGTACTCCGGGACTGACGGCGGGTCCGGGTACGGCGCGTCGAGCTCCCCAGCCTCGTGGAGGGCCGACCAGGTGCGCTCGCCGACCGCCACGTACGCCTCCGGATCCATGAACTGCAGGAACGCCGACGCGACGGGGACGTCGACGCCCTCCAGCGACGTGAGGTGCCGCAGTTTCGCCTCCGTGTCACCGGCATCGATGGCGCCGTCGATGGCCGCGTGGACCTCCTCGTAGGTGTTCTCGCCGTAGGCGTCCTCGGCGGCGCGGCGTTCGGCGTCCGGATACGCGCCCAGGAACCGGCGGTAGTACCACTGGACGACCCACTCCGGGTCGCGCCACCCGTAGCCGCCGCGCTCGAGCGTCGCCGGGAGCAGCTCGAGGTGTTCAACCTCGACGGCCGCGAGCGGCTGGACGTCGGGGTACTCGTCGACCGCCTCCGCGACCACCTCGGCAGTGAAGTCCATGACTCCAACTTGGCCGCCCGGTGGCCTCAACGTTTACCGTCCCCGCATCCTCGTCCCCTCGCTCCGCCCGACAGTTCCGCCGCCCCTGAGAAAGATTCATGCCCGTGGCTAGCACGATTTCCAAGGGAATGATTCACGAATCGGAGGGGAGTCACCGTGTCCAGTGAGGACGACGAGCCGGTCAAGACGATCTGCCCGTACTGCGGCGTCGGCTGCGGGATCCAGGTCCAGCCCGGGGAGGAGCCCGGCGACATGCAGTTCCGGCCGTGGGGCGACGCGCCCGTCAACGAGGGCCGCGTCTGCATCAAGGGCGGCGCGGCGACGGAGGTCGTCGACCACGAGGACCGCCTCACCGACCCGCTGATCAAGGAGGACGGGGAGTTCCGGGAGGCCTCCTGGGCGGAGGCCTACGACCTGATCGTCTCGGAACTGGAGCGCATCCGCGAGGAGTACGAGCCGGACGCGATGGGCTTCTTCGGCTCCTCGAAGACGATGAACGAGGAGAACTACCTCCTCCAGAAGCTCGCCCGCCGGTACGGGACGAACAACGTCGACAACTGCACGCGGATGTGTCACGCCTCGACGGTGTGGGCGCTCCGGACGAGCCTCGGGGCGGGCGCGATGACGAACAGCATGGCCGACCTCGAGGAGGCGGCCGACGTCTTCTGGATCCAGGGCGCAAACCCCGGCGAGCAGCACCCGATCGCCAACAGCGTCTACTTCAGACAGGCGGTCAACGAGGGCGCGACGGTCATCCAGGTCGACCCCCACGCGAACAAGACGACGAAGTCGTTCCGGATCGACGAGACGGACCGCCACATGCATCTCCAGCTCGAGCCCGGGACCGACATCCCGCTCCTCAACGTCGTCATCAAGACGATCCTGGAGAAGCACGAGGACGACCCCGACGAGGGCTGGATCGACGAGGACTTCATCGAGGAGCGCACCGAGGGCTTCGAGCATCTCCGGGAGACCCTCGCGGACTTCGACAAGGAAGCCGCCGCCGAGCAGTGCGGCGTGCCGCTCGAGGACATCGAGCTGGCCGCCGAGAAGTACGCGATGGCGAACAACGCCGCCATCTTCACCGGGATGGGGATGAGCCAGCACACCTGCGGGGTCGACAACGTCCAGAACGAGATCAACCTCGCGCTGATCACCGGCAACCTCGGGCGACCCGGCACGGGCGTGAACCCGCTGCGCGGCCAGAACAACGTCCAGGGGACCTGCGACGTCGGCGCGATGCCGAACGTCCTGCCGGGCTACCAGCTGGTCGACGACGACGAGGCCCGACGGAGCGTCGAGGAGGTGTGGGGCTTCGAGGTGCCGGACGAGCCCGGCCTCACGAACGTCGAGATCAGCCACGAGGCCGGCAAGAGCATCCACGGGCTGTACATCATGGGCGAGAACCCGGTGATGAGCGAGCCGGACGGCAACCGCGTCGAGGAGCGCCTCCAGGAACTCGAGTTCATCGCCGTCCAGGACATCTTCATGACCGAGACCGCGAAGTTCGCGGACGTCGTCCTGCCGGCGACGACGTGGGCCGAACGCGGCGGCACCGTCACGAACACCGACCGGCGCGTCCAGCGGATGCGCCCCGTCGCGAAGGTCCACGAGAACACCAAGCACGACCTCGAGATCCTGACCGAGGTCGGGACGCGGCTGTTCGGCGAGAGCGAGGGACGGAGTTCCTCGGAAAGCCGGGCGGAGCCCGGCGGTGGCTTCGACTTCGAGGACCCCGAGGAGGTGTTCGAGGAGCTCCGCCAGGTGTGTCCGAGCTACCACGGGATGACCTACGACCTGCTCGGCGAGGAGGGGCTGCACTGGCCCTGCTACGAGCTCGGCGACGAGGGCGACCCCTACCTCTACGAGGACGGCTTCGACACGGAGAACGGCCTCGGGCAGATCGAGGGCGTCCGCCACCAGCCGCCGAAGGAGACGCCCGACGAGGAGTACCCGCTCATCCTGACGACGGCGCGCCTCGAGGAGCACTACAACACCGGGACGATGAGCCGGCGCTCCCCGACGCTCTCCCGGCAGCACCCGGAGAACTTCGTCGACATCCACCCCAACGACGCCGAGCGCTACGGCATCGAGGACGGCGACGACGTGACGGTCTCCTCGCGGCGCGGCGAGATCACCGTCACGGCGCAGGTCACCGAGGCCATCAAGGAGGGGTCGATCTGGACGACGCCGCACTTCGCGGCCGCCTCCGCCAACCGGCTCACGAACGACGTGCTCGACGAGCGGGCGAAGATCCCCGAGTACAAGGCCGCCGCCGCGGAGATCGAGGTCGGCGTCGAGCCCGCTGACGACGCGCCGGCCGACGACTGACGACACCCGACACCCCGCTTTTCGGTCGCCGTCGAACGACGGTCCTCGAAGCCGGGACGGGGCCGTCGCTCAGGTCGACGCGGAGGAGTCCGGCGGGCGGCGTGTCGGCCATCGTGGCCGGTCCAGCAGAGCGGCGGGCAAGAAGACTTTGCCCTCTGGGGCCCTGTGAGGGGCGAAAGATCGGATCAGGCCGGCAGTTACGCGGCGTGGCCCCCGCCACCGCCGGAGCCGTCCCCGGCGAAAACCCAGCGTGTCAGCTGTTCGAAGGCCGTGTCCGGGGGCCGGTGTCCGACGGTCAGCCCGTCGACGCGATCGCTTCGATCTCGACGGCCGCGCCCTTCGGCACGTCGCCGGCGCCGACCGCGCTCCGGGCCGGCGGGTCCTCGTTGAAGAACTCGCTGTAGGCCTCGTTGAACGCGTCGAAGTCGTCGATGTCGGCCAGGTAGACGGTGGTCTTCAGCACGTCGTCCAGCGAGTGGCCCTCCGCCTCGAGGATCCCGGCGACGTTGCGGAGACACTGCCGCGTCTGTTCGGCGACCGGGGCGTCGTCGAGCAGTTCGCCCTCGGCCGTCAACGGGAGCTGTCCGGCCGTGAAGAGCAGGCGGCCGTCGGTGGTCGCCTGGCTGTACGCGCCGACCGCCGCCGGGGCCGCGTCCGTACTGATCGTGCGCTTCATGTCGCACCGTCGCCCGTGCGGGGAGTTAAATCCCGCCCGAGGCCACGACGTTTCGAACGAGTTATACGTCAAGGTTGGGAGTGTCGCCGGTGCAGCGGCGTCCCCGTTCGTGGGGCCGCCAGGCCCCGCGAATCCGGCGGCGTCGGCGGCGAGCGTTTTTTGTAGGCAGTCAGAGAATACGAACGCGGTGTCCGACTCCCCCAGCGGCCCGGTCGAGCGGGCCATCGAGGAGATATTCTACCCCGCCGACAGGGTCCCCTTCGTCGAGTGGCGGGCCTTCTCCGGGGCCCGGACGACGGTCATCCTCACGGGCGTCCTGGCGCTGCTCGCGTTCGTTACGGGCCTCTCGAACCTCAGCAAGGACGCGGTGATTCTCGCTGGCCCGCTGGCCAACGTCGCGCCCGCCGGAGTGGCCGCGGTGTTCGTCCGGTTCGGCGGCGTCCTCTTCGCGTTCGTATTCGGCCTGGTCACGGTCGGCCTGCAACGCCGCAAACGGCTGGCCTGGCTCGTCGCGGTGGTCCTCCTGCCGGCGCTCGCCGTCCTGCCGTTGATGACCCTGCAGCCGACCGACGTCCCGCTCCTGCTCGGCGTGGTCGTCACCTACCCGCTGCACGTCTGGAACCGCGACCAGTTCGGGCGGTCGCTCGACCTCTCGCCGCTGCAGATCGCGTCGCTCGCGGCGATCGTCGGGGTCCTCCTCTACGGGACCGTCGGCGCGTACGCGCTCCGGTCGGAGTTCACCGCCATCGGCTCGTGGGGTGACGCCTTCTACTACGTCATCGTCACCATCGCGACCGTCGGCTACGGCGACATCACGCCGGAGTCGGCGGTCGCCAAGTGGTTCTCCCTCTCGGTCATCCTGTTCGGGACCGGCGCCTTCACCGTCGCGGTCGGGGCGCTCATCGGGCCGGCCATCGAGTCCAGGATGGCGGCCGCCTTCGGAAACATGACAGCATCCGAACTCACGCTCCTCGAGGACCACGTCGTGGTCCTGGGATACGGCGACGTCACTGCATCGCTCCTCGACGAACTCGAACCGGAGACCGACCTCGTGGTCGTCACGGCCGACCAGGAGACGGCCTCCCGGCTCAACGCGGAGGGCGTGAACGTCCTGACGGACGACCCGACGGACGAGTCCGTTCTCCGGGACGCCCGCGTCGACGCGGCCCGTGGCGTCGTGGTCGGGAGCGACGACGACGCGACGGACGTCCTCGCCGTGCTCGCCGCCCGGAACGTCGACCCGGACGTCCACGTGGTCGCCGCCGCGAACGACCCGAAGCACGTCCCGAAACTCGAGGAGGTCGGGGCGGACGAGGTCATCAACCCCCTCGACATCGGCGGGAAACTCCTCGGGCGGTCGGTGCTGGACGGCGAGGCGGCCGATGTCGCGGTGGTCACCGACGAGGCGGACGAGGCGGACGAGACGGACGAGACGGACGAGTCGTAACCGGCGGCCGGCCGCGGCACCGACCACACGACGCCCGAAGCACCGACCGCGAGTGCATCCTGCCGGGCGAGCGCGTCCCCAGGGACCCTGGTGCCGGTCCGCGGCCCGGACGGGTTCGAGACGACCGGCGTCGGTGCGGCCGTTGTACCGGCTACCCACGCCCGCACCCTACGGTAGACCTATACGGGAGCGATTCTCTAGCGGACGGACGTATGAGCACTGCGTCGGACGGGGAGGGGATGGCGATCGATGTCCTCGTCCCGCTCTGTGCCGTCTCCGGGGCGGTCGTCCTCGCCGGGTTCTTCTTCCCGACGTTCATCGGCGAGACCATCTCGGGCGGGGCCTGGCTCGCGATCGCCCTCGTGTTCTTCAGCTCCGGGCTGGGCTACCTCGCGCTGCTGCCGTACGGCGACGACGACGGGGACGCCGCCGATCCCTACCTCCTCCGCGTGCGGCGCCGTGGCGTCCGGGAGATGGTCGCCGGCTTCCTGGACCGGCAGGAACTCGTCACCCTCCTGCCGGCGGTCGCCGTCTTCGCGGCCTTCTTCGCGCTCCAGGTCGCCTTCCCCGGCGGGACCGGCGACGTCGTCGACGGCGTGACCGAGACGATACTCACCGTGGGCGGCCCGGTGTTCCTGGGCGCCGTCTTCCTGTCGGTCGTCTACTGTCTGTACCTCCTCGTGGGCCCCTGGGGCGACATCCGACTCGGCGGGGCGGACGAGGACCCCGCCTACACCTTCCCGACGTACTTCACCCTCATCTTCACCGCCGGCATCGCCGCCGGCGTCGTCTTCTGGGGCCCGGCCGAGGCCCTGTTCCACTACCAGACGCCGCCGCCGTACGTCGGCGCCGCGCCCGAAACCGACGCCGCGGTGGGCGGGGCGTTGCTCTACGCGCTGTTCCACTGGGGCCTGTCGGCCTGGAGCGCCTACGCCGTCATCGGCGTCCCCATCGCGTACTTCGTGTTCAACCGCGGCGCGCCGCTCCGGGTCTCGACCATCCTGGCGCCGTTCCTCGGCGTCGACGGACTGGACTCGCCGTGGAGCAGGCTCGTCGACACGCTCGCAGTCTTCGCCATCATCGGCGGCATCGCGACGTCGGTCGCGCTGGTGAGCGAACAGTTCCTCGCGGGCACGAACTTCCAGTGGGGCGTCACGGCCGGCACGCTGGGCCCGGTGCTGTTCGTCGGCGGCCTCACCCTGATATTCACCCTCTCGGCGGTGACCGGCGTCCACCGCGGCATCCGCCGCATCGCCGGGCTCACGGTCGTGCTCTTCGGCCTCTTCGCCCTCCTGATTGCCGCCATCGGGCCCCGGAGCTTCATCCTCGAGCGCGGGTCGCAGGCGCTCGGGAGCTACGCCGTGAACTTCGTGCCGATGAGCGTCTACCTCGGCGGGGCGTGGGTCGCCGACTGGACGGTCTGGAACTGGTCGTGGTGGTTCTCCTGGGCGCCCTTCGCCGGCCTGTTCGTCGCCGCGCTCTCCCGCGGCCGCCGGATCCGGACCGTGGTGTTCACGAGCGTCGTCGCCACCAGCGCGGCGACGATGGTCTGGTTCGTCCTCCTCGGCGGCACCTCGCTGTGGGTCCAGCACACCGGCCAGGCCGACGTCCTCGGCGCCATGGCCGCCGCCGACAGCGCCGAGGCCGTCGCCGGGTTCCCGCTGTTCGCCGCGCTGCCGCTGAGCCAACTGCTCATGTTCCTGTTCCTCGCGCTCATCATCACGTTCATGGCCACGTCCGCGGACACCTCGACGCTCGTCGTGTCGACGCTCGCGGCGAAGCGGGGGCTGGCGCCGTCGAGCGCGAGCATCGTCTTCTGGGGGGCGATCCAGGGCGTCGTCGCGGTCGCCGTCCTGCTCGTGGGCGGCGCCGGCACGCTGCAGGCGCTCGCAGTCCTGACCGGCGGGCCGTTCGCGGTGCTCTCGCTCGTGGCGCTCGTCGGACTGACCGCGACGTTCTACCGCGACGAGAAGGGCCACCGCTCGGCCCTGGACCGCGTCAGGGCCCGCCTCCCGGAGATCCGGACACACCACGACCTCGACCCGCCCGAGGAGGACTGATCCGCCGGTACCGTCGGTCGCGATCCCCCGTGGACGGCGGTGCCCTCCGGGGTGCCACCGGACACGGTGGCCCAGGACGGCGGCGACCGCGTCGGTCCTCAGGCGTCGGCGACCACGGTACAGAAGTTCTCGACGATCCGCTTGCCCTGGGGCGTGAGGATGCTCTCGGGGTGGAACTGCATCCCGACGTGCGGTCGGTCGGCGTGCCGGACGCCCATCACGATGCCGCCATCGCCGCCCCCACGGGCCGGCGCGTCCGTCGTGTGTGCGGTCTCCTCCAGTTCGGCCGGCAGCTCGTCGCGCTCGACGGCCAGCGAGTGGTACCGGCCGACCTCGAAGGGGTCGTCGACGCCGGCGTAGAGCCCTCGACCGTCGTGACTGACCGACGACGGCTTTCCGTGGACGACCTCGGGAGCGTGGCCCACCGTCGCCCCGTTCGCGGCGCACAGCGCCTGGTGGCCGAGACACACGCCCAGCGTCGGGTACCGCGTCTCCGCGAAGACGTCGACCGAAACACCGGCCGCCTCCGGCGTGCCGGGGCCCGGCGAGACCACGATGCCGTCCGGATCCAGGTCGCGGATCCCGTCGACGTCGATCTCGTCGTTGCGTTTCACCACGACCGTGTCGAACTCGCCGACGTACTGGACCAGGTTGTACGCGAACGAGTCGTAGTTGTCGACGATGAGTATCACTGCCCGCCCTCCAGGGGGTCGCTCGCGGCGTCGACGGCGAAGGAGCCCCGCTCGCCCAGCGCCTCGTCGACCGCCGTCACCAGTGCCCGCGCCTTGTCCAGGGTCTCCTGGTACTCCAGGTCGGGCACCGAGTCGTGGACGATCCCGGAGCCGACGCGGAGGCGGTACTCGCCGTCGCGGCGGACGAGCGTCCTGATGACGATGTTCAGCGTCGCGCGGTCGTCGAAGCCGAAGACGCCGATGGAGCCGGTGTAGGGGCCCCGGCGGGTCGTCTCCACCCCGTCGATGATCTCCATCGTCCGGGGTTTCGGCGCGCCGGTGATCGTCCCGCCGGGGAACAGTGCCGCCACCGCGTCCGCCACCGAGCAGTCGTCGCGACGCCGGCCCTCCACGAGGCTGACGAGGTGCATCACCTCCGAGTACCGGTCGACGCGTCGGTACTGGGTCACGTCCACCGAGCCGTACTCGCTGACCTTCCCGAGGTCGTTCCGCTCGAGGTCGACCAGCATGGCGTGTTCGGCCCGCTCCTTCCCGTCGGTGAGCAGGTCGCGCTCCAGGTCGGCGTCCGCCTCGGGGGTCTCGTCCCGGGGCCTGGTCCCGGCGATGGGTTCGGTCAGCAACCGCTCGCCCTCGACGTCCAAGAGGAGTTCTGGGCTCGCGCTCACGAGGTCCACGCCCGGGAACTCCAGCAGTGCCGAGTACGGGGCCGGGTTCACGCGCCTGACGGCGTCGAAGGTGTCGACGGGGTGGACGGCCGCGGGTGCGACCAGGCGGTGGGAGACGTTCGCCTGGAACGTATCGCCGTCCCGGATGTATTCCTTGACGGTTCGGACGCGCTCGGCGAAGGCCGCCCGGCCGCACTCGCTCTCGAAGGTGGCGCCCTGGTCGGCCGTCGGCGGGGCAACGGTCCGGGCGTCCCCGTACAGGAGCCGGTCGACGAGCGCCAGCGCCCGCTCGCGGCCCGCCTCGTAGGCCGCTCCCGGCGAGTCCTCGACCACCGGGCACGCCGTCACTCGCAGCCGGACCGGACCGTCGTCGCGTGGTTCCTCCCAGGCGGCGACCCGGTCGAACACGCCGAGCTGGAGGCGGGGCAGCCCCTCGGCGACCGTCGTCGCCGGGAGGTCCTCCAGTTCCCGGGCGACGTCGTAGGCGAGCCACCCGAACGCACCGCACGGGTACGGGACGGTGCAGTCGCCGCGTGCCAGGTGTTCACGGGCGAGCAGCGCGTCGATCGCCTCGATGCTCGGGCTACCGTCGTCGGGCGAGGCCGCGGCCGGGCCAACCTGGACGCGCTCGACCGGGTCGACGGCGGCGTACCCCCAGCCGGACTGGCCGCCGGTCGTCTCGAGGTAGACGCCGTCGCCCTCGGGGTCCCGGGCGCGCCGGTACGCCTCGAAGGGGTCCGAAACGGTGACGCGGGCCTCGACGGGGACACGGGCCCCGTCGGGGGCAGTGGCCGCTGTCTCGACGAACGATTCCCGGCCGGTGACGATCGAAGGGTCGGTCATGGAGGTAGGTGGCCCGGAGCGGGGCCGCGCGTTCGTTTCCCGAAGAGAGGCGGAGTCCGGACTAAAACGTTGCGTAGCGGCGGATCGGCCCCGGATCGAACCTCGACCTGTCAGGTGTCGGTGGGGAGTTGGCGCGGGGGTTTCAACGGGTGGAGTATTCCCCACCCGCACCTTTACCGCGCCGCGCGGTGTCTCCGGCCGAGCGCGTGCCGTGTGGGCGCACCACACGGCCGTATCCAGCCACCGATGACAACGATAATCGACGGAAACGAGATCGGGGACCGGATCCGGGCCGACGTCGCGACCTGCGTGGACACCCTCCGGAGCGAGGGCGTCGCGCCCGGCCTGGCGACGGTACTCATGAGCGACGACGACGCCAGCGAGACGTACGTCTCGATGAAGCAACGCGCCTGCGACGAGGTCGGGGTCGAGAGCCACCACCACGAGATCGACCCCGACGCCCCCGCAGAGACGCTGTTCGATCGCATCGACGGCCTGAACCGGGATCCCTCGGTCCACGGCATCCTCGTCCAGATGCCGGTCCCGGACCACGTCACGAAACCGGTGGTCCTCGAGCGGATCGACCCCCTGAAGGATGTCGACGGCTTCCACCCCGAGAACGTGGGGCGGCTCGTCGCCGGGAACGCCCGCTACAGGCCCTGCACGCCCCACGGCATCCAGAAGCTCCTGGCCGCCGCCGACGTCGAGACGGCGGGCGCCCACGCCGTCGTCGTCGGCCGGTCCGACATCGTCGGGAAGCCGATGGCGAACCTCCTCGTCCAGAAGGCACCCGACGGGAACGCGACGACGACGGTCTGTCACTCCCGAACCGAGGACCTCGCCGCCCGGACGCGGCGCGCCGACATCCTGGTCGCTGCGGCCGGCGTGCCCGAGATGATCGACGGGGAGATGCTCTCGGAGGGCGTCGCCGTCGTCGACGTGGGCGTCAACCGGGTGGACGCCGACACCGAGAAGGGCTACGAGCTGGTCGGCGACGTCCACTTCGAGAGCGCCAGGGAGAAGGCGGCCGCCATCACGCCGGTCCCCGGCGGGGTAGGACCGATGACCATCGCGATGCTGATGTACAACACCGTGAAAGCCGCCAGCCTCCAGACGGACGTCCTCGTCGAGTTGCCGTAACGGCCCGCCTCGGTCGGCGGTGTACCGGCATCGTCTCGGCCGCCGACGTACCGGGACGCATCACACGGCCGCCGACGTACCGGCTGCGGGGCGACGGCCGCGGATCAGACGGTCTCGACCTCGCCACACTTCGGGCAGGTGACCTCGAGGGATTCGGCGGCCCCCGGGAGGTCGGTGACGAGGTCGTACCCGGCCGCACACTCCCGGTGCATCACCACCTCGTGTCCCTCCAGGACGATGTCGCCGGGTTCGCCGGCGAACACGATGCCACGACAGAAGTGGCATTCGTTACCCATGCACACGGGTTCGCGGGCCAGGACGAAATAACTACCTGACGGCCGTCCACACCCCGATACAGGCGGTGGTCCCGGCGCGGTGCCGATCCGCGTCGTATCGGAACCGGTGTGTCCACCGCTCCGCACGACCCCGGCCGTGGTACCTTTACGGCCGTCCGGCGGCAAGGGGGCGTATGGACTACTCGTACACCGGCGATGCACACGAACGCCTGTACGACTCGTATCAGGCGGACGCGGACCCGTTCCCCTCGGGGCCGGCGGCCGGCTTCCCGGACCGGACCCAGTACCGGGTCGAGGTGGACTGTCTGTTGGACCTGTTCTTCCCGCGCTGCTGGAACGCCGGCGAGCTCGTCCGGCACGAGGAGACGGTCCGCGAGCGGCTCGAGGACCTCGGCCGGTCGTTTGCGGCGGGGATCAGACCGTACGACGGCGACGATCCATCGGAGACGGTGACGACCGTTCTGGACCGGCTCCCGGAGATCCGTACGCTGCTGAAGCGCGACGTCGAGGCCGCCTACAAGGGCGACCCGGCGGCGAAGACCCACGTGGAGGTCATCCGGTCGTACCCCGGGTTCCTCGCGATACAGGTCCAGCGCGTCGCCCACGTCCTCTACGAGGAGGGCGCCGCGGAGTACGCGCGGGAACTCACGGAGTACGCCAAGACCGAGACCGGCATCGACATCCACCCGGGCGCGACGATCGGCGAGTACTTCTTCATCGACCACGGCACCGGGGTGGTCATCGGCGAGACGGCGACGGTCGGGGACCGGGTGCGGATCTACCAGGACGTGACGCTCGGCGCGCTCCACTTCGAGGAAGCGGAGGGCGAGGAACACGCCCTCGAGAAGGGATACAAGCGACACCCCGACATCGGCAACCACGTCGTCATCGGAGCCGGCACGAAGGTCCTCGGCCCCATTACGGTCGGGGACCACGTCAGCATCGGCGCGAACTCGTGGGTCACCGACGACGTCCCGGACCACACGAGCGTCTACATCAAGGAGCACCCGACCCAGGAGCGAAAGCGGACCGACCAGTAATCCGTCGGGTGTGGACTGATGGGGGTCGTTGCTTCGTTTTCGGATATCAAATAGTAGATGCTTCTTTTGTCGGGAGCGAGAAACAGTGCGCTCATCTAGCAACAGGGCAACTAGAGACTCCGTCCGTTCGGATCGACTAATACAGGGGTTGGGTGTTGCTGGTGGTTCAGACGGTATATAGTGAATAGAAGGCCTTCTTCCGAAGCCCTCGGCCGGCTCGACCCGCCCTCGCCCTTCGAGTCCGCCAGGCCCCGCCCCGCGACCGCAACCACGGGCCTCCTCAGCCGACCCCCTCACCCTCCCGCGGTTCGGGTTCGGGTTCGCCTCACGGCTCCCGTCGGTCGCCGCTCGGCATCCGAGGTCTCGCTACGCTCGACCTCGCTTCCCTCGCGCGC
>CAZATR010000058.1:0-14484 GCA_964488035.1 uncultured Natronomonas sp.
TCTCCGATTTTCGGAGACAGCGACCGCGAGCCCGCCGAGGGCTTTCGAGGTGGTCTCGACTACTGTTCTACAACGGAAAGCTAGATCGGTCCATACGCAGAATAACCATCACACCTTGTTCCGGTGCAGTCCGGAACGGAATCCGTCCACCCGGTCCGTCACAGCCACGTCGAGACGTACGGCCCGTCCTGGTAGTAGCCGAGCTTCTCGCGGTAGTACTGTCGGACGCCGACCCCGGAGATGACGGCGAGTTTCCCGTAGCCGGCGTCACGGGCGATCTCCTCGGCCGTCGCCAGCAGCCGGCGGCCGTACCCCTCGTGCTGGTGGTCGCCGTCGCCGTCCTCGCCGACGCCGACCTCGTTGCCGTAGACGTGCAGTTCACGGACGAGCGCGGCGTCCCGAAGCTCCTCGCGTACGGGGTCGTCGGGGAACCGGAGCCGACAGAACCCGACGAGGAGGTCCCGGTCGAAGTCCTCGAACGAGATGAAGTGCTCCGTGCCGCCGGCGGCCTCGTAGGTCGTGACGTCGAGTTCGACGTGGTCGGGCTCTTCGTCGTTCATCCCGACCTCGCGGCACCGGATGCAGTCGCACGTCCAGCCGTGGTCGGCCATCCGCTGTCGGGCGAGCTGGCGGAGGTTGGACTTCCAGACGCCGGCGTCGATGAAGTCCGCCGGGATGTCGCGCTGGACGCGCTGCAGTCGCGTGTACCGCGGGATCGTCGACTTGATCTCGGCGACGAGCTCGGCGGCCTCCTCGTTCGTCAGCGGCTCGTACTCGTCGCGGCGCCACATGTCGTAGGTGACGGTGTCCCGGACCACGAGCGTGGGGTAGATCTTGAGGTAGTCCGGTCGCCAGGCGGGGTTCTCGAACAGCTCCCGGAAGTCCTGGAGACACATCTCCTTCGACATCCCGGGCTGACCGGGCATCATGTGGAACCCGACCTTGAACGCGGCGTCGCGGAGCCGCCGGTTGGCGTCGAGGCTCACCTGGACGCCGTGGCCGCGGTGCATCTCCCGGTTGACGCGCTCGTAGGTGGTCTGGACGCCGACCTCGACCTTCGTGCCGCCGAGCCGGAGCATGCGGTCGATCTGCTCGGGGTCACACCAGTCCGGCTTCGTCTCGAAGGTGGTCCCGATGTTGCGGACATCGGCGGTCTCGTTCTCGGCGATGACGTCCTCGAGGTAGCGGAACTCGACCGACTCGGGGTCCGGTTTGAACGACTCGGTCTCGCTCGGCTCGGGGTCGGCGTCGAGATCGTAGTCGTTCAGCGCCTCGAGGGCTCGCTTGACGAACCACTCCTGGTAGTCGTGCGACCGGGCGGTCATCGTGCCGCCCATCAGGATGAGCTCGACCTTGTCGACTGGGTGGCCGATCTCCCGGAGCTGGTGCAGTCGCAGCGTCACCTGGCCGTAGGGGTCGTAGTCGTTCTGGACGCCGCGGGCGGCGGCCGGCTCGTGACCCGTGTAGGATTGGGCGGAGGAAAAGTCCGACGCCGGGCCGCCGGGACAGTAGAGGCACTTGCCGTGCGGGCAGGTGTGCGGCGACGTCATGATGGCGACCGGCGAGACGCCCGACGCCGTCCGCACCGGCTTCCGGCGGACGACCGACTCCACCTCCTCGCGCCGCTCGTCGGGTGCGTAGTCGAGGAGGTCGGTGTTCTTCGGGACCTTCGGCGCGGCGTGCTCGCGGCAGGCCGCCATCTTCGCCGACTCGAGGCCCTCCCGCTCCAGGTCGCCCGACAGGATGGCCTGGACGAGGGACTCACAGACCCGCTCGAAGGCCTCCGACTCGGCCGGGTCGGCGTCCGTGCTCATTCGCTACCGGGGAAAGGCACCCCGGCGGTAAGTGGGTCACGGTCCGGGGCGTCGTTCGAGCGCCCTTCGGGCGGCACGATACCCGACCGCGGGGCACGTCACCCGACGGCGGTCGATCGACCCGGGCACGTCCGGACCATCGCCGTCAACGACGTCCGTCCCGACGGTATCCATCACCCGCCGCCACCTCGCTCGCCCCGGCGGCGTTCGTCGTGACGGCCGATCCCGCACACTGGCGGTGGCGACCGTCGGGACGCCAAACCGGGCGGGTCGACGCGCTGTCGGTTATCGTGCTACGAAAACAGTAGGATCGTTGAAACGTCAGGCCGAGGCGGCGAGCGCGCGCTCTGCGACGGCGTCGACGACGGCGTCGAGGACGGCCCCGCGCTCGCCGGCGAGGAACTCGACCTTCGGTTCGCGGGCGCCGGGGTCGGTGACGCCGGCGTCCGGCGCCTCCAGCTGGAGGGCGGCGACCAGTGCCTCCAGGTCCAGGGTGCCGTCGGTCCGGAGGTGGAGCTCGTCGGTCCCGACGCCGATGACGACGTCGGCCTCGAGCCGCCGGTGGAGTTCGTCCAGCAGGAGCCGGGTCGGCGGGAAGTCGTACTCGTGGGTGTAGGCGTCGGTGTCGAGCACCGTGACCGTCGCGTCGTCGACGGTCCGCTCGTCGAGGTTCGCGGTGGCGGTGTCGAGTTCGGCCTCGAGCTTGGAGCGGAACTGGTCGGCGACCTGGGCCGCGAGACCGGTCCGCTTCTCGAACAGGAGGTCGATGATGAGCTCCCGCTTGTCCTCGTATGACTGGTAGAACGCCTCCAGCGCGATGGCTTCGCGGAGTTCGCTCGCCGTCTCCGCGTCGACGCCGGCCTCTTCGGCCAGGTCGACGTACGTCTCGGGGGCGTGGTCCCAGTAGCTGACGGCGGGGAGGTGGAGGAGGTCCTCGCGGACGTCGTCGTTGACGGCGGCGGCCACGTTGGCGGCGACCGTCGCGGCAGTGCGGGCCTCGGTGGTGACCAGGGCGTCGATCTCGCTTGCGATCGTGCCGTCGGCGGGGCGACCGTCCAGCACCACCCGGGGGGCGCCGTAGACGTCGAGTAGCTCGAGGCCATCCGTCGAGGCGGCGGTCGAGCCGGCGGCGGCGAAGACGAACAGCGGGAGCTTCTCGTCGTGGCGCTCCCGGTCGCCGAGCATCCGCGTGACGTCCTTCGTCGCGTCGTTCATGTCGTAGACCCCGTCCTCGAGCGGCCGCCGGTCGAAGTAGTGATACACCGCGTCTGCGGAAGCGTGTTCGGCCTCGAGGAGCGGCAGGACGGCGCGCTCGATGGCGGCGCCGGCGACGTAGCCGTCCGTGGTCGCGTCGTGACGAACGACGACCGGTCGGGACTCGAGGACGGCGCGGCGGATGGCGGTCGCGGCGTCCGTCACGTCGTCGGCGATACCCTCGAGGGCCTCGTCGTCGCCGAGTGGCTCGACGTCATCCGGCCGGGCGCGAGCGTCCAGCGCCTCGTCCATTCGCTCGCGGACGTCGGCCTCGGCGTCTCCCTCCAGTTCCACGAGGGACTCGGTTTCGACCTGGATTTCGTCCCGACGGAGCCGGACCTCGCCGTCGAGCCGCACGACGTCGTGGGCCTCGACGTCGGGGTAGGCGCGGACGCCGGCCTCGACGAACGCCGCACAGTCGACGACGCCGGTCTCGTCGCGGAACTCGAAGACGGTCGGGCCGGACGTCTGTCGGGCGGCGACGACCTCGCCCTCGAGGCGGACGACGTCGCCGACCCGATCGCGGAGGTCTTCGACGGCAACGCGGTCGACGTCGGCCGTCCCGGTGTCGGCTTCCCGTCTTGATCCCGACTCGTCGGTCGGCGTGTCGGCTAGCGTGTCGTCCTCCGGAGTGCCGCTGGACTGCCCGTCGGCGGCGTCGGACTGCTCGGCCTCGGGTTCGTAGGTCGGCTCCGAACCGAGTTCGGGCTGGCGGGGCACGGCATCGTCGCCGTCCGCGTCGGCGTCGTCGGCCGCCACGTTCACCGCGTCGACGTCCGGTTCGGGTGCGTCGTCGGCTGCGTTCTCGTCCGGTGTCGGCTCGGCGTCGGCTCCAGGTTCCGTGTCGGCGGGCGTTCCGCCGGGCTGCTCGTCGCCGTCGACGGCCGCCTGACCCGAGTCGTCCGCGTCGGCGTCGGCATCGTCGCCGTCGTCGTACTCGTCGGCCAGGTAGTCGCCGTCCGGGGAGTCGACGAGGACGCCGCGGAACTCCCGCTCGGACTGCCGTATCGACCAGCCGAGGTCGATGTCGCCGTTGTCGCGGACGTTGTTCACCTGGACGAAGACGTCGTCGCCGGCCGTCCAGTCGAGGCTCTCGAGGCGGCGGTCCAGCTTGCTCCGGTGGAGCAGGCCCGTGACGTTGCCGATGTTGATGAAGACGCCGAAGTCGGCGTAGCCGTCGACGGTGCCGCGGTAGAACCGGCCCGGCGTCAGCTGTGAGGGGTGGTCGCCTTCGAACTCGAACGCTACGTCCTCCTGGTGGACCTCGCAGATGGGTCCGTCGGTGGAGGTACCGCAGATGATGCAGTCGGACATTAGGGGAAGGGACGGGACGGGGCTTAAAACGGTTGTCGGAATCGCCCCGGCGGCTCGCGGCGTCAACGACTCGCCAACAGCGTTCCGAGGGCGGCGAACCCGCCGAAGGCGACCCCAAAGACGAACGACGCCGGAAGAACGGCGGCCAGCGCCGCCCGGAGCCGGGTGGTGTCGTGGACGACGGCGACGCCGACGGCGAGCAGGCCCCCGCCGTACGCGAGCGCGGCGAGTTGGAGCGCCGGCCGCGGTACGGCGACGAACACGCCGGGAGCCGCGGCGTACGCGATCACCTGGACCGTCTCGCTGACGCCGGCCCGGTCGTCGACGGCGGCCACCAGGGCGAGCGTCGCGAGTGCCGCCGCCAGGTGGAGGACGACGGGGGCGACCAGCACGCAGGCGACGCCGAGCACCACCGCCGCGGACAGGTAGGTGCTCCCGGTGGCCTCGGCCACACGGGCATACCCCGACAGCGACGACGGTGCGAGCAGGAGGCGGCCGCCGACGGCAGCGAACGCGACGGCGATGGCGAACGTCAACGCCGGCGCCTGGTCCCCGGGCGCGACCCCGTGCCGGAAGAAGCGCCGCGGGCGGACCAGCACCTCGACCCACGCCCGGCCGAGCCCTCGCGGACCCCGCCGTCGACCGCCGCTCGGTTCCTCGACCCACCGGGTCACGGCCGTCGGTTGGTCCGGCCCGGGCATGAGGCTTCCGAGGTCGATTGCGGGTGTTTTTACGGCGGGACCTCGACGCCACCGTATGAACCTCGATCGTCGCCGGCTCCTGGCCGCGTGTGGCGCCGCCGGGGCCGCGATCCTCGCGGGCTGTTCCGGCGACCCACTCGCGGGTTCGAGCGGCACCGCGACGCCGACCCCGTCGCCGACCGGGCCGCCGGAGAGCCGCTTCGTCACCGACGACGCCGTCGTCGACTACCCGGGGATGGTCGACGGCGCCGCCACGGTCGAGCCCGACGGCGAGGCCCACACCATCGAGTACGCCGACCCCGAGCAGGGGTTCCGGCTCCTCGCCGGCTTCGAGGGCGACACGGACCCCTCGGAGTTGCGCGTCAGCCGCGACCTCGCCGTCGACGCGCGGGCTGGCTTCGTGGCCCCGATCTACGACGCCGACGCCGGGGAGTTCGTCTACCAGGTCTTCGCCAACGAGGCGTTCGTCGAGTACACCGACTGGAACTTCGTCACCGTGGAGGGCGACGGCTCGCTGACCGGCGAGGGCGCCGTGCCGTTCGAGCGCGTCCAGGGCTCGGTCTACGCCGCCGGCATCACCCCCGGCGAGGTCCGTCGCCTGTTCGTGGTCGA
Organism: uncultured Natronomonas sp.; assembly: GCA_964488035.1. Lineage (GTDB taxonomy): Archaea > Halobacteriota > Halobacteria > Halobacteriales > Haloarculaceae > Natronomonas. Next base: position 5,696 of record CAZATR010000058.1, read on the forward strand.
TTCGACCGCCGAGACCCTTCGAGCGGAGGGCCCGGGCACCCTGTCCGGCCTCGTCGTCCTCGTCGGCCGATCGGACACCGACACCCCCGCCGAGGTTCCCCGCGCCCAGTTCCACTTCGAGTACGCGGGCGAGACGGGCGAGTTGACGATCACGCACGACGGTGGCGACACCATCCCGGAGGATGACCGGCTCCTCGTCCGGACCGGCGACCGGGGAGGCTCCTGGGAGACCCCGGTACGCGCCGGCGACCGACGGAGCGTGACGGCGCCCTCGAACGCAACGGTCCGGATCGTCTGGGAGAGCGGGTCCGCCGACCGGTCGGCCACGCTCGCGGAGTGGACCGGGCCGGACGCCTGACCGTCCGGATCGACGTCCTGGGCGGGACGGTTTCCCGGCCGCGCTGCCCCTCCCATCGAACGCCGGATCGCCGGGGCGGCGGTCTCCCCCTGACGTCTAATCGTCCGCGCCGACGTTCTGTTTCGCTTCCATCGTCCGGGGATCCGGCTCGATGGTCGCGTACTCGACCATCCGTCGGCCGAGGGTGTCGACGCGCTCGGCGACATCCCCATCGTCGAGCGCCTCGTCCTCGCCGAACGCCTCCCGCGCCCGGGGGATCGCGACCTGGTGGGGCACGACCCATGCGTTGACCGCCCGCGCGACCGACCGGAGGTGATCGAGCGTCGTCGTCGGGAAGGATCCGCCGGAGACACAGAGCAGCCCGACCGTCGTCTCGTCGAACTCGTCGAACCCGCAGTAGTCGAGCGCGTTCTTCAGCGCCGACGAGTATGAGCCGTGGTACACGGGCGTGCCGAGGATCACCGAATCGGCCGCCCGGACGCGGCGCGCGAACGCGTCGGCGTCGCCGGCCGACCGGGCGTCGGCGTCGAACACCGGGAGGTCGAACTCGCGGAGGTCCAGCAGGTCGGTCTCGGCGCCCTCGTAGCCAGCGGCGGCCGCCAGCGCTCGGCGACACGCCAGCCGCGAGTAGCTGTCCGCCCGGAGGCTGCCGACGATCGCAGCCACGCGAATCTCGCTCATACCCACGTCTCGGGGACGGACGGCCAAAGGCACCCCGATCCGGACCGGCGACGACGCCGGGGTCCAGGGACGGCTCCGCGGCCGAGTCACTCCCGGAGCCGGGCGACGGTCGCGTCCTCGCGCTCCTCGACGTCGACGAGGCCGTCGTCGACGAGGTCCGCCAGCAGCCCGCGCAGCCACTCGCGGCCGTACTCCCCGTCCGGCGCGTAATCCACCCGGACCCGCGGCCCGAGGTCGGACAGCGCCAGATCGTCGTACTCCCGGAGCGTCGCGAGGACGCGGCCTCGCATCTGGCGGCGGCTCCCCTCGAACGCCGGCTGGGTCGGCACGTCCGGCGCGGTGAAGTCGCCGGTCTCGTAGGCGTGACACCACTCCCTCCACGGACAACCGGCCGCGTCACATCTCGGCGACTTCTCGCAGGCGACGCCGCCGAGTTCCATGACCGCGTTGTTCCAGACCCGGGAGTCGTCCTCGGGCAGCAACTCGGCGGCAACTCCCTCGAACGTGGGGTCATCGTCCGGCACGTCGAAGGCGCGGTACAGGACGCGCTTTACGTTCGTATCGACCACAGCATCGCCGTTGTCGAACGCGAAGGACGCGACCGCGTTCGCGGTGTAGGGGCCGACACCCATCAGCTCCTGGAGGCCCTCCGGCGTCGTCGGGAACTCGCCGTGGGCGTCGGCGGCGTCGCCGTCTCCGCGAGGTCGACCCTCCGGACCGACCTCTCCCTCGACCACCTGGCGGGCGGCCTCGTGGAGGTACTTCGCGCGGTTGTTGTAGCCGAGCGAGTGGTCGGTCCAGAAGCCGACGACGTCGGCGCGGTCGGCCTCGGCGAGGGCCCCGACGGTCGGCCACTCCTCCAGGAACGCGCGCCACGGCTCGACGACGCGGTCGAGCTGGGTCTGCTGGCTCATCACCTCCGAGACCAGGATCGGATACGGGTCCGCCGTCTCCCGCCAGGGATACTCGCGGTGGTCGGCCTCGTACCACTCGACGAGCGCCGTGCGGACCGCGTCGACGTCGTCCGGGAGGTGACTGCCGTCAGGGGCGTCGGCCGCGTCGGTCATCACCCGTCGCTTCCGCGGGGTGGCGCTTGGGCGTGACGGTTCCGGCCTTCGGAACACGTATTGGCGAGCGGACCCGCGGGACCCGTATGCGGGAGATCACGCAGGTCATCGCCGCCGCCGTGGGGCTCGCCTTCCTCCTGCCGCTGGCCACCGTTGCCGCCTTCAGGTTCGACCTCGGCATCCCCTTCATCGCCGGGATCTTCCTCTTCGTCGCCGTGTTCGTCGTCCTCCAGGACCGCGTCGGCGGCGGGGAGGCCGCCAACGGCGCCGAGGAGTGAGCTGCCGGTACGCGGACGTGGTCGAGGAGCGACGCGGCGATTCGCGTCCGGCACCGCGGCCCCGGGAGCGAAACCCACTTGTCCGGACCACCCGGACGGCCGCCATGGGACTGGACGACCTCTCGACGGACGTGGAGGCCGCCTACTCGGACCTGGGCGACGACCTCGCGGTCGACCTGGACGCGGAGACCCGGAACGAGCTCGCGATGCTTCTGGCCGCCTACGAGCCGGACGACCCGGACGAACTCGTCCGGCGGGCGGTCCACATGCTGTTCCAGTCGGCCGTCGAGACCGGGACCCTGGACTTCCACCTGCGGAGCGGCTACGACGTCACCTACGACGAGTACCTCTCCGGGATGACCTACGACGAGATGACCGGCGCCGACCGGTTCCCGCAGCCGGACCAGAACGACGAGCGCCGCTACCAGTTCTGATCGGAGGTCAGGCGGCCGCCTCGGCGGCCTCGGCCAGCAGGTCGACGCCGATGGTGATCTCGCGTTCCCGGACGTCGAGCGGGGGCAACAGCCGGAGGGTCCGGTGCCCGCAGCCGAGCGTGAGCAGGCCGCGTCGGAACGCCGCGTCCTGGACGTCGTCGCGGCGCTCCTTCGTGTCGAAGGCGACGGCGTTCATGAGCCCGCGGCCGCGAACGTCGACGACGTTCGGGAGCGCGGCGTCCTCGATCGCGCGGCGGAGCCGGTCGCCACGGACCTCGGCGTTGGCCATCAGGTCCTCCTCGCGGACGACGTCGATGGTCACGGCGCCCTGCATCGCGTCGACGAGCCCGCCGGCACCCCAGGTCGAGGAGAGCCGCGAGGGCTCGTCGGGGAAGATCTCGGCGCTGGCGATGGTGGCGCCGACGCGGGCGCCCTTGGCGGCACAGATGACGTCGGGCTCGATCGGGAAGCCGTCGCTGGCCCAGAAATCGCCGGTGCGGCCGGTGCCGGACTGGATCTCGTCGGCGATCACGGGAACGTCGTGGCGCTCGGCGAGGTCGGCGACCTCCCGCACGAACGCGTCGCTCGGGACGTGGTAGCCGCCCTCGCCCTGGATCGGCTCCAGGATGACGTAGGCGACCTCGTCCGGGTTGACGTGGCCGCGCTCGGGGTGGAGCATCCGGCGGAGGACCGAGGTGTCGCCGGCGAAGAAGCCGCAGTCGCAGTCCTCGGCCGTACAGTCGCCGTTCCGGCAGAACGGGGCGTCCTGGATGGTGCTGATCTCCGGGAACCCCCGGCGGTAGACCTCCTTCGAGCGGTTCACGGACAGCGTGCCCAGCGTGCGACCGTGGAAGGCGCCCTCGAAGGTGATGCCGTACTTGCCGCCGGTGTGGTCGTAGCAGATCTTCATCGCGTTCTCGACGGCCTCCGCGCCGGAATTCGACAGGAAGACGGTGTCCATGCCGTCGGGCGACATCTCGGTCAGCCGGTCCATCAGCTCCGCCGGCCCGGGGAAGTCCGGGTCCCGGGGATCGCCGGCCGTGGTGTAGAAGTCCTGGCCGGCGATCTTGGCGGGGTCGATGGGGCCGAAGGCCTCCATCCGTTCGACGAGTTCGGGGTTGTTGTACCCGAGCGGCGCCGAGCCGACGTGGCAGGTGAAATCCAGCAGGACGTTCCCGTCGGCGTCCGTGCAGAACGGTCCGATGGCGGGTTCGGTGACGTCCCAGACGAACTCGTAGACGTAGGTGCTGGGTGCGGCGAGCGAGCCGTGGTACTCGACGCGGTCGCGAGCGCGGGGGCCGGGCAGTTCGTCCACCTGCGGCGTTGCCGTCGCGCGGTCCATGCGCACCGTTTGGTCAGGCTCGAAGTAAGTGTTGGCGCCGGTTCGATCCGTGGGTGAGGCGGGTCAGAGCACGACGAGTCCGACGGTGGCCGCGCCGGCAGCGAGGAGCAGCACGCCGCTCCAGGCGGCGACGCCCCTGGCGAACTTCCGGTTCGAGGCGAACGCACAGAGCCCGGTCTTGACACCGATGCTCGCCGCCGTCGCCAGCATGATGGCGACGGTGGCCTCGAGGCCCGTCACGTTCCCGTTGGTGTAGAGGACGACCGCCGACGCGCTCGCGCCGGCGCTGGAGACCAGTCCGGCGACGAGCGCGGCGAGATAGAGCCCGGAGGTCCCGAACCGCGCCTCGGCGAACCCGCCGACGAGCAGCACGAGGAGGAAGAGCGCGCCGACGCCGAGGGCGTACCGGAGCGTGAACGGGGTGTCGAGCTCGAGGTCGATCGAGGTCGACCAGTCGGCCGTCAACCACGCGGCGACGAAGCCGCCGAGGATGACGACGCCGAGCGGGACGAGCGGCTGGAGGAGGACGCCCGCCCCGAGCGTGAACACGACCGCGATGGTGAGGTTCCGGAGCGCCATCGAGGCGTTCGCCAGCGCGACCGCGGCGACCCCGAAGTCGGCGGTCGCCTCGCGCTGGTCGACGTGGTCGAGCATCGCGCCGACCACCGCCGTCGAGGAGGCGAGCCCGCCGAAGAACCCGGTGACGGCGATCCCGCGGCTCCCGTACATCCGGACGATGGCGTAGTTGACGATGCCGATGCCGGCGACGAACACCACCATCAGCCAGACGACCCGCGGCTGGACCGACACGGACAGGTCGCCGACGGTGAGGCTGCGCTCCCCGGCCGGCAACAGCGGGTAGATGACGAACGCCAGGATGGCGAACTCCGTGCCTGCTCGGACCTCCTCCCGGGACAGGGCGTCGGCGACGCCGTGGAGTTCCTGCCGGAGGACCAGCAGCAGCGAGGAGACGACGGCCACGGTGACCCCCTCGAGGACGAACCCGGAGGCGACGAGGGCGCCGACGCCGTAGGAGACGAGCAGCGTCGTCGACGTCGTGAGCGAGAGGCCCTCGGCATCATCGAGCAGCCCCTCGACGCCCAGGACGACGGCGATAGCGACGACGAAGAGCCCGCCGACCACCAGCAACAGCGGCCGCTCGAGGATCGTGAAGACGGCAGCCGACAGGCTCACGAGCGCGACGGTCCGGATGCCCGCCTTCTTGTCGGACCACTCCCGTTCGAGGCCGAGGAACAGCCCCAGGGCCGCAGCCAGGGCGAGCGCGACGACCGTGTCGTTGACGAGCGACGAACCGTGGGCGACCATCGCCGGCCGTTCGCCCGGCCCCGGGTTAAGGCCGTCGGCGGGTCACCTTCCCCCGAGCCGGCGGCTCCGGCGCCCCACCGACAGCCCGGTACCGCGAGCCTCACTCCTCCCGGAGCCGGCGGCCGTCGCGGGGACAGTACTCGTGGCTCGGGTCGCGCGTCCGGAAGTCACAGGAGGGACACCGCTTGGTCGGCGGGACGCCGTCACTCGACTCGCGCCGCGAGCGGGTGAACAGGAACGGGACGAAGGGCACGACGAGGAACGCGAAGAGCCATCCGGTGGCGAGGTAGACGCCGACGCTGATCGCGAGGCTCACGAGGAGGCCGGCGAACGCCGTCGCGGTCCGGGATCCGACCATCGCACGGACGTAGGGTCCGTTGGCGGTTGGACGTTTCGGATCGAGCGACCGAGGAGGGAACTGTCTCGAGCGGTCCGAGTCGATGCCTGGTCGCTACTTGCCCTCGAACTCGGGCTCGCTCCCGTCGGATCGGCGGTCCGACGACGTTCGCCTCACTTCCCCTCGAACTCCGGCTCGCCGTCGCCCATGAAGGCCGTGATGCCCTCCATCAGGTCGTCTGTGTTGATGAGGTGGCCGAACGCCTGGGCTTCGAGTTCGAGGCCGGCCTCGACGTCCTCGTAGCCGCGGAGCATCGCGCGCTTGGTGAGCTTCTGGGAGATCGGCGGGCCGGCGGCGAGGTCGGCGGCGAACTCGTGGACGCGCTCCTCGAACTCCTCGGTCTCGACGACCTCGTTGACGACGTCGTAGTCGTACATCGTCTCGGGGTCGTACCGCTCGGCGGTGAAGACGATCTCCTTGGCGCGCCCGAACCCGGTGATGCGCATGAGCCGCTGGGTGCCGCCCCAGCCGGGCAGCAGTCCGAGGTCGTGCTCTGGTGTACCGAGTTCGCTTCGCTCGGAGGCGATGCGGAAGTCACAGCACAACGAGAGTTCGAAGCCGCCGCCGAGCGCGAAGCCGTCGATGCCGGCGACGACGGGCACGTCGACTTCCTCGAGCTTCCCGAAGGTCCGCTGGCCCTTCCGGGAGAGTTCGATGGCCTCGAGCGGGTCCGCGCCGCTCGCCATCGAGGTCACGTCGGCGCCCGCGGAGAACGCGCGGTCGCCCTTCCCGGTGACGAGGATGGCGCGGACCTCGTCGTCGGCCTCGAACAGGTCGATGGCCTCGGCGAGCTCGTCCATCAGCGCGGGGTTGATGGTGTTCATCCGGGCCTCGCGGTCCAGCACGATCCGGCCGACCATGTCGCCCGGGTAGCGGACCTCGATGTTCGTGAAGTCGTGGTCCGCCCCGTCGTCGTTGTCCTCCTCGCCGTGGAAGCCGCCAGCGTCGGCGGCCTCCCGGAGGCCGTCGGCGACCTCGAACCGCGGGTGGCCGGTCTCGTCGTGCAGATCCTCGAGCGTCTCGGCGAGCGATTCGAGCCCGTGGTCGTCGACGATCTTCGCCGGGCCCTCCGGGAAGCCGGCGCCGAGCATGACCGCCTCGTCGATGGCGTCCGGGTCGGCGACGTCGTCGCCGACGAGGTTCCCGACCTCGTTGGCCATCGCCGCGAGGAACCGCTCTGCGATCTCGTCGCTGCCGGCGTCGGTCGGGATGTCCGGACCGTCGCCGTCCTCGTAGTCGTAGACGCCGCGACCGGTCTTCTGGCCGTACCGCTCGTCCTCGACGAGGTCCTCAAGGAACGGCGCCGGCTCGTACGCCTGCCCGAGTTCCTCGTTCATGTACTCCAGCACGTGGTGGGTGACGTCGTGGCCGGTCATGTCGCCGAGCTCGAAGACGCCCATCGGCAGGCCCATGTCGAACTTCGTCGTCGAGTCGATCTCCTCGGCCGTCGCGACGTCCTCGCTGACCAGCCAGCAGGCCTCGTTCATCAGCGGGACGAGGATCCGGTTGACGATGAAGCCGGGCGAGTCCTTCCGGACCCGGACGGGCGTCTTGCCGAACGCCTCCGACAGCTCCTCGGTGACCTCGAGCGTCGCCTCGTCGGTGTGTCCGCCGGTGATGACCTCGACGAGCTGCATGCGGACCGGCGGGTTGAAGAAGTGCATCCCGCAGAACTGCTCGGGCCGCTCGGTGAACTCCGAGAGGTCGGTGATCGACAGCGAGGAGGTGTTCGTGGCGATGATGGCGTCCTCGGGCAGGTACTCCTCGACCTCCGAGAAGACATCCTTCTTTACGTCCATCTGCTCGGGGACGGCCTCGATGACGAAGTCGGCGTCGCCGACGGCCGGCTCCATGTCGACGTACGGCGTCACACGGTCCAGCGCGTCGTCGGCCTCCTCGCCGGTGATCTGGTCCTTCTCGGCGAGCTTGTCGAGCGACCACTCGATGTCGTCGTAGCCGCTCTGGACGAACTCCTCCTTGATGTCCCGCAGGTTGACGTCGTACCCCGCGAGTGCGGCGACCTCCGCGATGCCGTGGCCCATGTTGCCGGCGCCCAGCACCGCGACGGTCTCGATGTCGTCGAATTCCATCGTAACGGACGGAGGGTCTGTCGGAACCCGTTTCAACGTTTCTGTCTCGCCCCGTATTCGGGGGAACCGGAACGACCGGCGTCCGCCGAACCGGCGGGATTGAGAAACGTTTTGTGTCACCCACCCCGTGCGGAACCATGGACTTCGCCATCACGGACGAACAGGAGCAGATCAAGGAGGAGGTCCGGAAGTTCGCCGAGAACGAGGTGCGTCCCCACGCCACGGAGTACGACCGCGAGGAGAAGTTCCCCCACGACATCGTCGACGATGCCGCGGAGATGGGGCTCTGCGGTGCGACCATTCCCATCGAGTACGGCGGCGCCGGCTACGACGCGATCGACTCGGTGCTCATCGCCGAGGAGCTGTTCGCCGCCGACCCGGGCATCGCACTGTCGATACTCGCGACGAGCTTCGGGACGGAGGCCATCCTCGAGTTCGGCACCGAGGCACAGAAGGAGGAGTACCTCGAGCCGATCGCCACCGGCGACGCCATCATGGGCGCCGCTATCTCCGAGCCCGATACCGGGTCGGACGTCTCGAGCGTGAGCACGCGGGCGGAGAAGGACGGCGACGAGTGGGTGATCAACGGGAACAAGATGTGGATCACCAACGGTTCGGTCGGCGACTTCTTCGTCACGCTGTGCAAGACCGATCCGGAGGCCGACGGTCGGTACAACGGGTTCAGCCAGATCATCGTCGAATCCGACCGGGACGGCTTCGAGGCCGACAAGATCACCGGCAAGATGGGGATCCGGGCGTCGGACACGGCCGAACTCATCCTGGACGACGTCCGCGTCCCCGAGGAGAACCTCGTCG
>CAZATR010000059.1:0-14462 GCA_964488035.1 uncultured Natronomonas sp.
AACGCCTCCCGCAGTTTCGAGTTGAACCGGTTGTCGACGCCCTCGCCCATCCGGGACTCCTGCGTCGAGACTGTGTCGTGGAGTTGCTGGTCGCTGCTCATAGTTGGCTCTTGATCTCCGCACGGTCGCTCTTCACCCAGCGGACGGCACCGTTCCGCCACGCCCACCCGAGCCCGATGACGAGCACCGCGAGGAAGACGAGCATCGGCCCCAGCACCGAGGTCAGCCCGAACTCGGCGACCGCGTCGCTGTAGATCAGTGCCCACGGGAAGACGAGCACCGTCTCGATGTCGAAGACGACGAACAGCAACGCGATCAGGTAGTACTGGATGTTGAACCGGATGCGGGTCGACCCCGTCGGGACCTCGCCGGACTCGTAGATGGCGCGTTTACCTTGCTCGGGCACGCTGGGACGGATGAGGCTCGAGATCGCGACCATCGACAGCGGGATCGCGATCCCCACCAGCGCCAGCGCCCCGACGGCGATCCATGGATTGCTCATCGCGTCTGTATCGTTCGACGGTTGGGCGCACCCATACATAAGAGTTGATTTACGCAACGCAACGCCCGGATAGTCGTCTCCGAATCGGGAACGCTCTTCGGGTTCGAGCACTGATACGTCGGGCGTGGCGGCACCACGACCACAACCACACGGAAAGCCCTCGGCCCGCTGGCGGTCGCTGAGCGGGATATCCTCCCTACGGTCGGATAGGGCCCGCTCAGCGACTATATAAACGCCAGCGGGCCTCGCCCTTTCATTCCGCCAGGACCGCTACCGGCCAGCCCTTCCCCGGGTCGCGAGGGTCGCTGGGGGCGACCCTCGCTCCCGGCCGTTTGCTTGTGGCGCGCTCGCCGACCGCCGCGAGCGCCTACGCGAGCGGCGGTCGGTCGACATCGCGCGAGGGATGAGCAGCGCAGCCGAACGAAGTGAGGCGAGCAGCGCAATCGGCTGGGGAGGCGCGTGGCTGCGGGGCTGTCCTGGCGGACTCGAAGGGCGAGGCCGGGTAGACGAAGCACGAACCCGCAAGCACCGAGCGAGAGAAGCGAGCGAGGCGCGCAGCGTGGTTCGCTCGAGTCCAGCCGGCCGAGGGCTTCGCAGGCTGTAATCTCGTTCAAGAAAGTGGCCGCAGCACCGATTCCGCCGGATCGCACGCAAAAGTAAAATCCTAGTCGCGGTTCTGGCGGAAGGTGTCCGTCCCCTGCTCGTGCAGCCGCCGCGAGACCTCCCCGACGCCGTCCTGCAGGTCGTCGTGATACGCCTCCAACCTGTCCTCGAGTTCCGGATGCGCCCGAGAGAGAATCTGGACCGCCGACAGCGCGGCGTTGAACGACTTCCCCGCGTCGACGGCGACGATCGGGGCGCCGGTCGGCATCCCCACCACTGAGTCGACGGACTTCTCCTGGACGGGAACGCCGACGACCGGCAGCGGATACGCGATGGAGGCGGTCATGTTCGGGAGGTCGGCGGACTTGCCGCCGGCGCCGGCGATGATGACGTCGAGCCCCCGATCCTGGGCGGTCTCGCCGTAGGCGTACATCAGCTCCGGGGTGCGGTGTGCGGAGACGACGTAGGTCTCGAAACCGAACCGCGATTCGGGCGGGTCGTCGTAGTCGGTGACCTCCGCGAAGCCGAGTTCGGTCAGCGCCTCGTAGGCGCCGTACATCACGTCGAGGTCCGAGTCCGAGCCCATGATGACCCCGACCTCGGGGGTGGCATCGGGGTCCCGTTCGGTTTCGGCCTCGTCCCGGAGCAGGTCGATAAGCCCCTGCACGGCCTGTGAGCGCGTCATGTCTCGCCCCGCGGGCCGGGCCGGCTTTGGCGTTGTGGTTGTCTGGCCGGCGACCGGCGTCCACTGCGGCGGCCGGCGGCCACGTTACACGAACGTCAACCCGTCGCGGAGCTCGCGCGCCCGCTCGAGAAGCGTCTCGGCGTCGGCATCGACGTCCGAGAGCGTCACGTGCCCCATCTTCCGGAGCGGGCGGACCTCCCGCTTGCCGTACCAGTGCAGCGAGGCCTCCGGCGTCGAGAGCACGTCCTCGACGCCGGACAGCGCGGCGGGCTCCGGGTCCTCGACGTCCCCGAGGATGTTCGTGGTGACCGACGGCGCGCGGCGTTCGGCGGCGCCGAGCGGCCACCCGAGCACCGCACGGGCGTGCTGTTCGAACTGGGAGCTCCGGGCGCCCTCGATGGTCCAGTGGCCGGAGTTGTGCGGCCGGGGTGCGATCTCGTTGACCATGATCTCCCCCTCACGGGTTTCGAACAGCTCGATGCCGTAGACCCCGCGGCCGTCGAGCAGCTCAAGGACGTCCAAGGCCACCTCGCGGGCGCGCTCGCGGACCCCGGGCGCGGTGCGAGCGGGCGTCACGAGTTCCCGCAGGATCTCTTCCTCGTGGATGGTCTCGGTCACGGGGAACGCCCGGACCGCCCCGTTGCCCTTCACGCCGATGACGGCGAGTTCACGTTCGAAGTCGACCAGCTCCTCCGCCAGCGCCGGCCCCGTCTCGGCGATCGCCTCGGCGGCGTCCTCGGGGCTCTCGACCGGGAAGTTCCCGCGGCCGTCGTAGCCGCCCTCGCGGGCCTTCAGCATCAGCGGCCACCCGAGCGCCTCGCCGGCCGCCCGGAGCTCCGCCGCCGTGTCAACGCCCCGGAACGCGGGCGTGGGGATGCCGGCGTCGGCGAGCGCGCGGTCCTGGACGAGCTTGTCCTGGATCGTCCGGAGGGTGTCGGGGTCCGGGTGGACCGGCGTCCCCGTCGTCTCGCCGACCCGTTCCATCGCGTCGGGGTCGGCCAGCTCGATCTCGAACGTCAGCACGTCGGCGCGCTCTGCGAGCTCCCGGATCGCCGCCTCGTCGTCGAAGTCGCCGACGACCTGGTCGCGGACGACCGGCGCGGCGGGACAGTCCGGCGTCGGGTCCGAGACCACGACCTCGACGCCGAGCGGGCCGGCCGCCTCCCCGAGCATCCGGGCGAGCTGGCCCCCGCCGACCACGCCGATCGTCGCTGCAGGCGTTTCGTGTCGCATCTGACAGGGTGTCCTTGACGCGCGACCGAGAAGCTTGCTGTTCGGCGCTGGATACGCGGGCGGGTCCGTCGGTCACGGCGTCGACCCTGGGCTCCCCGAGAACGAGATGAACACTCCGCTGGAGGCGGTAACATCGGAGAGGAGTAGCGGGAGGACGATTTGAACGTCCGGTCTCCGGGTTATGAGCCCGGCGGAATCTCCTGGCTATCCCATCCCGCTACCTCCTCGTACCCCGGTGCGCCAATTAAGGGTTGTGATATGGGTGCCGTCCCGGGGATTCTACCCGCCGTCCTGCACCCGCCAGGTGACCAGGCTCTCGGCGACGTAGTTGAGCGTCATCCCGGCGCCGATGGCGATCCCGTTGGCCACGGTCGGCCAGAGGTTCGCCCCGCGGACGACCAGTTCGACGTCGGTCAGCGAGGTGAGGACGAACAGCGTCACGAACGCCACCGACAGCCCGCCGAGCCGGACGACGTGGGATTTCCCGTACCGGCGGAGGAGCGACACGAGCCCGGTCTCGCCCTCCGCGGCGAACGTCCAGCGGTCGTTCAGCAGGAACATCAGGGTGATCGAGGCCTCGGCGCCGACGGCCTTCGCCGCCAGCGGCGGTGCGGTGAGCGCGAGCACGCCGGACGTGAGCAGCGCGACGATGACGGTCTCCAGCGTCGCGCCGGCGACGCCGACGGAAACGAACTGCCCGATGCGGTCCGCCGCGACGAGCGCACGCACCCGGTCCTGGAGGAGCTCGATCGGGCCCGGACGTCGCGCCGAGTCCGCCGCAGTGCCGTCGCCGGTCGTCGTGTCGGTGGCGTCCGGCCCGTCGTCGCGGTCGGCCGTGGTCATCGCGAGCCACCGCCCTCGCCCCTGCGGGGCGCCCGGTCGACGAGCGCCGTCTCCTCGCGGCGGCGGTCGGCGATGGCGTCGTGGATGCGGCTGTCCTGCAGGCGCTTGGCGCGGTGGCGTGCCGTCACCAGGGCGACGCCGAGGTCGACGGTGGTCGCGACCGGGTCGACGGTGGAGCCGGGCTGGTCCTCCCACTCGATGGGGACTTCGAGGACCCGGCACTCGAGGGCGGCCGCCATCGCCACCAGCTCGACGTCCCAGGCGAACCCCGGTTCGTAGAGGTGGTCTCGGACGGTCGCCCAGGCGTCGGCGGTGATGGCCTTGGCGCCGCACTGGTAGTCGTAGAGGTTCGCCTCGAGCAACCGGCGGGCCAACCACGCGAACCCGTCGCCGAGGAACCGGCGGGCGAACGTCCGGTGGCCGACGACGGTCGCGTCGGGGTGCCGTCGGGAGCCGACGGCGAGGTCGGCGGACGCCAGCGAGGCGACGACGCGGCCGAGTTCGTCGGCGGGCGTGCTGCCGTCGGCGTCGGCGAAGGCCAGCCGGTCCGTCGAAAGCGCCTCGAACCCGGCGGTGACGGCGGCGCCCTTGCCGCGACGCTCCGGGACCGAGTGCACCGTCAGCGTCGGGATGTCGAGGCCCCGGAGCGCGGTCTCGGTCTCGGCATCGGGGGCGTCGAGTTCGACGCGGAGGGCGGCCGGGTCGAGCTCGTCGGCGAGGGCCCGGAGGTAGGCCTCGAGCCGGTCGATGTCGGGGCGGAAGGCGGGGACGACAACCCCGGGGCTCGTCATGGAGCCCTCTCGCGGCCGGGCGCGCAAAAGCGGTTCGATTCGCGGAACCCGTCGACTCCGCAAGAGGTTTACGGACTCCCGCCGGCCGTTCCGGTGATGGAGTACGGGCTCGTCGTCCTGTGGCTCGCGATGTACCTCGTCGTCGGCCTGGCGGCGCTCCCGCTCGCGGCCGCGCTGTTCCCGCGGTTCGAGGACGGCGGTGCCGCATTCGCCGTCCCCGTCGGGCTCGCCGTCGTCGCAATCGTCGCCCACCTCGTCGGGCACCTCGCCTTCGGGTGGCCGGCGCTGGCCGCCGGGCTCGTCGCCCTGCTCGCCGCCAGCGCCCTCCTCGGCGACACCGCGGCGGTCGCGGAACGCGACTACGCCGAGGCGTCGACGGTGTTCGCCGCCGCCTTCCTGCTCGTCGTCGCGATCCGGGCGTACAACCCCGCCATCGCGCCGTTGCCGGTCTCGATCGGCGAGAAGATGCTGGACATGGGCCTGATCCAGGCGTCGCTCCGGGCCGACGCGCTGCCGCCGGAGGACATGTGGTTCGCCGGCCGAGCCGTCCAGTACCACTACGGCGGCCACATGCTGTCGGCCCTGCTGGCGCTGTTGACCGGAACCGCCCCGCGGTTCGCGTACAACCTGGCGCTGGCCGGGTTCTACGCCGCGCTCGTCACCGCAACCTACGGGCTGGCCGGCGCCGTCGGCGCGGTCCACGGCGTCCCGCGCCGCGCCGCCGCTGGCCTCGGCGCGTTCTTCGTCGGCGTCGCCGGCAACCTCCACACCTCCGTCCAGCTCCTGGGATGGCTGCTCCCCGACGCCGTCGTCTCCCTGGTGCCGGGCGTGTCTGCCGACGCCGCGTCGTGGTCCCCGACGGGATTCTGGTACTTCGACGCCAGCCGCGTCCTGCCCGTCCGCCCCGACGACCCCGAGGTGACCTTCGAGGCGGCCACGGAGTTCCCGCTGTTCGCGTGGATCAACGGCGACCTCCACGCCCACATGATGAGCCAGCCGTTCATGCTCGTCGCCGTCGCGCTGCTGTTCAGCTACTGGCGCGGCGGCACGTCGACCCGCCGGCTCGTTCTCTTCGGCGCGCTCCCGCCCGTCGTCGGCCTCGTCGGGCTGGTCAACATCTGGTCGTTCCCCTCCGTGCTGGCCGTCACCGCACTCACGCTCTTCTTCGCACCCGGCGACCCGGCCGCCCTCCTCGGCGAGTACGCGCCCGAGCCCCTCCAGGCCGACCGGGATCGCCCGGCGAACGAAGCGATCCGCGTCGGCGCCGCAGTCCTCGGAACGATCCAGGTCCTGCTCGCGGCGATCCTCTGGACCGCGCCGTACTGGGTCGGCGTCGTCGCCGAGGGCCCCGCACAGACGTTCGTCCTTTGGGGTCACTGGTCGCCCCTCGCCCCGCTGCTCGTCGTCCACGGCGCGTTCCTCGCGGTGTTCGCGGCCTTCCTCGCCCGCCGGCTCGCCTCCGATCGCGCCGGCCCGCTGGCGATCCTCCTGGTCGGCGTCGCCGCCGTCGGCGTCGCGGACGTCCTCGGTGCGCCCGCCATCGGCCTGACGGTGCCGCCGCTCGCGGCCGGCGCGTGGCTGCTCCGGGACCGGCCCGAGACCGGGTTCGCGACGGTACTGCTCGGCGCCGGCGTGGGCCTGGTGTTGCTCGTCGAACTCCTCAGCATCGAGGGCGAGCGATTCAACGTGATCTTCAAGTACTACACCCACGTGTGGCTGTTCTTCTCGATCGCCGCCGCGGCCCTGCTGCCGGTGCTCGCCCGCGGCCGGCCGACCCTCCCGTTCGACCCCGACGTCGACCGCGACCGGCTCCGACGCACCGGGACCGCCCTCGGCGTCGCCGTCATCGCGCTGACCGGCCTCTACGCCGGCTTCGCCGTCCCGACCCAGCTCGGCGGTGACCCCGTCGGATCGGACGGCCCGACGCTGGACGGCACGGCCTACACCTCCGCCAGGTATCCCGACGAGGCCGCGGCCATCACGTGGCTGAACGGCCAACCGGGGCGCCAGACCATCGTGACCGCCGCCCCGGGCGGCTACCGGTGGCGGCCCGAGGCTGGAAACGGCGCCTCCGCGCCGGCGAGTCTCACCGGCCACCCGACCGTCCTCGGCTGGTTCCACGAGCGCCAGTACCGGGGCGACGAACCGTACGAGCGCCGGCTCGCCGACGTCCGAACCATCTACCAGGGCACCGACGAGGAACAGAGCGACCTGTTCGAGCGCTACGCGGTCGACTACGTCTACGTCGGTCCCGCCGAGCGCGCCGAGTACGACGTGACCGTCGCCGACCACCCGGACCTCGAGGTGGCCTTCCAGGAGGGCGACGTCACGATCTACGCGGTCCAGGGTTGAGGCGACCCGACCGGGGCCGCTCGTCGGAACCCGGCGCCGGCCGCTCGATCTCCCCCGTCCGTAGAATAATGTGGTGCGGGACCGAAGGACATACGCATGGCTTTCGCCCGCCACGGCCGCGGCGTCCGGGCCGATACCGGGGCGCTCGCCTCCCAGGTACACCCGGTGTTCATGCTCCCGCCGCTGGCCGCCTCCGCCTTCGGGGCGGTGCTGGCGGCCCGGCTCGACCCGATCCTGCTCGCCCTCCACCTCGCGGCCGCCTTCGCCGCGCTCTACACCGCTCACATCAAGGACGGTTACGTGGACTTCTACCGCCGCGGCGAGGACGACGACCACCCGCTCTCCGAGCGAGGGTGCCGCCGCGCGCTCGCCGGCGCCACGGCCGTCTTCGCCGCCTGTCTGCTCGCCATCGGCGCCCTCGTCGACCCGTGGGCGGCCCTCCTGACGCTGCCGGGCTGGGTCATCGGCTACCTCCACGCTCCCCAACTCGACCTCACCCCGGTCGGCGCGACGGCCGGCTACCCCGCGGGCATCGCGTTCGCGCTCCTGGGCGGGTACTACGTCCAGGCGACCGCCCTCTCGGCACCCGTCGTCGCCTTCGCCGTCGTGTTCTTCCTGGTGCTCTGCGGCATCAAGACCGTCGACGACGCCGCCGACTACGACTACGACCGCTCCATCGGCAAGCGGACCGTCGCCGTCGTCCTCGGTCCCGGGCGGGCGCGGCGGGTCGCCTACGGCCTGATGGCGGTCGGGATGGTCGCGGTACTGGCCCTCGCCGCCGTCGGCGTGTTTCCGCCGGCCAGCGCCGGTGCCCCCGTCGTCTTCGGTGCCGTCGCCGCCCTCGCCCGGCGGGCGGGCGAGGACGACGGCCTCGCGACGAAGCTGCTCATCCGCGGCTCCTACCTGTTCATGGCGGTGCTCGTCGCGGCGGTCTGGCTCGGATAGCTGTCCGGGCCGGGCGACTCAGCCGTCCGCGACGTGCACGTCGCCGCGCGGCTCGTACTCCATCTCGGTCGCGACGCGGTCGGCGACGTCCGGGCCGAACTCGCGGGCGACGATGTGCAGCGCCAGGTCGATGCCCGCCGTGACGCCGCCGGCCGTAAGGAGATCGCCGTCGTCGACGACGCGGGCCTCGACCACCTCCGCACCCGACTCCCGGAGGTCCCCGAGGGCGCCGTGGTGCGTGACGGCCGGCCTTCCGTCCGTGAGCCCGGCGGCCGCCAGCAGCATGCCGCCCGTGCACACCGAGGCGACCGTCGCGCCGGCGGCGTGGCGCGCCGCGACAGCGTCAGGGAGGTCGCCCCGGTCGGCTTCGGTTCGGGCGCCGGCCGCCGCGGCGTCGTTCCACCCGCCGCCCGGCACGACCACGAGGTCCGGCGACCCGGGGAGCACGCCGTCCGGTTCGACCCGCAGGCCGTGGCTGGAGGTGACCACGTCGCGCGGGTCGAGCGTGTACAGCCCGACGTCGACGTCGGCGCCGTCGGTCCCGGCGTGGCCGAACACCTCGAACGGCCCGATTGCGTCCAGGTTGTCGAAGCCGTCGAAGAGCACGATGGCGACGTCCATGGCTCCGTCTCCGGGGCGGGCCCATAAATCGGTTCGTCTGCGGGATGGGGAAGGATCGTGGATGGGGTCGTCGGTCGGGCCGCTAGTTCGCCGTCGAGACGATCTTGATGACGTCACCCTCGGCGAGTTCGTGGTCCTCGCCGATGCGGCGGTTCTCGCGAGCGTCGACGGCGTGGAGGTAGCCGTCGCCGATGTCGGAGTGGACGGCGTAGGCCAGGTCGGGTGGAGTGGCGTCGCTCCGGAGGAGGAACGCGTCCGGCAGGACGTTGTCCTGGCCGTCGGTCCACTTCGTCTCGTTCTGCACGGGGTAGACGGTGATGCGTTCGAGGAGACCGTAGACGGCCTCGTCGAGGGCGGCCTGGACGCCGGTGCCGCCGTACTCGGTCATCACGGCGCGGATGCGGTCGAGGCCGTCGGCCTGGGCCTCTGAGACGTCGCCGGTTATCGCGAAGTCCTCGTCGCCGGGGTCGTAGTCGACGACGCCGGCCTCGACGGCCTGCCGGAGCGCGAGTTCGCCCTCGGCGGTCGCGGGGACGACCCGGTCGGCCGCCTCCCGGAGCCGCTCGACGTTGCCCTCCGGGGCGACGTCGGCCTTGTTCGCGACGACGACGATGGGCTTGGTGCGCTCCCGGACCAGGCGCGCGAGTTCCTCGCGGTCCGCGTCGTCCCACGCCATCGGGTCCGTGGAGTAGTCCAGCTCCCGCAACACGGCCATCACGTCGTACTCGGTGGCGCCGACGCCGGTGAGCACGTCGGTCAGCGCGGCCTCGAAGTCGAACTCCGGCGAGCGGGACTGGCGCTCGACGGTCTCCCAGTTGTCCGCGATGATCGACGCCAGCCACAGGTCCATCTCGATCTCGACGAACTCCACGTCCCGAACCGGGTCGTAGCTGCCGACCTCGACCGGCTCGCCCTCCTCGTTCGTGCCGCCCGAGGCGTCGACGACGTTCAGGATGACGTCGGCGTTCGACAGCGCGTCCAGGAACTGGTTGCCCAGGCCCTTACCCTCGTGGGCACCGGGGACGAGCCCGGCAACGTCGAGCAGCTCTATCGGGACGTAGCGCTTGCCGGCGTGGCAGTCGTCGTTGCCGCACCGCTGCTCGAGGTCGAGGCAGGGACACCGGGTGCGGACCTGGCTCACGCCGCGGTTGGCGTCGATGGTGGTGAAGGGGTAGTTGCCGACGTCGACGTCCGCCATCGTGGCGGCGCTGTAGAACGTCGATTTCCCGGCGTTGGGCTTGCCGGCGAGCGCGACCGAGAGCATACCCGTGGTGGGCGGACCGGACCGAACTGCCTTTCGGTTGGCACCGTCCGCAAATAGCGTCTCGGGACGCTCGAACCCGCCCGATGGGTCGTCGCCGGCTACTGCGGCTCTGCCTCGGAGATGACGGCCTCGGGGTCGTCGCCGTTCGTTGCCGCCGGTTCGCTCCAGGCACGGTCGCTCTCGGCCAGCGGGATGACGGCCGGATCGGCGGGATTCGAGAGCTCTCCGTCACCGAGGGGGACGAACGCGGGGTCGAGGTCGTCCGGCAGCGGGCCGGGCTGGTCCTCGTCTGCGGCCGTCGAGTCGCCCGGCGACGACGCGTCGTCCACCCGCTCCTCGACCGCCGCCAGGTCCGGGCTGTCGAACGCGGCGGGGTCGCTGACGAACGTCGTCTCGCCGCTCGCCCGGATGGCGCCCTCGACGTCGGCGGCCTCGGAGAGCTCGCAGTCCACACAGGAGATATCGCCCCGGACGTGGGCCTCCGGCGCGACGACGACGTTCCCGGACTTGGTCGTCACGTCGCCGTGCACGACGGTTCGCGGGCCGACGGTGATGTCCCCCTTGGCGCGAAGGCTGCCGAAGATCTCGGTGTCGGCGCCGACCTCGACGTCGGTCGCCCGGACGTTGCCGTGCATCCGGCAGTCGTCGCCGATGGTCGCCGGCGTCGAGACGCGCCAGGCGTCGTCGGAGACGCTGGCGCCCCGGGGGATCAGCACCGGCTCGGCCTCCCGGTCGTCGGTCAGGAACTCCTCGGCGACCTCCTCGGCGGCCTCCTCCTCGCCGATGCGGAGCAGCTGGGAGAGGTAGACGAACAGGAAGACGATGGTCGGCATCGGGTTCCGGATGACGATCCAGCCGTTGGCCTCGAAGCCGCGCTCGATGTCGACGTCGTCGCCGATGTCGAGGTCGCCGGAGACGATCAGCTGGCCGGTGATGTGGACCCGCTCGCCGATGTAGGCGTCCTCGCCGACGAGGACGTTGCCGTCGACGTCGCACCACATGTCGAGCCGGCAGTCGCCGTCGGCCTCGATGTCGCCGCCGAACGTGGCGCGCTCGCCGGCCATCACGTTGCCGCCCCGGACGCCCAACTCCACGTCGCTCTGGCCGCCGACCAGCACGTCGCCCTCGGTGACCAGGTCGTGCTCCTGGACGTGGGTGCCGTCGGGGATCGCGAGTTCCTCGAGCGGATCGGAGCCAAGCACGGTAGCGAGTCACGCGTGCGAAGTATTAAAACCACCCCGGGGCGTCCGACGCGCGTCTGACGCACTCCGGGCGGGAGCGGTCGGAGCGGTCGGCCCGTTCGGCGACCGCGAGATCCACCGACGGTATTTTTAAGCAGGCCGGGGCGAACTACGCCACATGGCGGACTCGAACGGGATGAGGAACGGCGACCTGCCGGAACACCACGTGGAGTCCGCCCGCTCGATCCTGGCGTCGGTCATCGAGAACGCCGCACCGGGCGGCACCGTCCCGTTCCGGAGCACCGAGTACGGCCTCCGGAGCGGCGCGCTGGGCTTCGGCTACCGGAGCGGGTCGCTGATGGTGGAGTACCAGGGCGACGTCGACGCCGCCGGCTCCCGGCCCGACACCACCGCCGCGTCGTCGGACCTGGTGGAGCTGGACGACCACACCCCGCTGTCGGCGGCCGGCGAGGTCTACGAGGTGCTCGAACGGACCGCCCTCGAACTGATCGCCGAGACTGTCGTCGGGTCGCCCGACCGGTCGGCCCTGGAGCCGGTGACCGTCTGGCCGGTCGCCAACGAACCCGGGCTGTACCGGGTCGGCTACGAGATCCCGAGCCGCGAGTTCCTCTACTCCGTCGCGTTCAAGATCCCGTCCTCGGCGCTGCAGTGACCCACGCGTTCCGCCCGGACTCGACGACCGCGGCTCCCGCCCGCCCGGTCCCGGACTCGACCACCACGCACTTGACCCACCTCCGCGAACGGACGCGACGGGGCCGTCGGTGCGCCCGTCGGCACACGGTCCCGGGCGCCACGCCGGGCCGGCGACCGCGTTCCCGACCGCTTATTACAGCCAGCCGCCTACGCCGGACCATGACGGTTCTGTCCTTCGACGAGCAGGGGGTCGAGGTGATCTACGAGGGCACCGAGTTCCGCCTGGAGGCCGAGCTCATCGAGGAGGCGACCCGGAAGGACTACCCCGACGTCACCGACCACGAGGTCATGAAGCTCGTCGAGGCGGACCCGGCGCTGTCGACCGAGCCGCGCCGGATCGCGGAGATCCTGGACTGACGTCGGGGTCCACCGGTCCGTAGGTGCATCCCCGCCGCGCTCCGCGACGTCCTCGCGCAGGCCCGGCAGGGTCATATCGGGACGGACATCGAGCGGGTTGCGGTCGATGATCTCCCGAGGTCCTCGAGCGGCTCCGTGCCGTCGACGTCGAGGGCCGGGCGGTCGTCGTCCCGGGAAACGGTAGCTCTAAGGGACCGCGTTCGAACGGTACGGTATGAACGTCGCCGAGATCAAAGCGGAGTACGACCACCCCGCCTGGTTCACCGCCGTCGGGACCTTCCTGGCCTACGGGGTCGTTCTCGTCGGAATGGCGCTCGTGTTGTTCGGCATCCCGTGGCTGATTTTCACGCTGTTGTAGTGGGCATCTTGTCGAGGGGTCGGTCCTCGCCCACGAACGAGGTTAGCGAAATCACGAGCATCCGCGAGCGAACGCAGTGAGCGAGCGGTTCACGGCGACGAGACGGCGGAGCCGTCGAGTCACCGGACCAAGGACCGACCGGAGGTCCCGCGAACGAAGTGAGCGGGAGCGTTGGAAGACGAGCGAAGCGAGTCTTCCTGAGGGAGGCCCGCAGTGTCTTTTTCATGAACGTTTTTGCCGCGGGCGGCGGCCTCCGGCCGCCGTCGCATGCCGTGGCGGCGAAGCCGCCACGCGCGAGCCGCCGCGGAGCGGCGGCGAGCGTGCAAAAAGGTTCAGGCGAAGGTTTTAGACACTTCTGCCGCGGTCGCGTCCTCGGTCTGCTGGATCTTCTCCCAGGCGTCCTCGAAGTCGGACATCTCGACCTCGGTGCGGTCGTCGCGGATGGCGTACATCCCGGCCTCGGTGCAGACGGCCTTGATGTCGGCGCCGGAGGCGTCGGCGGCGTCGGAGGCGAGTTCGCCGAAGTCGACGGTGTCGGCGACGTTCATGTCGCGGGTGTGGATCTCGAAGATGATCTCGCGGCCCTCGTGTTCGGGTTTGGGGACCTCGATGAGGCGGTCGAACCGGCCCGGGCGGAGGATGGCGCGGTCGAGCATGTCGAAGCGGTTGGTCGCGGCGATGATGGAGATCTGGCCGCGGTCCTCGAAGCCGTCCATCTCGGAGAGCAGCTGCATCATCGTCCGCTGGACCTCGGCGTCGCCGGAGGTCTTCGATTCGGTGCGCTTGGCGGCGATGGCGTCGATCTCGTCGATGAAGACCACGGCGGGTTCCTGCTGGCGGGCGAGCTCGAACAGGTCCCGGACGAGCTTTGCGCCCTCGCCGATGAACTTGTGGACGAGTTCGGAGCCGGCCATCTTGATGAACGTCGCGTCGGTCTGGTTGGCGACCGCCTTCGCCAGCATCGTCTTGCCGGTGCCCGGCGGCCCGTGGAGCAGGACGCCGGACGGCGGGTCGATGCCGACCTCGTCGAACATCTCGGGGCTCTCGATCGGCATCTCGACGGTCTCGCGGACCTCCTCCATCTGCTCGTCGATGCCGCCGATGTCCTCGTAGGTGACGTCCGGCGACTGCTCGACCTGCATCACGCGGGCGCGGACGTCGGTCTCGTCGTCCAGCGCCTTCACGATGGACAGCGAGTTGTTCACCGCGACCCGGTCGTCGGGGTCGAGGTCGGTCCGCATCTCGTCGGTGACCTCGGTGAGCGCCTCCTGGTTGTTCCCGTGTTGCTTGATGATGACGCCCTCGTCGGTGAGCTCCTGGACGGTGGCGACGAACAGCGGCGACTGCTTGAGCTTCTTGTTCTCGTGGGTGAGCCGCTCGAGCTTCTGCTGGTACTTGTTGTTCTCCGCGTTCGCGTCGAGGAGCTTGTCCCGCATCTCCTCGTTCTGCTGCTCGAGGATCTCGAGACGCTCCTCGAGCGCCTCCACTTTCTCCTGCTGTGACGCGCCGTCCTCGTACGGGAGGTCGACGTCGTCAACAGTATCACTCATCACGGCTCGGTAGCGCCCGCGATAATAAGAGACTTCGGGTCGTCTCGGCCCCGCCGATCCTCGACGCCGACGGATGGGGCGGGCATCCGGGCCCGGCCACCCCGCGCCGGGACGCCCGACCCGACACCGATGAATTACTACAAAGAATAATTTGGAAGAGAAAGTATTATCCTTCGTCATTCGAAAGGGGCTGGTACCATGAGTGCCAGCGAACTCGACGCCGAGCCCGACCCCGGCGGCTGGGAGGCGGTCGCGGACCTCCCGCCGAGCGCCAAACTGGTCGCGAAGGTCCTGGAGTACAACGACCGCCTCACCCAGAGCCAGCTCGCCGAGGAGACGATGCTGCCGCCGCGGACCGTCCGCTACGCCATCACCCGCCTGGAGGACGTCGACGCCGTCGACTCCCGGTTCTCCTTCACGGACGCACGCAAGCGCGTCTACACGCTCGCCATCGAGGACTGAC
>CAZATR010000060.1:0-14357 GCA_964488035.1 uncultured Natronomonas sp.
ACTGAAAGCGCGAGGCGTGCGTGGCGGCGTAGCCGCCACGGTATAGGCGGTCGGCGGAGCCGACCGCCCGGCTGGCGCCGCAGGGGAGTTGCTGAGCGGGCCCTATCCGAGCGGCCGTCAGGCCGCGAGGATATCCCGCTCAACAACCGCGAGCCCGCCGAGGGCTTTCGAGGTGTTCTGGACCGCTTCCAAGCGTGCACCTAGATCGCTCCATACGCATACGTACAGAACGACCCATCCGTCGAAAATTGGACCCAACATATACGAATCCGAAAAGTGTCACTTAAGGGTCGGCCCCCAGAAGCCGGGGTATGGAGAACCGCACGTACACGGCGGACGCCGCGCCGGGCGACGAGGTGACGGTCGCCGGGTGGGTCCACGAGATCCGGGACCTCGGCGGCATCGCCTTCCTCATCCTGCGGGACAAGTCGGGTCGGATCCAGGTGAAGTTCGAGAAGGACGAGATGGACGACGACCTGGTCGAGACCGGGTTGAACGCCCCGCGGGAGTCGGTCGTCTCCGTGACGGGCGCCGTCGAGGCGGAGGAACGTGCTCCGACGGGTGTTGAGGTCGTCCCGGAGTCCGTCGAGGTCATCGCCGCGGCCGACACGGAGCTGCCGCTGGACCCCTCGGGGAAGGTCGAGGCGGAGCTGTCGACGCGCCTGGACAACCGGACGCTGGACCTCCGCCGCGATGAGGGCCAGGCCGTCTTCGAGATTCGCGCCGAAGTGCTGCGGGCGGCCCGCGAGGCGTTCCGCGCGGCCGACGCCACCGAGATCAACACGCCGAAGATCGTCGCGACGGGCACCGAGGGCGGCACCGAGCTGTTCCCGATCACGTACTTCGGCCGGGAGGCGTTCATGAACCAGAGCCCGCAGCTGTTCAAGCAGCTCGTGGCGGGCTCGAACGTCGAGCGCGTTTTCGAGATCGGCCCGATCTTCCGCGCCGAGGAGCACAACACCCCGCGGCACCTCAACGAGGCGACCTCGATCGACTTCGAGGGCGCCTTCTGCGACCACCACGACGCGATGGACGTCTGCGAGCAGGTCGTGGTCGCCGCCTACGAGGCCGTCGCCGAGAACTGTCGGGACCAGCTCGAGGCGCTGGACCTCGCCGACGCGTTCGAGCCGCCGGAGACCCCGTTCCCGCGGCTGAGCTACGAGGAGGCAATCGAGCGCATCAACGCCACCGGCGCGCTCGACGAGCAGCTCGTGTGGGGCGACGACCTCCCGACGGAGGGCGAGAAGGCGCTCGGCGACGACGTCGGCGGCCACTACTTCATCACCGACTGGCCCGCCGAGATCAAGCCGTTCTACATCATGGACCACGACGACGACCCCGACCTCTCGACCGGGTTCGACATGATGCACCCCCGGATGGAGCTCGTCTCCGGCGGCCAGCGCGAACACCGCCGCGATCAGCTCATCGCGGGCTTCGAGCAGCAGGGCCTCGATCCGGACGCCTTCGAGTACTACACGAAGATGTTCAAGTACGGGATGCCGCCGCACGCCGGCTGGGGGCTCGGCGGCGAGCGGCTGTTGATGACGATGCTGGAGCTGGGCAACATCCGGGAAGCCGTGTTGTTCCCGCGAGACAGGCAGCGGTTGAGCCCATAGGCGAAACCGCAGTCTGTCGAGCGGGAGTTCGTCGGGCGAGCGCCAGCGAGTCCGACGGTGTTCACGCGGGATCGCCAACGTCTGAGCCCGTAGGGCGAAGACGTTGGGAGCCAGCGAGACGAGCGGAGCGAGGCGCGAGCGCAGCGAGCGCCTCGTCACCGCGAGCGGCGACCGAGTGGATCCGCGAGCAAGCGAGTCTCGCAGGATCGGCAGCGGCTGTCCCCGTAGGAGTCCGCGATCTGCTCGAGTATCGGCTTCGAATTTCTATACGGTCACGGAGTAGGACCGGGTATGGCTCAGTCGGCCGTCCCGATCGCGACGAACCTCCACGATGAACCCCCATCGAGGGCCGGCGGGTTACCGTACGTCGGATTCAAGGACTCGTCGAGGAAGCCGGGACGACGGCCGAGGAGGTCGCCGACCAACTCGACCTCGACGTAGCCACGGTGTACGGCGCACTCCAGTATTACCACACTCGTCCTGATGAGATGGCCGCCGCTGAGGCCCGGCGGCGCGACAAGGAGCGGCAGGCGAAGGAGGCAGGTCATGCGTCGCTGTCCGAACTCCGGTCGAAGCGCGACGAGGAGACGGATTGGCTGGATTCCGGTTGACGAGAACACGAGCCGCACGTCGCGGAAAGACTGCGTGACAACGGCCACACTGCCGCTCACGTCCACACCATTCTGGAGGAGGGTGCCGCCGATCGAGAAATCTTGGAGTTCGCACGTCGGAACGAGTACGTCGTTCTCAGCCACGACGCGGACTTCCTTGACCCGGAAACGACAGCCGGTGTCACCGTTCTCTACTACGGGGACGATACGATGGACATCACCGAAGTCGCCGAGCGCGTCGATGGCCGGCCGAGTTGGTTCCGGAGCCGGCGATCTCCCGGCCATAGTGTACATCGACGATTGGTGACGGAGGTACTGACGCCAAACCGGACATTGGAAACCGAGTGGACGGCCGGTGTGGCTCGTTTCTACCCCTTGCGACCGGAGATTCTTCGTTCAACGCTTGAACTGGAACAGCCGCAAGACTTGCACGCTTATGGAGCGATTCCGGTTTTCTTGAGTGAGCGGTCGAGACCACTTGGAAAGCCCTCGGCGGGCTCGCGGTTGTTGAGCGGGATATCCTCGCTCGCTGGCGCTCGCTCGGATACTGGCCCGCTCAGCAACTCCCCTTGCGGCGCGACCCCGCCTCGCCCTTTCAGTCCACCAGGAAAGGGAACGTTCGGCCGTGGCGTGCGCGCGTCGACCGACGGGAGCGCCGTCGGATGAGCGAGCGGTGTAACCGCGAGCCGGCGGTCGACAAAGCTGCGCGCGAGGGACGCCCCGAACCCGAACCGCGTGAGGGTGAGGGCGTCGGCTGGGGAGGAATGTGGTGCGGGTGCGGGTGTGGTGCCTGGTGGACTCGAAGGGCGAGGCCGTGGTCGACCCGGCCCCGGCGACGGTGAGCCGAACGCAGTGAGGCGAACGCCGGACGACGACCGAAGGGAGTCGTCCGGAACAAGCACCGCAGCGCAGCGAGCCGCGGCCGGTCGAGCCGGCCGAGGGCTTCGGACGTGGTGGTGTCTTTGTCGTCCGGTTCGGCCGGCCGAGGGCTTCGGGAGTCGGCAATAGGTTTCAGGAAATAGCTACCGAATCACCTGCAAGTACGTACACCTCCACCGACGAACACGACCCCGAACATAGCACCTCATGGGGATTTCAACAGTGCCGCGTTATTCCTCGTCCGGAACGCCCTCGCCGCCCCGGCCTTCGCCGCCGGCGAAGCGGTCCGCGCCCTCGACGGCGGTCTCGAGTGCCCGCGACCCGTGCCAGGCCTCCGTGGCGAGACCCTGCGCCAGCGTCGACCCCAGGCCGTCGTAGACGGCCTCCCGGTCCGTCCGCACCGTCTCCTGTGGGAAGCCGGCGATGACCTCCGCCATCTCGACGGCGGTCTCGAGGGCCGCGCCCTCCGGGGCGAGTCGATTGACGAGGCCCCACTCCTTCGCGGTCTCGGGGTCGAGCGCCCGCCCGGTCAGGATTAACTCCAGCGCACGGCCGAGCCCGACGACGTGGGGGAGTCGCTGGGTGCCGCCGTCGATCAGGGGAACGCCGAACCGACGCTCGAAGCAGCCGAACGTGGCCGACCGGCTGGCGACCCGGAGGTCACACCACAGCGCCATCTCGAGGCCGCCGGCGACGCAGTGGCCCTCAATGGCGGCGACGGTCGGCTTCGATACGCGGATGCGCGTGAAGCCGAGCCAACCCTCCGGCGTGTCCTCCAGGTCCATCGCCTTCAGGTCCGCGCCGGCGGAGAAGGTGCCCTCGCTGCCGGTCAGCACCCCGACGAGGGCCTCCTCGTCCCCGTCGAACCGGGCCCAGGCGTCGCCGAGGGCCTCGGCGGTGGCGTTGTCGATGGCGTTGCGTCGGTCGGGCCGGTCGACGGTGACGACGGCGACCGGGCCGCGTCGGTCGTACTCGACGGTCATGCCCGGAAATCGACCGACGGCGGTATAAAAGGGACGGCGCGATTCGGGTCGGTAAACTACCTGTCGGGATATCGAATCGCACGGCACCTGCCCGACCTGTGCATCCGGCAACGGCCGGAAAACAGCGACAAAAACGACTCTCAAGGGTGATTCGGGGTTCTCGACGGCGCTACGGGATTCGTTGCGGTCACCCCAACTGTTCGCCGACGACGCAATCGGCGTGGTCGATGAACTCCCGTTCGCTGCCGGCGGGGATCGTCGCTCCGGCGGCGACGTCGTGTCCGCCGCCCTCGCCGTCCACCGCCCTCGCGGCCTCGGTCATGACCACCGAGAGGTCCAGTCCCTGGCTCACGAGCGGGCCGGTCCCGCGACCGGAAACCTTCGTCTCCTCGTCGCTCTTCTCGGCGAAGGCGACGATCGGCACGTCCCGGGCGACGCCGTCGGCGCTCATCGACATCCCGGCGATGATGCCGACGATCGTCTCCCGGATCTCGTCGCCGGCGTCGAACCACTGGAGGTTGTCCTCGGTCGTGACGCCGTGCTCCTCGACCCACTCGATGCCCTCCGAGAGGTTCCGGCGGTGGGTCCGCAACAGTTCCCGGGCGCGGTCCAGCGCGTCGCCGCGGTCGCCGAGACACACCGCCAGCCCGACGTCGGCACGCTCGTACCGCGCCGTCGCGTTCAACAGCGTCGAGAACTCGCTGGCGTCCCGCAACGCGGTGCCCGTCGCCTCCTCCGTGAGCACGTAGGTGGTGCCGACGAGCCGGTCGATCTTGAACGCGGGAACCCCCCGACTGACGGCGTGCTGGACCAGGGCGCTGGCGACCGTCTGCTTCTCGTCGTCGGTGAGGTCGACCCAGCGCTTCCACCGATCCTCGGTCCGGCAGGCGACGTCGAGGTCGTCGAGGAAGGCGACGACCCCGCGCTCGTCGTTGGTGATACCGGGGATGCGGACGTCGGAGGCGTACTCGAGGAGCTTCGGCAGGGGTCGCGTTTGCTTTCCGTATACCGATAGGTCCTTTATCTCCGCGAGGACGCCGGCCTCGACCCCCTCTGCCACGACCCGTTCGTTCGCGCCGTGGAGTTCTCCGCCCGAAGCCTGCATGTCCCCGACGGCGCCGACGACCGCCAGGGCGGCGAGATCGCGGTTCCCCAGCCGGGCGTCGGGCCCGCGCGCCGCAAGTGAGCGCGCGAGGACGTAGGCGGCGCCGGCGCCCGAGAGCTCGGAGGCACCGTCGATACCCTCCAGGAGCGGATTGAGGTGGAAGTCCGTCTCGGCCTCGGCGGGCTGGTGGTGGTCGGCGATCACCGGGGTGAACTCGCCCGCCCGTTCGTGTTCGGCGATGACGTCCAGCTGGCCGCTCCCGAAGTCGGTGAACAGGACGGTGTCGTAGTCCCGGGCGGCGATGCCCGCGATGGAGTCGGCGTCGAGCTGGTTCTCGAACACGGCCTCGAACGGGATATCGGCGCGCCGGAGGGCGGTCGCGGCGACGGCGGCACTCGTGAGACCGTCGGCGTCGATGTGCGAGGCGAGCAGCACGCGGTCGGCCGACTTGAGGGCGTCCGCACACGCGTGGGCGCGGGCCTCGAGTTCCGGAACCGGGGCGTCCATCGGGCGTGGTTTGCGCGCCATCGGCTATAAACGGTCGGACGGCCGCAGGGGACGGTCGTCGCTCGGTTATGGGAGGCGTCAGAGCTGCTCGACGACGGCGGTCGCCAGCGCCTCGAACTCGGCGGTCTCGGGCACGATGTCGACGGCAATCCCGTGTTCCGTTGCCGTCTCACGTGTGGGTTCGCCGATGGCCCCGACGACGGCGTCCTCGAGCCCCGCGACGGCGGCGTCGCGGACCCCGCGGTCGGCGGCGGCCGCGAGGAAGTGCTCGACGGTCAACGAGGAAGTGAAGCAGACACCGTCGAGGCGGCCCTCGGCCGCGGCCACCGTCGAGTCGCCGGCCGCCTCGGGACGGACCAGCCGGTAGAGCACCGTTTCGTGGACGTACGCGCCTGCCTCGTTCAGGCCGTCGGTGAGGACGGCTGAGCCGTGGTCGGACCGGGCCACCTCGACCCGGCGACCGGCGACGGCGTCGCCCAGCGTCTCGACAAGCCCGGCCGAGGAGTACTTTTCGGGCACGCGGTCGACCGGGTAGCCGTTCGCTTCCAGGGCGTCGGCGGTCGCGGTGCCGATGGCGACGATCTCCCCGTCCGGGGTCCAGTCCGCCTCGCGGGCCAGCTCGACTCCGGTCCTGCTGGTCAACACGGTGAACGCCGCGTCTTCCCGGGGTGCCGCGCCGGTCTGTTCGACGGCGAGCATCGGGTCCGAGAGCGGTTCGACGCCTAGCTCGCGGAGTACGGCCGCTGCGTCGGCGGCCCGCTCGTCGTTCGGCCGGAAGAACGCGACCGTCTCAGGCATGCTTGCCTCGGCCTCCGGAACCCCGGGCCGCTGTGATTCTATATCGCGACATACGGTTTACGTCTCGGCCTCCCGATCCGGGTCGGTCGCCAGAAATGCACGAACCTGCTCGCGGGAGGCCGCCACGTCCCCGATGACGGTGACCGCTGGCGGTTCGATACCCTCGGCGTCGCGGGCCTCGACGATCGACTCGAGGGTGCCCTCGGCGACCTGCTCGTCCGGCCAGGTCGCCCGCTCGACCATCGCAGCCGGCGTCGCCGGGTCCATTCCGGCGTCGAGCAACGCCGCCGTGTACGCGGGGAGCTTCGAGACGCCCATCAGCACCACGAGCGTGCCGCCGGTTTCGGCGAGCGCCGCCCAGTCGACGGCGGACTCCCCCTTCGAGGGGTCCTCGTGGCCGGTGACGAAGGTCACGGAGGAGGCTTGGTCCCGGTGGGTGACCGGGATACCGGCGACCCCCGGGGCCGCGATGGCGCTCGTGACACCCGGGACGTACTCGTGGGCGATCCCGTTGTCGGCGAGGTGTTCGACCTCCTCGCCGCCCCGGCCGAAGACGAACGGGTCGCCGCCCTTGAGCCGGACGACGTCGTTGCCCGCCTCGGCCAACTCGACCAGTCGCCGGTTGGTGTACTCCTGGGGCGTCCACTCGCCGTCCGGCCGTTTGCCGACGTCCTCGCGCTTCTCCTCCGAGATCGACTCGAGGATCGCCGGTCCGGGGAGCTTGTCGTGGAGGACGACGTCGCTCTCTTCGATGACGCGTCTGGCCTTGATCGTCAGCAGTTCGGGGTCTCCAGGCCCGCTCCCGACGAGGTACACCGTCCCGGTCATCCACCGACCTCCCGGCGGGCGCGCTCGACCAGGTCGGCGGCGCCCTCCGTGACCAGGTCCTCGGCCAGCTCGCGGGCGGCCACCGGATGCTGCTCCACCGGGAGGTCCCGGGTCGCCTCGATCGCCTCGGTCCCGTCCCGGGAGAGCACCCGCACGCGCGTGTGGACGTACTCGCCCCGGATGACCGCGTGGATGCCGATCGGGGCGACACAGCCGCCCCCGAGCGTGCCGAGCACCGTCCGCTCGACGGTGGTCTCGACGCGCGTCCGGGGATGGTCGAGCTCGTGCTGGAGCGTGTCGGCGAGGTCGCCGTCGCGGGCCGTCACCGCGATGGTGCCCTGCCCGGGGGCAGGGACGAACGACGGCGCGAGCCGCTGGAATTCGAGCGCCTCGAGGAGCCCGATCCGGTCGAGACCGGCCTCGGCGAGCACGATGGCGTCGAACTCGGTGTCGACCTCGCGGCCGAGGGCCCGCCGCTCGTGCTCGGAGAGGTCGTCGAACCACGCCTCGGGACTCCGATCGAACGCCTCGTCATCCTTCGGGTCGTCGGTCTCCGCCGCCTCGAGCCGGCGCTCGTGTTCGGCCTGCAGCCCCGGGGCCAGCAGCTTCTCGACCCGGGTGTCGACGTTCCCGCGGAGGGGAACGACGTCGAGGTCCGGTCTGGCCGCCAAAAGCTGGGCCTGCCGGCGGAGGCTCCCGGTCCCGACCGTGGCGCCCTCCTGGAGATCGTCCAGGGCGGTGCCGCCCGGCGAAAGGAGGACGTCACCCGCGGGGGCTCGTTCCGGGACGCCCGCGATGACGAGGTCCTCGGGGAACTCCGTCGGCATATCCTTCATCGAGTGGACCGCCGCGTCGGCCTCCCCGTCCAGCACCGTCTCGTCGAGGCTCCGGACGAACGCGCCCGTCTTGCCGAGCCGGTGGATCAACTCGTCGCGGACGCCGTCGCCGGTCGTCTCCACCTCCAGGAGTTCGACCTCCCGCCGGCGGCTCTCCAGGGCCCGTGCGACGCCCTGCGTCTGCCGGAGCGCGAGGTCGGAGCCCCGGGTCGCCAGCCGGATCGTCTCCGTCATACCCAATCGTGGGCGACGCCGGTTGAAACCCCCTTCGTCTCCCCGCCAGCGGCCCGTAGCTCACCGTTTACTTATATAATAAACCGTAAACGACGATATGAAATTCGCGGCGTTCAGCACTGCGCCTCGAACGGGGAACCTGTAGGTAGGGCCGGGATACGGGCCGTTGACCGGAGAAAACCGGGCGCTACCGAATTCGGCGGGAATCGATCCCGAGGCCTGTCCGTAGCAGTAGAAAACAGCCGTCAGGCTTCCGCTTCGGACCGTTCGCGGATGATGTCCTCGAGTTCCTCGGCGTCCTCGACCCGCTCGATCTCCTCGCGTTCGATGAGGGCGGTGCCCTCGACGGAGTCCTGCCGGGCGCGCTCGACGACGTACACCGATCGGGTGCGCGTGACGTGGCCAACGGAGGACATGATCCGGGCGCGCTTCTCGGCGGTCCGGTTGAACTCCGAGTGCCCGGTGAGTACCTTCTCGTCGCCCTCCTCGTCCTCGCTGACGGCCTTGAACGGCGCCCGCATCGTGGGGTGGACGTTGAAGCCCACGCGGGTCAGGACGGTGACGAGGTGGGCGTCGTCCGGGTCGGCCTCGACGTCCTCGGGGTCCTCGACGTCGTCGCGGACCTCCTCGGCGCCGTCGAGGACGCTGACCGGGCTGGCCAGCGGCCGGTCGAAGATGTCCTCGAGTTCGGCGGCGACGTCGACGCTGGCGTTCATGCCGTCCTCGTACTTCGAGACGGTGCGGCGGGAGACGCCGAGCTCGCTGGCGAGCTTCCCGAGCGACCACTCGCGGTCCGACCGGACGTCCGACAGCATGTCGCCGTCGATGTTCACGTACAGGCCGCCCGGCGCGGCGTAGATGAGCGGCGGGACCTCCTCGATGAAGAGGTCCATGGCGGTGTCCGGCGACAGCACCGGGACCCCGTGCCGGAAGTACACGACGCCCGGTTTGAGGTCCTCGTTGCGGGTGCGCAGCCCGACGACCAGCGGCGTCGCCTCGAGGTACTCGCCGAGGCGCCGCATCTCGGCGCCGGTGTAGCCGTCGAAGGCGTCGATGTTGGCCAGTACCTTCAACAGTAGCACGTCGTCGCGGCGCCGTGCGGCGATGTCGAAGCTCTTCGGCCGGATCGCACACCGGTCGCTCACCGCGAACCCGGCGTCCTCGAGCATGGAGGTGACGTTGCCGACCAGTGCGGACCGGGACATAGGGGTACATAGGTGTTTCCCTGGTTAAATGTGTTTCCCCGGTGCATACCGGCGCTCTCGTGCGGTTGTCCACGGTCCATCGCGCCGTCTTTACGGGACCGAAACCCCGTTGGTGCCCTCCCGCGTACGGGCGGTCGTGACCGTCATCGGGCTCGACGACACCGACTCCCGCGAGCGCGGGATGTGCACGACCTACGTCGCCGACACCGTCGCCCGCCGGCTGGTCGACGCCGGGGCGACCGTCGAGCGGGTGGTCCTCCTGCGGTGTAACCCTGCCGTCGAGCACAAGACCCGCGGCAACGCGGCCCTGGCCGTCCACACCGACGCCGACCCGACCGACGCACTCGCCGTCGCTGCCGACGTCGTCGACGCGGCGGCCGAGACGGCCGACGACCGCACCAATCCGGGCCTCGTCGTCGCGGACCACCGGCCGGACCGGGTGCCCGATCCGGTCGTCGAGTTCGCCCGTGCGGTCGTCACCGACCACCACGCCATCGCGGACGCCCACCGGGTGGCCGCGGAGGCCGGGTACCGTCTCGAGACGTGGAAGGACGGCCGCGGCGTCATCGGCGCGCTGGCGGCGGTCGGCGCCCGGGCGGCCTTCGACGACTGGACCTACGAACACGTCGCGTACCGCCGTCCGGGCCGGTGGGGCAGCGAGCGGGACGTCGACGCGGACTCGGTGTTCGAGGCCGCCGACGGCGCCTACCCGTCGGTCTGGGACACGGTCGACCGCGGCACCGGCGAGACGGTCTGCGTCCCCCACACGCCCGGGCCGGTCTTGTTCGGCATCCGCGGCGACGACCCCGGGGCCTGCCGGACCGTCGCCGACCGCATCGACGGCGAGCCGGTCGACCGCGAGCGGCTGTTCGTGACCAGCCAGGGGACCGACGCCCACCTGCTCGACGGGACGATCGCGACGGCGGCCGACGGCCGCTCGTACCGCCTCGATGGCACGGTCGCCTCGGCGCCGGAGTCCCGCGAGGGCGGGCACGTGTTCTTCGATCTGGCCGACGGCGACGGCGAACTGCAGTGTGTCGCCTTCGAGCCCACCAAGCGGTTCCGCGATCGCGTCCGGCGGCTCCGCGTCGGCGACGACCTGACCGTCTGCGGGGAGGTCGCCTCGGGGACGCTGAAGCTCGAGAAGTTCGCCGTCAGGTCGCTCCGCCGCGTCGAATCGGTGACGCCGACGTGTCCGGACTGCGGGCGGACGATGGACTCGGCCGGCACCGATCGGGGATACCGCTGCCGGGACTGCGGGACGGCCACCGACGACCGGGTCGAGCGGCCGCTCGACCGGACGCTCGAGGTCGGGTGGTACGAGGTCCCCCCAAGAGCACGGCGCCACATCGCCAAACCGCTGGTCCGCGGCGGTTTCGACGCGCCGACCCATCCGGAACGGTGACGAGGGTGTGAACTGTTACCATGGTTTAAGTTCGGTCGCGCCCCCGGGCCGGTATGGCGAGCAGTCCAGACCGCCGCCGTCGAACGCGCTGCGAGACGTGTGGCCTCCCCTACTACGCCGAGAAGGGATCGTGCCCGTACTGCGCGTCCACCGAAGCGAACGACCCCACATCGGAGGCCTCCGGGTTCGTGTTCGGGAACGGCGACGCCGCCGCCGACCGGACCACCTGTTCCGAGTGCGGGCTCCCGCACTACACGGACGCGGACGGGTGTCCGTACTGCGCCTACGCCGGCGGGTCGATCGACGAGTCGACGGCCGGTGAGAGCCCACGGGAGCGGCCGACCGATGACGGCAGCGAGGAGGGAGCGGCGACCAAGGACGGGACCGCGACCGGTGGTCCGTCGGGACTGATCGGTCGATTCAAGGCCGCACTCGGGCTCTGATCACTCTTTCAGTCCGCTGCCGGTCAGCGGCACGACGACATCGTCGCCGTCGGCGAGGACGCCCCGGTTCCGGTAGGCCCGTAGCGCCGCCGGTGCGACGGCGGCCGTGGATTCGACGTACAACCCCGCCCGATGCAGGCGGTCGAGTTCCGTCCGGACTGCCTCCGTCGGGAGCGCGATGGCGTCGCCGTCCGTCGCGTCGATGGCGTCGAGGATACCCCGCTTCCGGACGGGGTCGTCGATCCGGATGCCGTCGGCTGCGGTGTTCTCGCCGGCCGCGGCGGCATCGCCGCGCAGGGCGGCGACGATGGGGGCGTGGCCGGCGGCCTGGGCGCCGAGCAGCCGCGGCATCCGGTCGGTCCAGCCGGCCCTGGCGAGCGCCCGGAACCCGCGGTAGGCGCCGAGGAACAGCGTGCCGTGGCCGACCGGCAGCACGAGGGCGTCCGGGACCGACCAGTCCCGCTGGTGGGCGAGCTCGTATGCCATCGTCGCGGTGCCGGCGAGGAACGCCGGGTGCCAGGCGTGGCTCGCGTACCAGCCACGCCCGGCCTCGACGGCGTCGACGCACTCGGCGGTGACGGCGGCCCGCGGGCCGTCGACGCGGACGAGGTCGGCGCCGGCCCGCCGGATCGCCCGGAGTTTCGACGGTTTCGCGTCCGCTGGCACGTAGATCTCGGCGGCGAGACCGGCCCGGGCGGCGTACGTGGCGATGGCGGCGCCGGCGTTACCGGAGGAGTCCTCGAGGACGCGGTCGGCGCCGACCGTGACGGCCCGCGAGAGCGTCGTCGCGGCGCCGCGGTCCTTGAACGACCCCGTCGGGAGGACGTACTCCAGCTTGAACGACGCCTGCCGGTCGGGCGCGTCGACGAGCGGCGTGTACCCCTCGCCGAGGCTGGCGTGCCGCTCGACCGGGAGGAACGGCGCGAAGGCCCACAGGCCCTCGCGCGGGTCGACGTCCGGTCGCCCGCCCGTCGGGTGCGGCCGGTCGGCGAACTCGAGGGGGGCGCCGCACTCGCACCGCCACCGGTCGGGGTAGGTGCGGCCACAGTCCGGACAGCGGAGGTCCACGCCGCCGTGTCTGTCCATGCAGCTGCATGGACGGCGGTCCCCGTTTCGGTTTCGGTGTGACGAGCGGGCCGGATACGTTGCGTGCAGGCGGGACCGGGTGCGTGCAGGCGGGCCGGGAGTTTGCCGGCGGCGGCCTCCCGCGCGTCGGCCACGACCGGTCGTCGGCCGCGTTCAGGTCACGTGGCGTCCGGCCGCCCCGTGAAGGGGTAAACGTTCGCCGTGTCAGACGGTGTCGACGTCGGTGCCGAGCGAGCAGACGTACTCGCCGGTGGCGACCTGCGGCAGCCGCCGGTGGCGCCAGAAGATCCCGTCGGTGTCGGCGGTCACCGCGGCCCTGACCTCGCCGAACGGGTCGGTCACCTCGAAGAGGGTGTCGTCCGTCTCGACCTCGTCGCCGAGGTCGGCGGCGTAGTCGACGAGGCCGCCCGCGGGGGCGCCGTACTGCTCGAACCCGCTCGCGCGGGTCTGTGCCTCGGCGTCGACGTCGCCATCGAGGAACCCGTACCGGTAGAGCACGTTGAACACGCCCTTCACGCCGGTCCGGATCGAGTCCTCGTCCCAGCCGACGGAGCCGCCGAGCTCGGGGTCGATGGTGGGGATGCCCTCGTCCGGGGCGGCGCGGGCGAGCTGGCCGTCGGGGCCCTTCTGGTCGAGGATGTAGCCGCAGCCGAACGCCTTCGCGAGTTCGAGACACTCCCGGTGGAGCCGGTGGCGCGGCCCGCACCGCACGCGGGTCTCGTCGATCATGCAGGAGGTCGACCCCTGGTGGAGGTCGAGGATGAGGTCGGCGCGCGTCGCTGCCTCGAACGTCGCGGCGGCGATGCGCTCGGAGGCGGTGCCCTCGGCGTCGCCGGGGTAGGCCCGGTTGAGCTTGGTGTCGTCGATCGGGTTGCGGTGCTCGCCGACCTGGAAGCCGTAGTGGTTGACGATGCCGACGACGAGCAGCTGGCCGGCGAGGTCGGCAGGGTCCAGCTGGGGCACGACCCGCCGGATCACCCCGAGCCCGTTGAGCTCGTCGCCGTCCGAGACCGCCTGGACGTAGAGGGTCTTCCCGTCGCGGTCGCCGTTGACGACCGCCACGGGGAGCCCGACCTCGGAGCCGTCCCGGGCCTCGCCGACCGACAGCCGCCCCGTCTCGACCTCGCCCGGGGCCGCCGTCGCCGAACCGAGGGACGTCATTACTCCCATTCGGCCGCCGGGCGGTCTTAGGCCTACTGATACGTGCGGGCCTTTCCGCCTGTCCGTGCGGTGGCCTGTCGGTCCGTGCGGTGGGTTCCTGCGAGTCCGTGCGGTGGGGGTCGTCGATCCGAACCCTGTACGGCTTTGTGCCGCGCGGTCGAACGGCGAGGCGTGTCCGCGGATACTCCGGACCGGCCGGGCGTGGCGGCCCTGATCGAGGAACTCGAGGTGCGTCGCCACGCCCGCCACGGCCTCGCGACCGGCGTCGCCGTCGCGTTGCTGGTCTTCCTCCTGTTCGCGTACCTGCCCGGCACCGAGGAGACGCTCTGGTACTGGGCGGCGTTGTCGTTCGTGCTGGCCAGCGCCGTCGCGGGCCTCGTCACCACGGTGCTCGTCGCCCGGGCGGCCGTCCGGCGGACCCGGTCGGTCCACGACATCGAGCGGCAGCGGTCGCCGGCGACGCTGTCGGTCCTCGTCGGGCTCGTCGGCTGGCTCGCCGTCCCGGTCGCGGCCGCGGTCCTCCTCGATAGGCCCGGCGCCGGCGTCCGGCTCGTCGTCGCGCTGGCGACCGGCGGCTTCGTCGGTCTCGCCGTCGGCGGCCTCGCGGTGCGGCTGGCCGAGGCGCTCTCGATCACCCACGCGTGGCGACCGCGTGCCGCG
>CAZATR010000061.1:0-14232 GCA_964488035.1 uncultured Natronomonas sp.
CCCTACACCGACCGGTTCTACCGGCGGCTACGTCGGGCCACGACCGGACGCCGGTTCCGAACGCGGGTGCCTAGAGCCAGTCCAGGAACGTGCCGTCGACGAGCGTCCCGTCCTGGTTGTCGATGTACTCGGTCTGCATCCCCCAGATGGCCTCGCCGAGCGGTTCGCCGCGGTCGACCCCCTCGCTGACCAGGTCGTGCTTCCAGCGGGCAGGGGTGACGCGCCGGTCGACGCGCTCCCGGAGCGGCTGGATGTAGCGGTTGGCCGCCTCGGCGTCGAGGCCGCGGAGTTCGAGGCCGTCGCGGGCGAGCTCGAACAGCTCGGCGTACAGCTCCTCGGTGTCGGTGGTCTCGATGCCGTCGGCGGTCACCCACCGGAGGTCGGCGTCGAGGCCGTCCCGCATCGCGGCGTAGAAGTTCGCGCGGGCGTCCCGCCAGGGGAGGTCGTAGATCGGGTGCTCGCGCCGCGGGAGGCTCTCGAGCAAGCCGGCGAAGACCGCCAGCAGCGCGATGGTGTCCCGGACGGTCGGTTGGCCGGGGAGCGGGCGGAACTCGATGCGGGCGTTGGCGCTCTCGCGGGTCGCGCCGTCGAACACGGGGCGGACCCAGCGCCAGAAGCTCCCGTGTTTGTGCCGGAAGTGTGCGAAGCGGTCGTCGAAGCGGCCCTGGGCCTCGAGGAGCATGGGGACGACGGTCTGGTCGTCGGCGATCCGCCGGGTGGCGTCCTCCACGCCCTCGAGGTCCTCGGGGAAGGCCACCTTCGCCGAGTCGGCGGGGTTGAGCACGGACTCGAACACGGGGATGCGGTTCTCCATGTGGCCGTCCTCGAGGACGGTCTCGGCGTCCGCGTCGTAGAGGTCCGGCGGGAAGAACGGCGAGTTGACCGACACCGCGAGCAGCGGCCCGGCGACCCGGAGGGCGTACCGGAAGTGCTCCGGGAGGTCGTGGGCGTGGGCGACCTGGTAGTGCGGCTGGATGGAGGTGATGAGCGACTCCGGCATGACGGTGTCTGCGTCCAGCGAGACGTGCGGGGCCTCGAGCTGGAGCTCCGGGGCGTAGTCGGTGTTGGCCATCGCGTGGTACCGCACCGCGTTCGTCATGTTCGTCGCGAGCCGGATGCCGTCGGCCTCGACGCTGTCGGTGAGGTACTCGGAGGCCGTCTCGCCGACCGGCGGCACGGTCCAGAGCCCGTCGCTGACCAGCGTCATACCCTCGCGGGCGACCTCCCGCTGGGCGGCGTCGAGCTTCGCCTGCACCTCCGCCTCCTGGGCCCGGAGCCCGTACCTGGACAGCGGTTGCGGCGTCGTCGACAGCTCCGCGTTGTGCAGCCCGAGCTCCTTCTCGAACCCGATGTACTCCAGCAGCCGACGCGGGACGCGCATCAGGGCGTCCGTCTCGACGTCGACCGCGTAGAACTCGTACTCGAGGCCGACGATGGCCTGCGGGTTGTCGAAGGTCCCGTCGGCGATCTCCCCGCGCAGCACCTCGAGTTCCGCCTCGACCCGCGACGCGAACTCCGAGCGGTCGACGGCGAGCGCCTCGGCGACCTGCGCCGCGAGTTCGGAGGCCGACATACACCCCCCTGGAACCGGGAGCGGTTTCAATCGTGTGGCTTCCCCGAAAACATACCCCTTTGTTTCAGGTGGAGAATCCGACAGGAGTCCGGGTGTCGGGAGGTCGGGCGTCAGGATGTCGGGACATCGGGCGGACGGGAGGCAGGTATGCCAGGATGCCGTATGCAGGCATGCCGGTGTGCCTGGCCGGCCGACCGCGGCCGCGTCCCTCAGACGACGCCGAACACGTCCAGCAGCACGTAGAGACAGACCACGCTCAGCCCCAGACCGAGCAGGATCAACAGCGGCGCGCGACGGGTCAGCGTCGTCGCGAGTTCGTCCCCGGGCACGTCCGAGACGACGAACCGGCCGCTGCCGTCGTCCCGCCGGATGACGAGGCGGTCCTCGTTGGCTCCCGCCTCGTCGGCCCGCTGTACGGCGCCGCCGAGGACGTACACCGACGCCCCCGTCGGGATGACCGCCTGCTCGTAGCGGCGCTTCTCGCGGCCGTCGTCGACCGATGCGACGCCGTCGAGGAACTCCTGGACCTCGGGCGGCGGGGACTCGCCCGCCGCGACGGTGATCGTGGTCGTGTTCCCGTCGGCGATCTCGAACGTCGTCGTCCCGTCGGCTCCACCCGGATGCGGCCGGTGTCGTCCTCCAGCAGGAACGGCGCCACCCAGGTGTCGGCGTCGACGGTCGTCCAGTCGGAGCCCTCGGAACCGCCGTCGTCGTGCTCGCGGACCGTGTAGCGGGCGAGAGGCACTCGTCGTCGGTGAACGGCCGATGGAAGACGGTGTCGGCGTCGACGTCGACGGCGCGGCCGGCGAGTTCGGTCCGGCCCGCGGCGACCGACCGGACCGTCTCGGTCGCCGTGTCGCGGACGAGGCGGCTCACCCGGTACTCGTCGAACCCCCTGTAGACGAGGAACAGCCCGAGGAGGAAGAACAGCGCGACGAACCCGGCGTCCACGACGTCGACCTGGAGCGGCAGCGGAGCGACCGACAGGGACGCGGCGGTGGCCCGGACCGCTGGCGTGGCGGTCACGCGTCGTCGCTGGATCCGGACCCGGCGTCCGAACCCCCACCGGAGCCGGACCCGCCGCCCGAACCCGAACCCCCACCGGAGCCGGACCCGCCGCCCGAACCCGAACCCCCACCGGAGCCGGAGAAGGCGGCACCGACGTCGACGTCGGCCGTCTCCTCCTCGGTCGCGGTGAACAGCTCCCGGGACTCGAACCCGAGCGAGGAGGCGAAGATCACGTAGGGGAACTGCGCGATCCGGGTGTTGTACTGCGTGGTCGCCTCGTTGTAGAACTCCCGACGGTCGGCGATCTGGTTCTCGATGTCGCTGATCCGCTCCTGGAACTGCATCAGGTTGTTCTGGGCGCGGAGCTCGGGGTAGTCCTCGACGCGGGCGCGGAAGCCCGCCATCGCCTGCCGGATCGCGTTGTCGGCGTTGGCCTCCTCCGTCGGCGTCGAGGCGCGCTCGGCCTGCTCGCGGGCCTCGGTGAGTTCCGTGAGCACCTCCTCCTCGTACTCCATCATCTCCTGGGCGGCGTCGATGAGCTTCGTGAGCTCGTCCTGGCGCTGCTTCAGGAGGACGTCGATGTTCTGTGCGGCCTGGTCGACCCGCTTGCGGAGCCGCACGAGCTGGTTGTACAGGCTGACGACGTACCCCACCAGGAGGGCGAGCAGCACGAGCACCACGAACCCCCCGATGATCTCCAGTAGCATCGTCCCGCACTCGACCGACAGGGGCCTTAAAACGCCCGGCCGTTGCACCGGCCGAGCCCCGCGGGGGTTTCGGGGTCGAGGCGCGGACGCGGTCGCCGTGGGCCCGCCGACCCCGGTCGGACCCGGGTCAGTCGTCCTGCGCCCGATCGAACGGCCGCGGCGGCAGCCGGAGCTCCTCGAGGTCGGGCATGTGCTTGACGTTGTAGACGACCTGGAGTTCGTCGGTGAGCGGGCGGCCGACGCAGGACAGCCGGATGCCGCGCTCGACCATCGACTCCGGGAGGATGTGGTCGACCGGGGTCGACAGCTCGCCCTCGCGGATCAGGACGGCGCAGTTCGCGCAGGCGCCGCCGCGGCACGCGAACGGCCAGGCGAACCCCCGGCGTTCGGCGGCCTCCAGCAGGGTCTCCCGGGGCTCGACCTCGAAGCGACCGTAGTCGGTCGCGGGGAGCTCGGCCTCGACCGCCCGCTCGAAGAGCCGATCGTCATCGAGCGACCAGCCGAGGTCGTCGACGACCGCGTAGTCGAGGTACCGGACGTCGGTGGTGACCGAGGGTGCCGAGGAGGGCCCGTCGTCACCGGCCGCCGCCTCGCCCGCGGCCCCGTCGGTCCCGTCCGTGCGGACGGCCTCGTAGGCCGCCCGGACTCGCTGGAACTCGTCGACGCTGCCGCCCCGGTCCGGGTGGGCCTCTTTCACGCGGCGGCGGTAGGCGCGGCGGAGCGTCTCGGGGTCGGCGTCGGGGTCGACCTGCAGTACCTCGTACGGGGACGCCACGTTCGACGGTAGCCGAATCGCACGGAAAAACCTTCGTTCATCGGCCAGGGGCGCGGCGGCGCCGATGCCCCGACGGTGCGGCGACGCGACCGACGACCGGACGGTGCGGCGACGCCCCGGACGCCCGCGAGCGACGGCGTCAGGCCGGCCGGAGCGCGTAGACCCGGCCGGGCGACTCGACGACGGTCGCCTCGTCGTCGGCCCAGTAGCCGGAGAGGTCCGCGCGCTCGGCGTAGAGGATGCGGCCGTCGTGGGGCACGGCCTCGCTGGTCGCGTGGCCGACGCCCTCGACGGTCCAGCGGACGTCGCCGCCGGCCTTCTCGAGACAGTAGAGGCGACGGTCGTAGGAGCCGACGAGGACGCACTCGGGCGTGACGGTGACCGAGCCGATGACGTGGCCGCCGACGTCGGTGGCCCACAGCTGGTCGCCGGTGGCGGCGTCGAGCGCGTGGAGGTTGTGGTCGTCGCTGCCGACGTACAGGACGCCGGCGTCGGGGTCGATGCCGGGGTTGGACATCGTGACCGCGCCGGTCTCGAAGGCCCACTCGAGGCTGCCGTCGGCGAGGTCGAGCCGCCGGACGTGGCCGTCCCAGGAGCCGACGAACGCGCCGCCCTCGTAGGTCGGAATCGTGCCCTTGACCTGGGCGTCGGTTTCGAACTCCCAGGCGAACTCGAGCGACGGGAACGCCCAGGAGTAGACGACGCCGTCGTTGGAGCCGATGACCATCCGTTCGGTCGCGGGGTCGATCGCCGGCGAGGGATGGGGCATGCCCCAGGGCCGGTCGTCGTGCCACAGCGGCGTGCCGGTCCCGGCGTCAAGCGCCCACATCGTCCCGGAGGGGTCCATCCCGGGGTGGTCGTACTCGGCGACGACGAACAGCACCCCGTCCCAGAGGGCGGGGCTGGAGCCGATGGCGAGGGCGCCGCCGAGCTGCCAGCGGGAGGTCTTCCAGACGGTCTCGCCCGTCCCGACGTCCAGCGCGTACATCGCGCCGTCGTACCCGCCGAGGTAGGCCGTTCCGTCGGCGATGGCCGGCGTGCCGTGGAAGCCGAGGCTGTCGCCCGCGCCGGTCCGGACCGTCCACAGGACCTCGCCGTCGGGGGTGAAGGCGTGGACGCGACCGGTGTCGTCGGGCACGACGATGCGGTCGCCGCCCGGCGTGGGTCGGGGGCTGGCCTTCGCCGCCGTGTGGCCGAGCCGGTTGATGGGCTCGGACCACTCCACCTCGACGGCGTCGGGCACGGTCGCGTCGGGGTAGTAGCCGAGCCGTCGGGTCCCGCGGCGGAACGTCGTCACGTCGTCGCCGGCGGGGTAGGTCTCGTCGTACGGCCGTAGCTCGGGGTCGAACGCCGCCTGGTCGCGGCCGTAGCCGTCGTCGACGAGGCCCGTACAGCCGGCGAGCCCGGCCAGGCTGCCGGCGGCGAGCCCGGCGAGGAGCCGACGGCGGCGCCCTGACGGCGGACTGGAACGCCGATCGGGCCTCGGGTCAGACCGGCGGTCGTCGCCTGTCCGACGGGCTGTCTCGGGACGGCGGGCACCCATTGTCGACGGGGTTCGGGCCGGCCCGCAATATGCCTCGCGGTCGCGCATCGGGCCTGACCGCCGCGGCGGCCCTCGTTAGGTTGATGGCGCCGGCGCGGAACCGGCCGACGTGGCCACCGACGCATCGACGAGGGCGGACCCCGCGGTCGGCAGCCGCGCCGCCCGCTGGAGCCTCCTCGCGGGCGCGTGGTTCGTCTCGATGGCGCTGGCCGCCTACGAGATCGTGCCGGCGAGCGTCACGCCGCTCGTCAGAACGTCGCTCGGCGTCGGCGACGCCCGGGCGGGCCTGCTCGTCGGCGTGATGTTCGGGACGGCCGCGGTCGCGAGCCTCCCCGTCGGCGTCGCCCTCGACCGGACGAACTCCCGGACCGCGGTCGCGGCCGCCGTCGGACTGGCCATCGTCGCCGGCGTGGCCGGCTGGCGGACCGCGACCGAAGGCGCCTTCTGGCCGCTCATCGGGTCGCGGGTCCTGGGCGGCGTCGCCTACGTCGTCGTCTGGAACGCCGGCATCGACATCGTCGGCCGCTCCTTCCCGGCGGGCCGCCGCGGCACCGCGGTGGCGACGTTCACCGCGAGCGGGCCCGTCGGCTTCGCGCTGGGCCAGGGCGCCGGGCCGTTGGTGGCCAGGGCTGCGGGATGGCCGGCCGTTTTCCCGGCGGCAACGCTCCTCGCCGTGGTCGGGCTGGCGGCCTTCTGGCCGGCCAGCCGCGGCACCGGCCGCGCGACCGCGACCGACGTGCCGTCGCCGGCCGAGTTCGCCCGCGTCGTCACCGACCGCCGCGTCTGGACGGTCGGGCTGCTCGGCTTCCTCGCCTACGCGCTGTACCTGTTCGTCAACAGCTGGGCGCCGTCGTACCTCACCGGCGAGCTCGAGTTCTCACTCGCGCTCGCCGGCACCCTCGTCGCCGCCTTCCCCGCCGTCGGCGTGCTCTCGCGGGTCAGCGGCGGCGTGCTCTCGGACACGCTGTTCGGCGGCCGGCGGCGCCCCGTCGTCCTGCTGGCGTTCGCGGTCTCCGCCCCGATCGTGGGCGGGTTCACGCTGCTGCGGTCGGTCCCGCTGGTGGTCGCCGCGCTGCTGCTCGCCGGCTTCTTCGTCCAGCTGTGTATCGGGCTGGTGTTCGCCTACGTCCGCGAACTCGTCGATCGGTCGGTCGCGGCAACCGCCGTCGCCTTTCTCACGAGCGTCGGGCTCGCCGGCGCGTTCCTGGCGCCCATCGCGGCCGGTGCCCTCATCGACGCCGTCGGCTACCCGGCGACGTTCGCGGTCGCCG
Organism: uncultured Natronomonas sp.; assembly: GCA_964488035.1. GTDB lineage: Archaea > Halobacteriota > Halobacteria > Halobacteriales > Haloarculaceae > Natronomonas. Next base: position 6,878 of record CAZATR010000061.1, read on the forward strand.
GCGTCGTCGGCGGCTTCGGCGTGTTGCTGGCGTGGTTCGCCCCGGAGCCCGACTCGGTCTGACACGTTCGACTCGGGGTCCGGCCGCTATCAGTAGGCCGCGATGCCGGCTTCGAGCCGGTCGAGACCCGCTTCGAGGCGGTCCAGGGAGTTGGCGAACGAGAGCCGGAGCCGGCCCTCGCCCGCGGTCCCGAAGCCGCTGCCCGGCGCCAGCACCACGTCGTGCTCCGAGAGGAGGTACTTCGCGAACGACAGCGAGTCGGCCACGCCGTCGGGGTCGAGGAACGCGTAGAAGGCGCCCTCGGGGCGGGGCGCCGACACCCCTGCCATGGCCGCGAGGCGGTCGGCGACGTAGTCGCGGCGGCGCTCGAACGCCTCGTACATCTCGTCGAACGGTGCCTGCGGGCCGGTGAGCGCCTCGGTTGCGGCGTGCTGGGCGACGCTCGATGGGCAGGCCGTCGTCGACTCCCGGACGGTGACCACCCGGTCGATCACGGACCGGTGGCCGGCGAGCCAGCCGAGCCGCCAGCCCGTCATGGCGTAGGTCTTCGAACAGGAGCCCACCGTGAGGACGTGCTCGGGGTGGCCGGTCAGCGCCGCGACGCCGCGCGGGTCGCGGTCGTACGTCAGGCCCGCGTACACCTCGTCGGCGACGACGTAGGCGTCGCAGTCGGCGGCCGCCTCGACGACGGCGCGGATGGCGTCGGGCTCGTACACCCGGCCGGTCGGGTTGGAGGGCGTGGTCAGCACGACCGCCGCGGTGTCCGGCCCCATCCGGGCGGTCAGCCGCTCGGCGTCGAGCGCGTAGCCGTCTTCGGCCGCCATCGGGACCTCGACCGGCCGGCCGTCGGCGAGGAACGCCTGGGTCTCGTAGTTCGGCCACGCGGGCCCCGGGTAGAGCAGTTCCTCGCCGGGCCCGACCACGGCCAGCGTCGCCAGGTGCAGCGCCTCCATCCCGCCGACCGTGACGACGATCTCGTCGACGTCGTGCTCGACCCCGTAGTCCGTCGCCATCGCGGCCCGGATCGCCCGCCGCGTCTCCGGCATCCCGGCGTTCGGCGTGTAGTGGGTCGCGCCGCCGCGGGCCGCGGCGGCGGCCGCGTCGACGACGTGCTCCGGGGTGTCGAAGTCCGGTTCCCCGACCTCCAGTCGGACGGGGTCGCCGTCGGTCGCCTCCGCGAGGTCGAACATCACCCGGATCCGCGACCGGTTCGCCCGCCTGACCCGGTCGGTCGGCTCGTGCATGCCGACGCTTCGACGGGGAGGCATATAGGCATCCGGAGGGCGACCCGTCGCGTCCGCACGAGCTATTTCCGTTCCCGGGCCGTGGCTGCGATATGGATTGCAGCCGACGCCGACTGCTCGCGCTCGCGGCCGCCGGAACCGCGAGCGGGCTGGCCGGATGCGGGGGACAGGAGGTGCCCGACAGGAGCCCGGCCGGGACCGAGTCACCGACTGCCGCCGACGGCGAGATTCCCGCGGCCGTCGCCCTCGAGACGCTCGTCGACGGCCTCACGGCGCCGCTCGACGTCGCGTTCGCACCGGACGCCGACTTCCGGTACGTCGCCGAACAGCAGGGCGTCGTCCACCGCCACGGGCCCGACGGGCTGGCCGCCGAGCCGTTCCTCGACCTCCGCGACGCCGTGACCGCCGGCGGCGAGCGTGGCCTGCTCGGCTTCGCCCTGCACCCCGGCTTCGCGTCGAACCGTCGCGTGTTCGTCCGGTACAGCGCGCCGCGGCGCGAGGGGACGCCGGCCGACTACAGCCACACCTTCGTCCTCGCGGAGTTCGTCGCGAGCGCGGATGGCCGCCGGGTCGATCCCGACACCGAGCGGACGGTACTGGAGATCCCGGAGCCGCAGGGCAACCACAACGCCGGCGACCTCGCGTTCGGCCCCGACGGCTACCTGTACGTCGCGGTCGGCGACGGCGGCTCGGGCGGCGACCAGGGTCCCGGCCACGTCGACGACTGGTACGACGCCGTCGGCGGCGGCAACGGCCAGGACGTCACCGAGAACCTGCTGGGGAGCATCCTCCGGCTCGACGTCGACGACCGCGACGCCGACCTGGGCTACGGCATCCCGGACGACAACCCGCTCGTCGGCCGCGCGGGTCTGGACGAGCACTACGCGTGGGGCCTGCGGAACCCCTACCGGATGTCCTTCGACGGTGAGGACCTCTACGTCGGCGACGTCGGACAGAACCGCTACGAGGAGGTCTCCCTCGTCGAGCGAGGCGGCAACTACGGCTGGAACGTGACGGAGGGTACCCACTGCTACGGCGCCGACGATTGCCCGGACGCGACGCCCGAGGCCGTCCGCGGCGGCGAGCCGCTGGTCGACCCGATCGTCGAGTACCCCCACTCGGGGCAGCCGGTCAGCGGCATCTCGGTCATCGGCGGCCACGTCTACCGGGGGTCGGCGCTTCCCGCACTCGAGGGCCGGTACGTCTTCGGCGACCTGCGGGCCGACGGACGGCTGTTCGTCGCGACCCGCCCGGACGGCGACGGCCTCTGGCCCACGACGACGCTGCCAGTCGTGGACGCCGATGCCGGCGAACTCGCCCGGCTCCGCTCGTTCGGGCAGGACCCCGACGGCGAGCCCTACGTCCTCACCGGCGGCGCGAACGACGGCGGCCTCCACCGGGTCGTGCCCGCGGGGTGAACGATGCGGCGGACGTCGCGCCGGGGGACGACTGACGGGTCCCCGAGCGGTACATTTATGCGGCGAACCACGGTGGGTCCCCACAGCGATGACTTCCGATAGACGACGATTCCTGACGACCGTCGGCGGGGCCGGCATCGTGGCCCTCGCGGGGTGTACGGGTGGCCCGGACGGCGGCGACGAGTCGCCCGACGGCACGGACACCGGGACCGGCACCGGGACCGAGACCGGGGACGGCATGGACGCCACCGACGTCGGGATGGTGTACGCAACCGGCGGCCTCGGCGACGGCTCGTTCAACGACCAGGCCCAGCAGGGCCTGTTCCAGGCCGAGGAGGAGCTCGGCGTCGGGTACCAGGAGGCCCAGCCGGACGCCGTCTCCGAGTTCGGGTCGTTCCAGCAGCAGTTCGCCGAGTCGTCCGACCCGGAGTACGACCTCGTCTGCTGTATCGGGTTCCTCCAGACGGACGCGCTGTCGACGACCGCGGAGAACTACCCGGACCAGCAGTTCATGCTGGTCGACAGCGTCGTCGAGCGTCCGAACGTCGCCAGCTACACGTTCCAGGAGCACGAGGGCTCGTTCCTCGTCGGCCAGCTCGCCGGCGCGCTCACCACGACCGACTTCGCCGCCGGCGCCGGATCGACCGATCCGGACGCCGCCAGCGTCGGGTTCGTCGGCGGCGTCGAATCGGACCTGATCCGGAAGTTCGAGGCGGGCTTCACCGCGGGCGTCGGCTACGCCGACGGCGACGTCGAGGTCCTGACGAACTACGTCGGCGACTTCAACGAGCCGTCCGCCGGCCAGGAGGCGGCGCTGTCAATGTACGGCCAGGGCGCCGACATCGTCTACCACGCCGCCGGCAACACCGGCACCGGCGTGTTCCAGGCGGCCCAGGAGGAGGGCCGGTTCGCCATCGGCGTCGACCGCGACCAGTCCGTGACGAAGGAGTCCTACCGGGACGTCATCCTGGCGAGCATGGTCAAGCGCGTCGACACCGCCGTCTTCGACGCCATCGAGGCCGTCGTCGACGGCTCCTTCGAGGGCGGCAGCGTCGTCTCCCTGGGCCTCGAGCAGGACGGCGTCGACATCGTCTACGGCCAGCAGCTCGGCAGCGAGATCGACGGCGACCTCACGGACGCCATCGCGGACTCGCGGCAGGCGATCGTCAACGGCGACATCGACGTCCCCGCCACCCCGGACGACGCCTGACACCGCCCGGTCCCCGCCACCACCAATGACCACGCCGGCAGTCGAACTTCGAGACATCACCAAGCGGTTCCCGGGCGTCGTCGCGAACGACCGGGTCACGCTCGCGGTCGAGCCCGGCTCGGTCCACGCGCTCCTCGGCGAGAACGGCGCCGGCAAGACCACCCTGATGAACGTCCTCTACGGCCTCTACGACCCCACGGAGGGGACGGTGCTGCTCGACGGCGATCCCCGCGAGTTCGCCTCGCCGCGTGACGCCATCGACGCCGGCGTCGGGATGATCCACCAGCACTTCATGCTGGTCGACACGATGACCGTCGCCGAGAACGTCACGCTGGGGAACGAGCCGGGACGCTGGCCGGTGGTGGGGTCCCTCGCGGACCGGGCGGCCGCGTTCGCGGGACGGTCGGGCGTCGACGTCGGCGAGGGCCCGGTCGGGCATCGCCTCGCCGCCCTCGCCGACCGGACGGCGCCGGCCGTCGACCGCGCCCGCGCCCGGGCGGCGGTCGTCGAGCTGAGCGACCGGTACGGGTTCGACGTCGACCCCGACGCGGACGTCGAGGACGTCTCGGTCGGCGTCCAGCAGCGCGTCGAGATCCTGAAGGCGCTGTACCGCGGCGCCGACGTCCTCATCCTCGACGAGCCGACCGCCGTGCTCACCCCGCAGGAGGTCGAGGACCTCTTCGCGGTTCTCGAGGAGCTGACCGACCGGGGGAAGACGGTCATCTTCATCACCCACAAACTCGGCGAGGCGATGACCGCCGCCGACGAGATCACGGTGCTGCGCGACGGTCGGAACGTCGGCACCGTCGACGCGGCGAACACCACGCGCGAGGAGCTCGCCGAGCTGATGGTCGGCCGCGAGGTCCTCCTGGACGTCGAGCGGCCGCCGGCCGACCCGGGCGACGTCGTCCTCGACGTCGAGGACCTGACGGTGACCGACGACCGCGGGGTCCGAGCCGTCGACGGCATCTCCTTTTCGGCGCGGGCGGGCGAGATCCTCGGGATCGCGGGCGTCGACGGCAACGGCCAGACGGAGCTCGTCGAGGCCGTCACCGGCCTCCGGACGCCCGACGGCGGCCGGATCCGGTTCGACGGCCGCGACGTGACCGACGCCTCGCGGCGCGACCGCATCGACGCCGGCATGGCCTACGTCCCCGAGGACCGCCAGGAGCGCGGCCTCGTGATGCCGTTCGACCTCGTCGAGAACGCCGTCCTCGGCGGCCAGCACGCCCCGCCGTTCGCCGCCGGCGGCCGCATCGACTGGGACCGCGCCGGCGAGCACGCCCGCTCGGTCGTCGAGGAGTACGACGTCCGGCCGCCGGACCCCGGCGCGACCGCCGAGTCGCTCTCGGGCGGGAACCAGCAGAAGTTCGTCGTCGGCCGGGAACTCGAGCGCGACCCCGCCCTCCTCGTCGCCGGCCACCCGACCCGCGGCGTCGACGTCGGCTCCATCGAGTTCATCCACGACCGCCTGCTCTCGCTGCGGTCGCGGGACGTCTGCACGCTGTTGGTCTCCTCGAAGCTCGAGGAGGTCCGGTCGCTGTCGGACCGCCTCGCGGTCATCCACGAGGGCGAGTTCGTCGACACCGTCGATCCCGACGGCGTCACCGAGGAGGAACTCGGGCTCCTGATGGCCGGCGAGCACCCCGACGCCGGCGAGGGCGGGACGGCCGACGCCGCGGCCGACGGCGGCCCGCCGGGAGGGAGCGACCGGTGACCCTCCGGGCGAGGGCGCGACGCGTCCTCGAGTACCTCGTCGGGGCCTCGGCCGTCGAGCGCGCGCTCATAAGTCTCGCCTCGCTCGTGGCGGCCGTCGGCGTCGGCGCGGTCATCGTCCTCGTCGCCGGCCGCACCGCGACCTGCGAGGAGGCCGCGTTCGTCCTCGCCACCCCGCGGCCGTTCGGGGTCCCGCAGCTGTTCAGCGTCGGGTTCTGCTACGACCCCGTGGCCGTGTTCGACCGGCTGTTCCTCGGCGCGCTCGGCGACCCGTTCAGCCCGGGGTGGGACCCGCTCAACGGCCGGATGGCCGTCACCCTCCGGGAGACCGCCGTCCTCGTGTTCACCGGACTGTCCGTCGCGCTCGCGTTCCGCGCCGGCGTGTTCAACATCGGCACGCAGGGACAGATGATCGCCGGGGCGCTGGCGACCGCGGTCGCCGTGCTGTGGGCGTCCGCGCTCGTCTCCGGCGTCGCGGGGACCGTTCTCCTCGTCCCGTTCGGCATCCTGGTCGGCGCCGTCTTCGGCGGGCTCTACGGCGCCGTGCCCGGCGCGCTGAAAGCCTACGCCGACGCGAACGAGGTCGTCACGACCATCATGCTGAACTTCATCGCCAGCGGCGTCGCCCTCTACCTCGTCCGCGCCGTCTTCAAGGACCCGAACAGCCCGGCGAACCAGACGATCCCGCTGCCGGACCACGCCCGCTTCCCGCCGCTCGTGTTCGACCCCCAGTTCAGCTTCTCGCTGTGGGCCCTCCTGTTCGGCGCCGTGGCCGCGGTCGGCGTCTACGCCCTCCTGGCCCGGACGGTGTTCGGCTACGACCTCCGCGCGAGCGGGCTCCAGCCGGCCGCTGCCGAGTACGGCGGCGTCGACGCCCGACGCACGGTCGTCGCGAGCATGACGCTGTCGGGCGCCCTCGGCGGCATCGGCGGCGCCGTCTACGTCCTCATGATCCTCGGGAAGTTCCAGACCAACGTCCCCGCCTACGGCTTCGACGGCATCACCGTCGCCATCCTCGCCGGCAACAACCCGCTCGGCGTCGGCCTCGCCGCCCTCCTCTTCGGCGTCCTCAAGAGCGGGACCACCGTCGTCCAGTTCGCCACCGACGTCCCGCCGCAACTCGTCGGCGTCCTCCGCGGCCTCATCATCCTGTTCGTCGCGATGCCCGAGTTCTTCCGGCTCCTGGGCCGCCGCGTTCTGCCGCGCGAGCCGGCCGGCGGTGAGGCCGTCGCGGCCGACGGCGGCAAGCGCGACGCGGCCGACGGCGGCGCCCGGGACCGTCGCCCCGGGGACGACACCGACGACAGGTCGGGTGGTGCCCGATGACCGGGTGGACGCTGCCCACGAGCCGCGTGCGGATGGGCCGCCGCGGCGCCATCGCCGCCGTCACCGTCGGCGTGCTGGCACCGCTCGGCGGCCTCGGCCTGCTGTTCCCGGAGACCATCGTCGGAACGCTCGCCCGTGCCGTCTTCGCCGCCGGAACCGTCACCTCCGCGCTCCGGCTGTCGGTCCCCATCGCGCTGGCGGCGCTCGGCGGCATCTTCGCCGAGAAGAGCGGCGTCATCAACATCGGCCTCGAGGGCCTGCTCATCATCTCGGCGTTCACCGCCGTCTACGCGATGGACCTGACCGGCAGCATCCCGGTCGCGTTCCTCGCGGCCGTCCTCGCGAGCACCGTCCTCGCCGGGCTGTTCGCGGTCGTCTGCATCGAATTCCGCGCCGACCAGATCATCGCCGGCCTCGCCGTCTGGCTCATCGCACTCGGCC
>CAZATR010000062.1:0-14165 GCA_964488035.1 uncultured Natronomonas sp.
TGTTCGTCGCCGACTTCGTGCTGACGGACGTCGGCACCGGCGCGCTGTACGGCGTCCCGGCCCACGACGACCGCGACCACGCCTTCGCGACGAAGATGGGCGTCGACGTCGAGCCCGTCGTCGCGCCCGAACCGGACGACCGGGACGGCGGGACGCTCCCTGACCCGCCGGACGTCCAGGAGACAGCGTACACCGAGGACGGCGTCGTCGTCAACAGTGGCGACTACTCCGGGCTGACGAGCGCCGAGGCCCGCGAGCAGCTGACCGAGGATGTCGACAGCGCGGACTTCGAGACGGTCTACCGGCTGCGCGACTGGGGCATCTCACGGCAGCGCTACTGGGGCACCCCGATCCCGGTCGTGCACTGCGACGACTGCGGGTCCGTTCTGGTCCCCGAGGACGAGCTGCCCGTGGAGCTGCCCGAGTTCATCAACACGACCGGGAACCCGCTGGACGAGGCCGAGGAATGGAAATCGACGACGTGTCCCGACTGCGGCGCCGACGCCGTCCGTGAGACGGACACGATGGACACGTTCGTCGACTCCTCGTGGTACTTCCTCCGGTACGTCTCCCCGGACCTCGAGGACGCGCCGTTCGACGTCGAGCGCGCCAACGACTGGATGCCGGTCGACCAGTACGTCGGCGGCATCGAGCACGCCGTGATGCACCTGCTGTACTCGCGGTTCTTCCAGAAGGTGCTCGCCGATTACGAGGGTCTCGAGCACCGCGAGCCCTTCGAGAACCTGCTCGCGCAGGGCATGGTCCAGCTGGAGGGCGAGGCGATGTCGAAGTCGAAGGGCAACGTCGTCTCCCCGCAGGCCATCGTCGAGGAGTACGGCGCCGACACCGCGCGGCTGTTCATGATGCAGGCCGCCCAGCCGGAGCGGGACTTCGACTGGACCGAGGAGGGCGTCCGGTCGGCGTACGCCTTCCTGGCGCGCCTGCAGGCCACCGTCGAGGCGTTCGCCGCCGGCGACGTCGAGACGACTGACGCGTCCGGGACCGTCGGCGACTACGTCGAACGAGAGACGGAGGCCGCCGTCGCGGTCGCCACCGAGGAGTACGACGCCCTGACGTTCAACACGGCGCTCCGGGAGGCCCAGGACCTCGTCGGCACGCTCCGGGGGTACCGCGACTACACCGCCGTCGATCCGGCGGTGTTCGAGGAGGGCCTGGTGACGGCGCTGAAGCTGCTCGCGCCGGTCACGCCGCACCTCTGCGAGGAACTGTGGGACGAACTCGGCCGCGAGGGGTTCCTCGTGGCGGCCGACTGGCCCGACACCGACGCCGACCGGGAGACCGCCGAGCGCCGCCGCCGGCTCGTCGAGAACACCCGCGAGGACGTCCGGGAGATCAGCGATGTCGCCGGAATCGAGGACCCCCAGCGCATCGACATCGTCGTCACCCCCGAGTGGAAGCACGAGGCGCTGACCGTCGCCGTCGAGCGCGACGCGGACAACCTCGTCGGCGCGCTGATGGAACACGACGCCATCAAGCGCCACGGCGAGGCCGCCGCCGACTACGGCAAGACCCTGCAGGCCGAGCGCGAGGCGCTCCAGGCAACGCTCGATCCCGAGACCGAGTACGCTGCGCTGCGGTCGGCCGCGTGGCTGGTCGAGCGGGAGTTCGACGCCGAGGTACGGGTCTTGCGGGCCGACGAGGCACCCGACGACGTCGCCGCGCGCGCCGAACCCGGACGGCCGGCGATCGACATCCAGGAGTAGAGCGGGGTTCTCGGGCGGGTTTCCTACGGGGAATTACCCGGTACTACGGGTTGCCGTCGGGCGGCGTCTCCTCGAAGCGGGCCCACGCCGAGTTCGTCGGCGACCGCGTCGCGACGACCGTCGACGGCGTCGCCCACACGCCGCTGACGCTGGATATCGACCCGCCGAAACGTCGCGGGGAGCGCTCCGAAGGCTGGCGCGGTGCCGTTGGGCGGGGCGGTCGACCGCATCGCGGGTCGCGTCCGTCGGTAGCGCCATCGTCGAGCGTCACCTCGGTTCAGCCAGGGGTGATCGAGCGGCTCGAGGTGGTGACCACACGAGGAGTCTCGTCCCCTCCACGTTCACGACCGCAAAGCGGTAGCTCCACCTCCTGTGCCCGCAGTCGGGACACCGTCGGCGGATCGACGGACTCACGTCTCTCCATCGCGGCCCGTTCTGCAGGTGCCTGCCGTCCGCACGTGTCCATCCGGCTGCAACCTGCTGGGTGATCGCCGGGGCGGTGGTCCACACTTCCCCCTACCGTCGCCCGTCCGGCGAGTCAGACTCAAACGAGCGCTTGAACCTGCGGTAGCTATTATCCCGTCCCGCGGGTCGTACGACCATGGCACGGTCCTCACAACTGAATGCACTGGTGGCGGTCATCGGCGGCGGACTGGCCGTCCTGCTGGGCCCGATTTCGGCGGTCGGTTCCCGGCGACTCACCGCTCTCGTGGGCGTCATGGCGGCCGTCGGCGTCCTGATCGGTCTGACGGAGCTGCGTCTCGAATACGGCGACGCGCTCGGCCCCGGCGGCCGCGCGGGCTGTCTGCTGGGCGGAGTCGGCCTCGCTGCCCTGTTCGTCGGGGCGCTACTGGCGGGCCTGTACGCCGATGGCGGGCTGGCCGCCGGGTTCGTCATCGCGGTCCCGCTCGTTGCGGGCGCCGTGGTGCTGTCGGTGGGGTCGGCGATGCTCGCCGTTGCCCTCCGGTCCCGTCGGCTCGTGTCGCCGTGGACGGCGGCCCTCCTGGCGTTCGGGTTCCCCGCCAGTCCGGTCATCAACGCCGTCGTCACTCCGTTCGTGTCCCTCTGGGGCGGCGTGTACGGCCTCGCCTGGATCGCTCTCGGGGTTCGGCTCCGGACGGGCCTCGGGCCGTCCGGGTCCCCGGCCGTGACCGGCCGTCCGACCCCGACCACGCCGGCCAGCATCCCGGCGGCACTTGCTGGGGCCGTTCTGGCCGTGTTCGGGGCCGCAGGCGTCCTCCAGGGATCTGTGCTGCTTGTGGACCGCTACTGGGTCATCGACGCACTCCACGTCGCGCTCGGCGGGGTCGGCCTCGCAAGCGGGGCCGCCGGCGGGCGAACGGCCCGGGGCTACGCGCTTTTCGCCGGCGGTCTGTTACTGGGGCTGGCGGCCGTGTCGGTGGTACCGGGACCGGGCGAGGCGGTCCGACTCCAGGGGCGGCCTCCGCTGTTGGTACTGCACCTCTCGGTCGGGCTCGTCCTGTTCGTCGTCGGGGTTGCTGACGGGGCCGTCGAACCGACCGACGACTGACCGCCGCTTCACCGGCGACGCACGTGCCACAGCCCGGCCCAGCAAGCGAGGACCAGCAGGCCGGCCGCGAAGACCAGCAGGCCGACCTGTGGCGCCGTTGCGGCCGGTGCGATACCGTAGCTCCCGCCCGTCGGGGCCACGGAGGAACCGGCAGGCGTCGGGACCGCAGCCTGAAGGACGATGCTGACCACCGCGAGGAGTCCGACCGCCCCGAGGAACCGGGTGATCGCGGCTTTGAGGCCGCTCTGCCGTCCGTCACCGAGGATAACGAGCGGCTCGGCTGTCGGCCCGTAGACGGCCATCTCGCGGCCGCGGTCCGAGTAGACGGTGTCGACCACCTCGACGACACCGGCGTCCTCGAGACGGTCGAGGTGGTAGTCGACGTTCTGGACCGACGTTCCGACGGACTCGGCAAGCCGCGACGGCGGCATGGGTTCGTCCTGCAGGGCTGTGTACAGCTCCCTGGCGGTCTCCGAGCCGAGCGCGTCGAAGAGCGCGTCCGCCGCCTCCTCCTGAATGTCGACGACAGCCGGGTCGACGTCGGCGTTCGTGGCGCCTGACGAGGTCGGAAGGAGGGACATCGAACAGCCGGTCGATGGAATCATCTCGGCATATGTCTTTCGCCCCGTTCGCTCGATCGTCCGTTCCGCGTCGGCGCCGGCGCTACCTTCGGTCCCGTCGACCGACTGTAGCGGCCCCGGTAGACGCTCGGCCGCACTCACTCACCGATCCGCCGCACCGCCGCCAGCACGTCCGCGGCGTGGCCCTCGGGCTGCATCGTGTCGGCGTCGACGACCGCCTGGACCTCGCCGTCGGCCAGGACGAACGTGATGCGGTCGACGAAGTCGCCCTGTACCTCGACGCCGAAGGCGTCGGCCACGTCGCCGTCGGGGTCGGCCAGGAGGTCGAAGGAGAGGGCCTCCTGGGCCGCGAACTCGCGGTGGGAGTCGACGCCGTCGGTCGAGACGCCGTAGGTGGTCGCGCCGGCGTCCCGGAACGCCGCGATGTCGGCCTCGAACTCGCGGGCCTCCAGCGTACAGCCCGGGGTGTCGTCCCGGGGGTAGAAGTAGACGACCGTGGGGTCGTCGAATGCGGGCGAGACCGCCTCGCCGTCCTGGTTCTTCGCCGTCACGTCCGGGGCGGGGTCGCCCGATCCGAGTGCCATGCTCGTCTAGGTGACCACCGGCCACATGAAACCGGTGCCCGGTCACAGCGACGCCAGGTCGTCGTCGACCAGATCCAGGAGGACATCGCGGGCGTGGCCGTCCGGCGAGACGGCAGTGTAGATGCGGTGGACCTCGCCGTCCACGAGGACGAACGTCGTGCGTTTCGCGCGGTCCTGTGGGTCGCGCTCGACGCCGAACGCCTCGAGGACGTCGCCCTCGGGGTCGGCGAGCAGGTCGAACTCGAGGCCGTGCTCGGCGGCGAACTCGCGGTGGGAGGCGACGCCGTCCGTGGAGACGCCGTACACCGTCACGCCGGCGTCGGCGTAGGCGTCGGCCTCGCGGGCGAACTGGTCGGCCTCGGTCGCACAGCCCGAGGTACCGTCCTCGGGGTAGAAGTACACGACCGTGGGCTCGGTGAAGTCGGGGCCGACGAGGTCGTCGTGCTGGTTGCGTGCGGCGACGTCCGGGGCGGGGTCGCCGGGGGCCAGTGGTGCCATACATGGGCGTGGGCCCGCAGACCCCATAAACGCTCGTCAGTCCCGCTCGACCAGCCGCTCCTTGGCGGCGCGGGACAGCGCCTTGACCTCGTGCTCCCGCTGCGTGGCGGCGGCCCTGGAGTCGAAGGTCTCGGTGTGGACGAGTTCGACGGGCGTTCGGCCGCGGGTGTACTTCGCGCCGTCGCCGGCGTCGTGTTCGGCGACGCGCCGCTCGACGTCGGTGGTGTAGCCGGTGTACAGCGAGCCGTCGGCGCACTCGAGGACGTAGACGTGGTGGTCGCTATCGGGCATGATGCACGGAACGGGCGGTATCTGGCATCTCCCATCGAACCGAGGGCACCCTGTGATTGGAACACAGTTCCACGGCCGCACGGCCGTTACTCGTGTGCGCGGTTTCTCGAGACCTCGGCGATGCCGGCGTTCGCGGAACAGTTCGGGCACGCGTGCACGTGACCCCGCTCGTCCGCGAAAACCCGGGCAAATCGGTCCGAGACGTGCGCGTCACAGTGGTCACACCTGGGCATTCTGGCCGCCGACGTACTGTCGGCACGCCGGGAGAGGGCCTCTACGCACAAATACCCCTCGGCCCCTGCTCACGATTCCCGTACGGCCGCCACGCCGCGGGCGATGAGGCCCGCCTGGGCGCCGGCGACGAAGCCGGCGTCGACGTTCACGACGGTGAGCGCGGTACAGGACTGCAACATGCCGTCGAGGGCGGCGCGGCCCTCGCCGCCGCGGCCGTACCCGGTCGAGACCGGGAGCCCGATCACGGGCACGTCGACGAGGCCGGCGACGACCGTCGGCAGCGCGCCCTCGCGGCCGGCGGCGACGACCAGGACGTCGGCCGCCCGGAGCGCCTCGAGCCGGTCGAGCACGCGGGCGAGCCCGGCGACGCCGACGTCGTCGACGAACTCGACGGTCGCGCCCATCTCCTCGGCGACGACGGCGGCCTCCCCGGCGGCTTCGGCGTCCGACGTCCCGGCCGTCACGACCGTCACGGTCGCATCGCGGTCCGGCGGCTCGTACGTCGGGGCGTGAACGACGAGCGTTCCGGCGCGGGCGTTCCGCGTCACGTCGGCGTCGGGGTGGTCGTCGGCGATCCCCGCCCGGCAGGCGTCGACCGCGGCGTCGTCGACGCGCGTTACCAGCGCGTGACCGGTCGTCTCGACGGCGGTGGCGGTCATCGACGCCACCTCCTCGGGTGTCTTCCCGGCGGCGAGGACGGCCTCCGGGACGCCGGACCGGGTCTCCCGGGCGGCGTCGAACCGGCCCGCGTCCGTGCGGGCGTAGCCGCGGAGCTTCGCCTCCGCCTCGGCGGCCGATAGCTCCCCGGCGGCGACCGCGTCGAGTATCTCGCGCATACCACCGGGTTCGGCCGGGCGACAACGAATCTGTCGGCTCCACGCCGGGCCACGGCGACGGGCTGGCTCGACGCCCCGGTTGGGCGGCTGTACGCCCGGTTCCCGGCCGGTACCGGGGCCGACGCCCGGGACCCGCCGTCGGCACCGCCACGCGAACCACGCGAACCGATACGTCTCAATTTACCAACCTGAATCCCCCGGAGACAAGCAGGATGCGTGCCCGCAGCCACCGGCTAAACGGCCGGTAGAAGCGGCGTCCCCCGGCTCAAACGGGAAATTATATAAGCCCCCCGGATAAACCGCCGTCCGTATGGCAGACCTGATCGTCAAAGCCGCGGTGAAGGAAGCGCTCGATGACATGAACGTCGCCTCGGACTTCTACGACGCCCTCGACGACGAGGTCGACGAGCTCCTCGAGGACGCCGCACGGCGTGCAGAGGCCAACGACCGCAAGACCGTCCAGCCCCGCGACCTGTAAGGTCGCCGATCCCCGTTTCTTCGACCGCAACGCGACAAGCGGCGGCGCTGTCGGACCTCCCGCCCCGAGTATGGCCTCCCGCGACCGCCCGGCCGCCGTCAGTCGTCGCCGAGCACCCGACCGATACCGGGTAGCACCGTCGCGGGTCGGGCGACCCAGCCGAGCCGGAACAGCCCGAGCTGCGAGAGGATGCCGAGCCCGAACAGGACGCCGAACACGGGGACGGCGGCCCCGAACACGTCGGTCGTCGCGAGCGGATCGAACAGCAGCGGCTCCAGCGTGGCGCCCTCGCGGGCCGTCCGGAACGCCGACGCGGGCAGCGACCCGGAGGCCAGTGCGGCGCCGATGAAGGAGGTGACGAAGATCAGCGCGAATTTGGTCAGCGTGAAGCCCAGAGCGGCGCCCGCAATGCCGCCGAGGACCGCGACGAGGTATCGGACGAGGCCGCCGCCGGTGAACAGCGGCGTGACGACGTGGAGCCCGAGGTAGGCGCCGACGACGAACGACGGGACCGACGTCGCGACCGACAGCGCGACGTAGGCGAGCGCGGCGCCGAGGAGGCCGCCGATCGCGACGGCGACGGCGAGTCCGACCAGGCCGCCGGAACCGACGGCGCCGAGCACCGTCGGCGCGACGACGTAGGCGCCGCCGGCGCCGATGAGGAAGCCGACGAGCGCGACCGCGTAGATCGAGAGCGCTGCACCGAGGAACACCAGGACGAGCCCGGCCAGGACCAGGGCGGCGTCGGCCAGAACCATGTGGTCGGCCCGACGCCGACGCGCGCCATAAATCCGGTGGCGTGGCCGCGGCCGAGACGGCCGGACTCATCTCGCCGTCAGTCGTCGCCCGCGGCCGATCGGCGGGCGCGGCCGCCGCGCGGGCCCTCGAGGTCGACCGCCGGTAGGAGGTCCCGGAGGTACCGGCCGGTGTGGGAGGCCTCGACCTCGGCGACGGCCTCCGGGGTGCCGGTCGCGACGAGCTCGCCGCCGGCCTCGCCGCCCTCGGGGCCGAGGTCGACGATGTGGTCGGCGTTCTTCACGAGGTCCAGCTCGTGCTCGACGATGACGACGGTGTTGCCGTCGTCGACGAGCCGGTGGAGGACGTCGATGAGCTTCCGCTCGTCCTCGCTGTGCAGGCCCGTCGTCGGTTCGTCGAGCAGGTACAGCGCGTCGCCCGAGTCCCGCTTGCCGAGCTCCTCGGCGAGCTTGACGCGCTGGGCCTCCCCGCCGGACAGCGTCGTCGACGGCTGGCCGAGCCGCATGTAACCCAGCCCGACGTCCTGCAGGAGCTTCAGCCGCCGCCGGATGCCCGGGTGGCTCTCGAAGAACTCGTAGGCCTCGTCGACCTCCATGTCGAGGACGTCGGCGATGGTGGCGTCCTTGTAGGTGACCTCCAGCGTCTCGTCGTTGTACCGGGCGCCGTCGCACTCCTCGCAGGGCACGTGGACGTCACTGAGGAAGTTCATGTCGATCTTGACGGTGCCCTGGCCGCCGCAGGACTCACAGCGGCCGCCCTTGACGTTGAACGAGAACCGGCCCTTCTCGTAGCCCCGTTTCTTCGAGAGCTTCGTCTCGGCGAACAGCTCCCGGATGTAGTCGAACACGCCGGTGTAGGTGGCGGGGTTCGACCGCGGCGTCCGGCCGATCGGCGACTGGTCGATGAGCCGCACGGTCTCGATCTCCTCGATCCCGTCGATGGCGTCGTGCTCGCCGGGGAACACGTCGGTGTCGTTCATCCGACGTACGAGCCCCTTGTACAGCACCTCGTGGAGCAGCGTCGACTTCCCGGAGCCCGAGACGCCGGTGATCGCGGTGAAGCAGCCGAGCGGGAACTCGACGTCGAGGTCCTTCAGGTTGTGCTGGCGGGCCCCCCGGACCGTCAGGAAGCCGTCCGGGTCGCCGCGCTCCTCGGGAACGGGGATCTCGCGGCGGCCGGCGAGGTAGTCGCCCGTGATCGACTCCTCGCTCGCCATCACGTCCTCGACGTCGCCGTCGACGACGACCTCGCCGCCGCGCTTGCCGGGTCCCGGCCCCATGTCGATGACGTTGTCGGCGCGCCACATCGTCTCCTCGTCGTGCTCGACGACGACCAGCGTGTTCCCGAGGTCCCGCAGGCCCTCCAGCGTGTCCAGCAGCTTGTCGTTGTCGCGCTGGTGGAGGCCGATGGAGGGCTCGTCGAGCACGTAGAGGACGCCGACGAGGCCGCTGCCGACCTGGGTCGCCAGCCGGATGCGCTGGCTCTCGCCGCCCGACAGCGTCGACGCCTCCCGGTCCAGCGTGAGGTACTCGAGGCCGACCTCCTCCATGAAGCCGAGGCGGGCGCGGATCTCCTTGAGGATCTCCTCGGCGATCGTCCGCTCGCGGTCGTCGAGGTCGGCGTCCAGGTCCTCGAAGTGCCCGAGCGCCTCGCCGATCGACATCCGGTTGACCTCGGTGAGGGCGGTGTCGCCGACCAGCACCGCGCGGGACTCCGGCTTCAGCCGCGTGCCGTCGCAGGCCGGACACGTCGTGGTCGCCATGTAGTCCTCGATGTGCTCGCGGGTGCCCTCCGAGTCGGTCTCGACGTAGCGGCGCTCGAGGTTCGGGATGACGCCCTCGAACCGCTTCTCCTTGCGGCGCGTCCCGTTCTTCGTCCGGCGCTCGAAGACCACCTGGTCGTCGGTGCCGTAGAGGAACGCCTCCCGGACGTCCTCGTCGAGGTCCTCGAACGGCGTGTGGACGCTCACGTCGAAGTGGTCGGCCACCGAGTCGAGCCGCGTCCGGTAGTACGAGCGGCTGTAGCTCCAGGCCTCGAAGACGTCCTTCAGCGGCTTCGAGGGGTCGCGGACGACGAGGTCCTCGTCGACCTCCTTCGTCTCGCCGATGCCCTCACATTCCGGGCAGGCGCCGTGCGGCGAGTTGAACGAGAACGAGCGGGTCTCGATCTCCGGGAGGTCGATCCCGCAGTGCGTACACGCCAGCTCCTCGGAGAACTCGACGGTCGCGCGGTCGCCCGCCTCGCCGGCGAGGTCGCCGGTCGAGCGGGATTCGGTCCCGACGTCGACGCCTTCGGGCGGGTCGGGGAGGATGACCTTCAGGACGCCGTCGGCCTCCTCCAGGGCGGTCTCGACGGAGTCCGTGATGCGCGAGCGGTCCGACTCCCGCAGTTTCACGCGGTCGACGACGACGTCGACGGTGTGGTCGTAGTTCTCGTCGAGGTCCGGGGCGTCCGTGGTGAGGTCGAACTCCTCGCCGTCGACCTCGACGCGGGTGTAGCCCTCGCCGACGAGGTCCTCGAAGAGGTCCTCGAAGGCGCCCTTCTGGTCGCGGACGACCGGCGCACACAGCTTCGCCCGCGTCCCCTCCGGCAGCTCGAGCAGCCGGCGAACCATCCGCTGGGCGCTCTGCTCGCCGACCTCCCGGCCGCACTCCGGACAGTGCGGCGTCCCGACGCGGGCGTACAAGAGCCGGAGGTAGTCGTGCAGCTCCGTGACGGTCCCGACCGTCGACCGCGGGTTGTTGGCGGCGTTCTTCTGGTCGATGCTGATCGCGGGCGAGAGCCCCTCCACGTTCTCGACCTGCGGCTTGTCCATCTGGCCGAGGAAGTTCCGGGCGTAGGCGGACAGCGACTCGATGTAGCGCCGCTGGCCCTCCGCATAGACGGTCTCGAAGGCCAACGAGGACTTCCCGGAGCCGGAGAGACCGGTGACCACGGTGAACTCCTCGCGGGGGATGGACACGTCGACGTCCTCGAGGTTGTGCTCGGCGGCCCCGCGGACGACGATCTCGTCGGTCATTGGCTACCGCAACGGACGCCCGGAGTGAAACCCTGTCGGTTGCGGCCGGTCAGCGGAGCTCCGCGCGGGGCGCGTACCGGACCGTCCGCCGGTGGTCGATCTCCCCGCCGTCGTAGGACGCCTCGTACTCGACCGCGTAGACGACGGCCGCCGCCGTCGGCGGGTCGCCGTCCGAGAGGTTGAACCGCGCCGGATGGTCCGTCGCGTTCGTGGCGATGGCGTCGGAGCCGTTGACTACGATGGTGTAGGTTCCCTCGACCTGGGCCGTGCCGTCGTCCTGAACGTTCCGGAACGCGACGTCGAGGGGTCCATCGAGCGACGCCGGCTGGTCGAGCGCGCCGCAGTCCGTCCCGGCGACGGTGCCGTTGCGGACGTCGATGACCGCCCGGTCCGTCGACCGTGAACACTGCGCCGTCGGCGACGAGGGGTCGCCCCTGGAGACGCGTATCTCGTCGTTCGATGCGTTCCGGTGGAGGTAGATCTCCCAGGTGGTCGTCCCGTCGTCGACGACGACGTGGAACGCCCCGGTGTCGGCTCCGTCGTGGAGGCTCTCGCGGGTCACGTCGAGTTCGAACGTCGAGACGTTCCGGGCGCCGGTGGCGAGCGTCCAGTCGGCCGCGTCGGGGGCGTCGGCCGGGCCGAACGCCCCGTCGGCGGCCTGCCGGAGCCGCCAGCCGACGTGGGTGGTCCAGTCGGCCCGGAAGAGGCCGCCCTCCTTCGCGGCGACATCGGACCGCTGGTCGGCCCAGGTCCGCAAGGAGTCGTCGAACGCCGTCCGCGCCCCGGGAGCCGTCCCGACGCCGGCGGCGTTCGTCCGGTCGTAGCGCGCCGCGACGGCCGGTTCGATGCCGGCCGTGTAGGCGGACGAGCGCTGGGTGTCGACCGTCTCCCGGGTCGCGAGGTTCTCCGCGAAGACGGCGGAGTTGACCACGACTGCGAGCATGACGAAGACCACGCCCAGCAGTAGCGCGATGATGACGAGCAGTTGGCCACGGTCGACGCCGTCGTCCGTCGTTGACATTCGCGTGCGCCACCCTCCGCGGCCTCCCACATGAAACTAGCCGGCGCTTCGACCGCCAAACCTCGGGCCGGACCACGGCGGGCGGGGTCGCGGGGCCCGCGGGCCGTCCCGGCGGGCTCAAACGGATTCGGGCAGCCAGCCGCCGTCCACCTCGACGTTCTCGCCGCTGACGTACGCCGAGTCCTCGTCGACGAAGAACAACAGCGCCTGGACGACGTCGGATTCGCGGGCCCAGCGACCGCGCGGCGGGTCGTCGGGGAAGGCGTCGCTCGTCTCGACGACGTACGGCGAGACGGCGTTGACCGTTACGCCGTCGTCCTGGGTGTCGGCGGCCAGCATCCGGGTGAACATGACGACGCCGGTCTTGGCGACGAAGTACGGGAAGTTCTTCGGGCCGACCGACGCGCGCTCCGCCGAGGCGTAGCCGACGTTGACGATCCGGCCCCAGCCGTCCTCCCGCATCGGGCCGAGGGCGCGCTTCGCACACAGCATCGTCGCCGTCAGGTTCGTATCGAGGACGCGGTGCCAGGTGTCCAGGTCGATCGCCGCCCAGTGCTCGGGCGCGAAGTCGCCGACGTTGTTGACGAGCACGTCGACGCTGCCGAGGTCGGCCTCGACGGCGTCGAAGCAGGCGTCCACGGCGTCGGGGTCGGTGAGGTCGGCGCCGACGGCGACCGCGTCGACGCCGCGCTCGCGGGCCGCCGCGGCGGTGGCCTCGGCCGCTTCGACGCTGGTGTGGTAGTGGACGGCGACGTCGGCGCCGGCGTCGACCAGCGCCATGAGGAACGCCCGGCCGAGGCCGCTGGCGCTCCCCGTGACCAGTGCGACCCGGCCGTCCAGATCGGGATCGAGCATACGCCGCCCTCCGGTCGGCCGGGTCTTACCTGTACGGGTCGGACGGCGCGGTACCGCGACCGGTCCGTCGCCTCGACGACCGTGCTGCCAGCCGCGCGCCGGCGCCACACCGGAAGGCCGACCCGAGGAGCGCGGTCCGATCGGTTTCGCGGGGGTACACCCACCCGAGCGCGACGGACCGCGTCGGGCCTCGATTCCAGCGGCGGCCGAAACCGATAGGCGTGCCGCCGCCCTACGGCGGGCAATGCGCCGACGGGATGTCCTACGCGCCGGCGCCGCGGCGCTGGTGTCGGCGGCCGCCGGTCGGGCCAGCGCCGGGCGGGTCGGCGCCCGGTCGGCCACCCCGACGGCACGTCCCTCGTCCGCCGACGCGTCACCGTCCACGGACGGTGACCGCGAGCCGTCGTTCGAGTACCTCGGACGCCTGCCGCTGCCCGGCGCGAAGGAACTCGTAGTCGACGACGGGGTCGGCTACGTCGCGGTGACCGACGGCTTCGCGACCGTCGACCTCTCGGAGCCGGCCGACCCGAGGGTACTCGCGGAACGTCGCGAACTGCTGGCCGACCATCCCGACGGGCCGCTGTCCGGCGTCCACGACGGCAAACTCGGCGGCGACCGCTACGCCGTCGCCGCCCCCGGCAACCCCAGCGGCGGCGTGCCCAACGCGGCGCTGGTGTTCGACGTCAGCGACCCCGGCGACCCCCAACGCGTGCTCGCCCACGAGACCGACTTCTACCACCACAACGTCGCCACCGGCGGCGAGACGCTGTACCTCTGCGGCAACGACGGCGACCGCAACCCGCTGGTCTGCGTCGACGTCGCGACCGGCGAGGAGCGCGGCCGCTGGTCACTGCTGGACGCCGACGAGCGCTGGACCGACGTCGATCCGAGCCTCCGGCAGCTCCACGACGTCACGGTCGACGACGACGTCGCCTACTGCTCGTACTGGGAGGCCGGCACGTGGCTCGTCGACGTCGCCGACCCCGCCGACCCCGACCCGATCGTCGGCCTCCGCGGCCGCGACCCCGAGGAACTGGCCGGCCTCGAGAGCCGCGCGGCGATCCGGGAGGCGCGGTTCGCCCTGCCCGGCAACGACCACTACGCCGTCCCGCGCCGCGGGGATGACGGCCCGCTGCTCGCGCTCAACGAGGAGGCCTGGGCGAGCGACGAGGCGGCGACGGCGGCCGCCCTCGGCGGCGTGGAGCTGTGGGACGGCGCGGCCGGCGAGCGGCTCGCCCGCATCGAGGCCCCGCCGACGGCGGACCCCACGTACGGCGGCGTCTGGACCACCTCGCACAACTTCGACTACGCCGGTGACCGGCTCTACACCGCGTGGTACCGCGGCGGCGTGAAGGTCCACGACGTCGCCGACCCGACCGATCCCATCGAGCTCGCACACTGGCGGGACGCCGCGACGACGGACTTCTGGACCGCCCAGGGCGCCGGCGACCACGTCGTCGCCAGCAGCTGGCGGGACTTCGCTGCGGAGCGGCCCGAGCGTGCGGCGGCTATCTACACGTTTCCGACGATGGACTCGGGGACGCCGACGTCGACGGATTCCGACGCGGGATCGACGACCGGCGGGACCGACGGCACCGGTGCCGGACTCGGGGCGCTGGCAGGTGCGGCGGGACTCGGGCTTGCGGCACTGGCGCGACGGCTCCGCGATCAATGATGTGCGGGCGTTGGGCCGATGGGAACCCCCAGCGCGTGAACCCCTCGAACGCCCGCTCCCCGTTCGTTGCACGGGCCGAGAG
>CAZATR010000063.1:0-14094 GCA_964488035.1 uncultured Natronomonas sp.
CCCAGTACATCGGCGTCCGCGTGGCGCGCTCGCCGCGGACCTTCCAGTCCTGGTACAGTTCGTCGTCCTCGCCGATCTTCTCGCAGGTGGCGTAGATGCCGTCCTCGAACCGGGAGGTGTGGACGATGCTCGTGTGGCCCTGGCTGGCGCCGCCGATGTCGGCCTCGTGGGTGACCCCGTCGGCCCACGCCACCAGTTCCCCGTCGTGGAAGATGGGGACGATGGTGTGGACGTCCGTCGTGTGGACGTTCCCGAGGTCGTTGTCGTTGTTGCAGAACACGTCGCCGGGCTCGATGCCGCGGTCGTGCTCGTAGTCCTGCTCGATCATCCACTTGATGGCGAGCGAGCCGGTGTGGACGTGGACGATGATGCCGGTCGAGACGGCGATGGAGTCGCCCTCCGGCGTGTAGATCTGGAAGCACAGCTCCCCGATCTCCCGGACGATGGGCGAGGCGCTGACGTGCAGCGCCGTCTCGCGGGCCGACACGAGCGCCCCGCGGAGCCGCGAGTAGAGCCGCTCGTACTCGAAGCGGTTCTCCGCCTTCAGTTCGAGCTCCTCGAGGCCGCGGTAGTGGCCGGTGTCCTCGGTGAGCCGTTCGGTGTCGGCGAGCATCCGCTGCAGCGACTGGCCGTCCCAGCCGATCTCGCCGCCGTTCGTCAGCTTCTCCGTGACGGCGAGTTTCTCCTCGCCGACCTTCGTGTTCTCGATGCTCATAGGGGGTCGCCTCCCGTGCCCTGCTCGCGCAGGTGGTAGATGCGGTTCTCGTCGAGCGGTGCCTCGTAGCCGGGCGGGACGAGGATGGTCGTCGCCGGCGCCTCGACGACGGCGGGCCCCTCGATGCGGTTCCCGGGGTCGATCGAGCGCATGTGCCAGAGGTCCGCCGCGTGCCAGGCGTCGTCCCAGTAGATGTCGCGGGTGCCCTTGTGGGCGTCCTCGGGCGGCGTCTCGTCCTGCAGCGGCTCGTCCGGGATCGTCGGTTTCGCCGAGGGTGCGACGCCGACGCCGATCGCCATCGTCAGCTGGTAGCCGTTCTCCGGGGACTTGGCGGCGCGCTGGAACACCTGGTCGAACTTCGCCTCGTAGCGGTCGATGACGGTCTCGACGTCCTCGGCCGCGATGCCCTCGGCCGCGTCGTACACCGCGCCGACGTCGACCTCGAGGTCGTCGAGCATCCCGAGGTACTGGATGCGGAGCGACGGGCGGAACTCGACGTCGTCGACGTCGACGCCGTCCCGTTCGAATGCGGCCTCGGCTCGCTCCCGCAGCGTCTCGAGGGTGTCGTTGATCGAGTGGGCGACCATCGCGGCGTTCGAGAAGTCCGGCTGGAGGATCTCGTCGACGGACTGGTCGTACCGGTAGGCCCGGTCGGCACACGCACAGCCGAACGCCGAGAACGCCGCCGCCCACTGGGGGACGAGGACGTCCTTGAAGTCGAGGCCGCGGCTGTAGCCGGCGGCGTGCAGCGGCCCGCCGCCGCCGTAGCTCATGAGGGTGTAGTTCTCCGGCGAGTAGCCGAGCCCGAGGATGAGCCCGCGGAGCTCGTTGGACATGTCGCGCTCGACGATGTCGAGGACGCCGCGGGCGGTCTCGTGGACGTCCTCCCCGAGCGGCTCGGCGACCTGCTCCCGGATGCCCTCGACGGCGAGGTCGCGGTCGACGGGGATGTCGCCGCCGAGGAACGAGTCCGGGTTGAGGTAGCCCAAAGCGAGCGTGCAGTCGGTGACGGTGACGGTGTCGACCTCGGCGTCGCGGTTCGAGTACCCGACCTCGTAGCCCGCCGAGTCCGGCCCGACCTCGATGCGCTCGGACGTGCGGTCGACGCGGACGTAGGAGCCGGTGCCGGATCCGATGGTGTCCATCGCTGTCATCGGGATGGAGACCATGAACTGCGCGAGGCTCTGGTCCCACCGCGTCGGGTAGTGGCCCTCGGTGATGAGGCCGACGTCGAAGGAGGTGCCGCCGACGTCCGAGCAGACGAGGTTGTCGATGCCGAGCTCGTCGGCGACGAACTCGCCGCCGAAGATGCCGCCGATGGGGCCCGACAGCATCGTGTCCGCGAGCCAGTCGTGCTCCGGCGCCACGGTGCCGCCCGACGACGTCAGGACGCGCACCGGCGCCTCCGACCCGAGGTCACTGAACCCCTCGTCGACCTGGTAGAGCTGTTCGCGGGACGGCTCGGCGGCGTAGGCCTCGATGACGAGCGTGTTCATTCGCGGGACCTCCCCGCGGATCGGCTTCTGCTCCGAGGACAGCCACACCGGGACCTCCTCGCCGCGCTCGGCCATCACCTCCTCGGCGATCTCCTTGACCTTCTGTTCGTGGCTGTCGTTGAGGTAGGAGTACACGAGACAGACGCAGATGACGCGGACGCCGCGGTCCAGTAGGTCGTGGACGGCCTCGTAGGCCTCCTCCTCGTACAGCGGGAGCGTCGGCAGGCCGGCCATGTTCATCCGGCCGCGGACGCCGCGGACGTTCTCCCGGGGCACGAGCGGCTCGGGGTGCTCGTGCTCGCGGGCGTGCAGCCGCCCGGCGTAGGACCGGTCGGCCCACGACTGGATGCCGCGGCCGAACCGGTGCTGGTCCTCCATGCCGCCGTTCGTGACGAGCCCGATGTCGCCCGACCCCTCCCGCTCGAGCAGCCGGTTGAGCATCGCCGTGCCGGAGTAGACGATGCCCTCGAGGTCGCCGGCGCCCGCCGCCGGGTCGACGCCCCAGTTCTCGAGGGCGTCGCCGAAGGAGTTCCGCGTACAGACCGACTCGTCGTCGGGCGTCGTCTGGGCCTTCCCGACCGTGTAGTTCGCCTCGTCGTCGACGACGAAGGTGTCCGTCATCGTGCCGCCGGTGTCCATCGCGAGCAGGCGCGGGCGGTGGCGGCGCTCGCTGCTCACGGTTCCCTCCGTGAATGCGTGTTATTCTGTCGCACGGTGGCCCATGTCAACGGCGCCACCCACAAAGTACCTGCAGCCTTGCACCGGAGGCGGATTGAAAGGGCAGCCCGTGCCGGCCCCGACCGCACGGCCAGCCCCGGCCACCGGTCACGGGGTGGTGTCGGCCGCGATCAGTCCGTCGGGTACTCCGAGCCCAGGAGGTCGGCGTCCGGCGGTGCCGCCGTCCCCGCGGCCTCGCCCTCCGGCGAGACGCTGCCGGTCCGGTAGCCCGCCAGGTCCAGCGTGACGTGGTCGAAGCCGGCGTCCGTCAGGTGCTCGCGGGCGGCGGCCGCGAAGTCCGGGTCGAGTGCCGCCTCGAGCTCGTCGGCGCCGACCTCGATTCGGGCGAGGCCGTCGTGGTCCCGGACACGGAACTGCTCGAAGCCCCAGGTCCGAAGCAGGGCCTCGGCGGTCTCGACGCGGTCGAGTCGGTCCTCGGTGACCTCGAGCCCGGTCGGGATGCGGGAGGAGAGACACGCCATGGAGGGCTTGTCGGCGACGGAGAGCCCGTAATGGTCGGCGATATCGCGGACCTCCGCTTTGGTGACGTCGTGCTCGAGGAGCGGCGAGTAGGCGTCGAACTCCTCGACGGCGCGGAGGCCGGGCCGGTGGCCCTCGCCGGGGTCGGAGGCGTTCGTGCCGTCGCAGACGACGTCGATGCCGAGTTCGCGGGCGGTCTCGAACATCCGACCGAGCCGCATCGAGCGGCAGTGGTAGCAGCGCTCCTCGTCGTTGGCGACGAACGCGTCGCTGTCGAGCTCCGAGAAGGAGACGATCTCGTGTCGGATGCCGATCTCGTCGGCGACCCTCGCGGCGTCCTCGAGTTCCGCGTCCGGGAGCGTCTCGCTCCTGGCGGTGCAGGCGACGGCGTCGTCGCCGAGCGCCTCGGCCGCGAGGGCGGCGACGACCGCGGAGTCGACGCCGCCGGAGAAGGCGACCACGACCCCGTCGAACCCCGAGAGGTCCTCGACGGCGGCCGCCCGCTTGGCGCGCGTATCCATGTCGCATCGCTCCGGGCCGCGCGTAGAAAAGCCCGGCGTCACGCCGGCGTCGAGGCGGGCACCCCGTCCTACACGCCGAAAACGTCCCGGAAGTGGTCGTTGAGGAACAGCCCCGCGGGGTCGAGGTCGGCGCGGGCGTCGCGGAACGCGTCGTAGTCGGGGTACAGCTCGGCGAAGTCGGCCGCGGTCTTCGTGTGGTGCTTGCCCCAGTGGGGTCGGCCGTCGTACCGGTCGAAGACGGCCTCGGCGTCCCGGACGAGCGGCTCCCAGTCGCGGCGGTGGTAGGCGTGGACCGCGAGGAACGTCGAGTCCCGACCCGTCGCCGGCGACAGCGGGATCGAATCGCCGGCGACGTCGCGGAACTCGACAGGGAACATGGCGTCGTGGGACTCGACGACCGAGCGGAGGTCCCGGAAAGCCTCGACGGCGTCCCCGCGGGCGACGCCGTACTCGGTCTCGTTGAACCGAACGGCCCGTGTCGTCGGGAAGATATCGCGGGCCGGGCCGACCCGCTCGGATTCGGAGAACGTCGCGGCGGCGAACCGGGTCAGCGCCGGGGCGGCCAGCCGGAGTCGGGTGCCGGCGCGACAGAGGCCCTCCCAGGCGAGGTTCTCGATGCGCTCCTCGAGGGCGTCGAGTCGGCCCGGGCTGCCGGCGGCGTCGGTCTCCTCGTGGAGCTTCACGAGCGCCGTGTCGGTGTGGGGGAACCACCAGAACTCGAAGTTCCGGTACCCCCGATACTCGTCGAGGGTCGCGAGCACGTCCTCGACGTCGGCCGGGAACTTCCGCTCGCGGAGGCCGTAGTCGGGGACGACGTCGAGCGTGACCGTGCTGACGACGCCAAGCGTGCCCAGCGACACCTGCGCCAGCGGGAACAGGTCGTCGCCGGCCTCGAGCTCGAGGACGTCGCCGTCGGCCGTCACGAGCCGCATCGCGGCCGCCTGGGTCGACATGACGCCGAAGTCGGTGCCGGTGCCGTGGGTGCCCGTCGAGAGCGCACCGGCGATCGACTGGGCGTCGATGTCACCCATGTTCTCGAGCATCAGGCCGTGCTCGTCCAGGGCGTCCGTGAGCGCCGACAGCGGCGTGCCCGCCCGGACCGTCACCCGGCCCGCGTCGGCGTCGGCGTCGACGAGGCCCGTGTAGCGCTCCAGGGAGACGAACGTGGCGTCGCTCTTCGCGACGGGCGGGAAGGAGTGGCCCGCGCCGGCCACGCGGAGCGTGTCGTCGGCCGTCCGAACGACCGACTGCAGGTCGTCCTCGGTCTCGGGGTAGTGGACGTGGGTCGGCCGCGCCCGGACGCTGCCCGACCAGTTCTCCCAGCCGCCGCCGGCTAGATGTAGCATTTCCCCTCCCCGCGGTACGTCGGGTGGGTGTCGACCACCTCGTCGCCGTCGACGACGGCCAACTCCCCGAAGAACCGGCACAGCTCCCCGGCCTTGCCGTGCCGCATCACCACGGGGTCGCCGGGCGCGAGGTCCACCGAACCCTCGTAGCGAACCGGCGTCTGGACCTCGCCGGCGCCCTCGGTGTCGAGCAGCTCCGCCCCGTCGGGGAGCCACGGGATGGGAGCCTTGTCGCCGCCGACCGGGCCGGAGGCGACGTACCCGCCACCGCGGCAGGTGTAGACGCCGTCGGCCGGCTCCCGCGTCACCTCGATGGCGTAGCCCGCGGCGGGCTCGTATTCGAAGTCGTCGTACCAGTCGAACTGCCGGGGCGCGTAGTAGGCCGAGCCCGCGGTCACCTCGGTCACCGACGGGTCCTCGCGGGTGGATTCGATGCTGCCGGTGCCGCCGCCGTTGACGAACTCGAGGCCGTACGCGTCGTCGAGCGCCTCGGCGGCCGCCCGCCGGCGCTCCCGGACGGTCTCCTTCGAGCGGGGCTTGAACCGCCGGATGGCGAAGTTCTCGACGGCGCCGTTGGCAGGGTTGCGATCCGGGAGCCCGGCGAGCTGGGCCTCGTAGCCCATCAGTCCCGAGAGATGGACGCCCGACGTCTCGGCGATCTCGTCGGCGACGGCCATCGCCTCGCTCGGCGTCCGGACGGGCGAGCGGTGCACGCCGAAGTACACGCCCAGGTGTGCCGTCGAGCAATCCAGGTCGATACAGAGGGGGACGTCGGCGCCGGCCGCGGCCGCGGCCGCGCCGGCCCGCTGGACGTGTTCTACGGAGTCGACCATCGGGACGATGCGGTGGCCGTCGGCGACCGCGTCGGCCACCCGTTCAAGCTCGGCCGCGCCCAGCACGGGGTAGGCGACCAGCATGTCCTCGAAACCGTCCTCGGCCAGGTCGACCGCCTCGTGGCCCGTGTAGCACATCAGGCCCTCGAACCCGTCCTCGGCGAGGATGCGCTCAAGGACCGCCGCACACCGCACCGACTTGGAGGCGACCCGGACCGGGACGCCGTCGGTGCGGTCGGCGGTCTGCTCCACGTTGGCCTCGAACGCGGGCAGGTCGAGGAACGCCGCCGGCAGCTCCCGGCCGTCGAAGGCCGCCCGGTAGGCGCCGTACTCGTTCATGTCCCTGGATGACCCGGGGACCACGTGATGGTTCCGGCGTGGATAGCCGGCCAGTTTAGTCGAGCCGCAACTTCAAGTACCAAAACGGGGCCAGACGCCCCATGTCGACGCGCGTCATTGCCGGCGACTGCACCGTCCGCGCCCGCGGCGGCCGGGCCTCGACCCAGCGCGGCCGCGTGGTCGTCCTCGTGAAGCCCGACGACACCGTCCTCGTCCACGACGCCGACGGCTACCAGCCCGTCGCCTGGCTCACCCGTCCGGCCGAGTTGACCATCGACACGGATCCACTGTGGCTCGTCGCGGTCGACGGCGACGAGTCCCTCCAGGTCGAGGCCGAGGGCGAGGTCACCGTCGCCGACCACGACACCTCGGACGCAGGCGTGCCGGTCGGCACCTGCCGCTGCGGTGGCCCGCTCGTCCGTGCCACCGGCGAGGTCACCTGTCTCGGGTGCGACGAGCGCCACTCGCTGCCCGGCGGCGCGACGGTGCTCGACGACGCCTGCGACGACTGCGGCCTCCCGACGATCCGCGTCGAGCGCGGCGAGCCGTTCGAACTGTGTGTCGACTACCGGTGTGACTCGCTGTTCGACGCCGTCGAGGCCCGCTTCGACCGCGAGTGGACCTGTCCCGAGTGCGGCGGGGACCTGCAGATCCTCCAGCGAAACACCATCATCGCCGGCTGTGAGCACTACCCGGACTGCGACACCGGGTTCGGCATCCCCGACGGGACCATCGTCGACGAGTGTGACTGTGGGCTCCCGAGGTTCGAAACCGCGAGCGGGAAGCGGTGTCTCGACACCGGGTGTGCGGCCTGACCGCCGGCTCTCCCGCGGGGGCCTGCGTGGGTCACTCGCAGGGTCAGGTGACCCTGATGGAGTAGTCGTCCTTGACGAGCGCCTCGACGACGTTCCGGAGGCCGACGGCCGTCAACACCAGGCTCGTCGCCCCGAAGAGCGCCACCATGACGAGCGGCATCCGCTGGCCGGCCGCCTGCTCCAGGCCGGGCGCGAGGCCGTGGATGGCGGCGACCAGGACCGCTGGAAGCGGGACGTTCGACGCCGTCGCGCCCATGAACACGTACATCCCGACGCCGGTCGTGAGCATCAGCAGACCACCGGCGGTCCCGATGGCCCGCCCTTTCCGCCCCGTGTACACCCGCCCCATGCGATCCGGTCGTTCCGGGGCTCGCATAATCCTGTGGGTGGCGGCCGCCCCGAGCGGGCCGGTTGGTGGGCGACCGTAGCGGCTATACGCCAGCGTCCGCGAGACGGGGACGATGGAGAGCCACCAGCGCGGCGGCGTCGTGGCGGTCGGCGGGAACGCCCGCGAGCGCTTCTACGACTCCAGCGGCTACGGCCGGCCGGACGGCGACGGCGTCGTCCTCTCGGTCGTGGAGGCCGCCCACCTGCTGTTCCGCGGCGACCTCGACGCGGTCGACGGCCGGGGCTTCGGCGCGTTCCTCGCCGACAACGCCGACAGCGTGGTGCCGTTCCTCGTCTACCGCGACCTGCGGGAGCGCGGGTTCTACGTCTCGCCGGCCCGCGAGGCGTGGGTCGAGGCGCCCGCCGGCGTCGATTTCGTCGTCCACCCGCGCGGGGACGGGCCCTGGGACGGCAGCGTCGAGTACCGCGTCCGCGTGGTCGACGAGCGCGCCGACGTCGAGCTGTCCGGTCTCGGCGGCGTCGTGCTGGCGGTCGTCGACGAGGAGAGCGAGATCACGTACCTCGAGACCGAACGGCTGGATCCGTCCGGCTCGAACGACCTCGTGCTCGCCGACCCCGCCGCCGGCGTGCTCCTGGACGACCGCGTGCTGTGTCCGGACCCGCCGGCGGCGCTGTACGAGCGGGGGTTCTACGGCCAGCGGATGGACGGCGCCGGCGAGACGCTCCAGCTCTCGCTGCTCGAGGCGGCCCACCTCGCCGCGGTGGGTGACCTCGCCGTCGACGGCGGCGCGGCGGCGGTTCGGGAACGGGGTCGCGCCGTCGAAGGTGAGCGGTTCGACCGCCGGCTCGCGGTCTATCGGGCGCTCCGCGAGCGCGGCGTCGTCCCCAAGACCGGCTTCAAGTTCGGCGCGGACTTCCGCACCTACGCCGACGTCGAGCACGTCGACGAGCTCGGCCACTCCGAACTGCTCGTCCGCGTGCTGCCGGCTGACAGCGAGCGGTCGCCCCGGGAACTGGCGCTGGACGTCCGGCTCGCCCACGGCGTCCGCAAGCGGATGGTGTTCGCCCTGGTCGACGGCGACGCGGTCGCGTGGGTCGCCGTGGGTCGGCTGACGC
Source organism: uncultured Natronomonas sp. (assembly GCA_964488035.1). Taxonomy (GTDB): domain Archaea; phylum Halobacteriota; class Halobacteria; order Halobacteriales; family Haloarculaceae; genus Natronomonas. Next base: position 8,727 of record CAZATR010000063.1, read on the forward strand.
CCTGACCCCGACCCGTGGCGGTCGCCTCGGGCGCCTCGACGTCGATCCGTGGAAACGAACGCTTTTTGCGTCTCACGGGCCGAGGGTTCGCCATTCAATGACGCGCGACACCGGCGACGGGCGAGCCCGCCCGGACGGCGACGCCGACGGGAAGCCGTCCGAGACGCCGCCAGCAGCCGCCGGCGCCGACGGCGAGGGCGCCGACCTCGATGGCGATGTGGCCGAGGTCCCCGGGAACGCTGCCGGCACCCCGCTGACGGACGGCGGTGCGGATGCAGCCGGCGCCGACGACGTGGCGCTGGACCCCTGGGGCGACGCGACCGTGGCGGACTACCGGAAGCTGTTCGAGGAGTTCGGCATCGAGGAGTTCGACGACGTCCTCGCCGCGGTGCCGACGCCGCACTACCTGATGCGCCGCGGCGTCATCTTCGGCCACCGGGACTACCGGCCCGTCGCCGAGGCGATGCGGAACGACGAGCCGTTCGCCGCGCTGTCGGGCTTCATGCCGACCGGCGACCCGCACATCGGTCACAAGCTCGTGTTCGACGAGCTGATCTGGCACCAGGCGCAGGGCGGCGACGCCTACGGCCTCATCGCCGACCTGGAGGCCCACGCCGCCCGGGGCCTGTCGTGGGACGAGATCGACGAGCACACCGAGAGCTACCTGCTCTCGCTCATCGCCCTCGGGTTCGACGTCGAGGAGGGCGAGGTCTACCGGCAGTCGACGAACCGGGAGGTCCAGGACCTCGCGTTCGAGCTCGGCACGAAGGCGAACTTCTCGGAGCTCGGCGCGATCTACGACTTCGACGGCGAGACCGAGGTCAGCTACATGCAGTCGGTCGTCACCCAGATGGCCGACATCCTCTACCCGCAGCTCGACGAGCCGAAACCGACCGTGATCCCGGTCGGGCCGGATCAGGACCCCCACGTGCGGCTCTCACGGGACCTGGCGGGCCGGATGCGGTACTTCAAGGTGACCGAGGCGTTCGCGAGCTTCGAGCTCGAGCCCGACGAGCGCGCGGTCGTCGCGCTGGCCTACGAATCGCTGGCCGACGGCGCTGACGCCGGCGACGACGCCGACGTCCGGTGCGTCGAGGCCGCCGAGTGGCTCGAGGAGGAGTCACCGGACCTCCCGGGACTGTGGGACGCCGTCGAGACGCTGGAGGCCGGCGGGAAGGAGCCGCTCAGGCCGCGCGTCCGGTTCATGGCCCGGAACGCGACCGACGAGGCGTTCGAGGCGCTGATCGACGCCGTCGACGGCGAGAAGCGGGTCTACGAGGGCCACGTCGACGCCTTCGGGCTGGACCGCGAGGCCGCCGAGGCGCTCGCCCGCGAGATCGAGGTCGAGCACGGCGGCTACGGGTTCCTGCCGCCGTCGTCGATCTACCACCGGTTCATGACCGGGCTCACCGGCGGGAAGATGTCCTCGTCGGTCCCGGCCTCCCACATCAGCCTCCTCGACGACCCGGCGGACGGCTACGACAAGGTGAAAGCCGCGACGACGGGCGGCCGCGAGACCGCCGAGAAGCAGCGCGAGCTCGGCGGCGAGCCCGACGAGTGCCCGGTCTACGAGCTGTACGCCTACCTGCTGGCCGAGGGCGACGACGACTTCGCCGCCCGGGTGTACGAGGAGTGCGCGACGGGCGAGCGCCTCTGTGGGGACTGCAAGGAGCAGGCGGCCGAGCTGATGGCCGAGTTCCTCGAGGGCCACCAGGAGAAACGCGAAGCGGCCCGCGAGGTACTCTCCGGGGCTGACATCGAGCTGGAGAGTGACCGACGGTGATCGCGGTCGGGGACCGATGAGCGAGCCCGTCCGGTGCTGGCTGGTCGAACGGACCTACACCGACCGCGACCTGGTCGTGCTGGTGTACGCGACGCCGGACGGCGAGCGCGCGCTCCGCAAGGAGCTCGCGGCCTCGATGCTGGACCGGACGACCGTCACGGCCGCCACCGAGGCCGATCCCGACGACCTGGCGCCGGTCGAGGACGCCGACACCCGGGAGCGGTACGCCATGGAGGCCGACCGCGTCCGGGACGCCCACGACCCGGATGCGCCCATCTAGCACACCGCAGGAAAGCCTCAAGGCATATAATCCGTCGGTCTGAACCCGGAAGCGACATGGCCGCCATCGAGATCGAAGACGTCCACAAATCGTTCGGCAACGTGCGAGCGTTGCGCGGCGTCGACCTCGACGTCGAGGAGGGCGAGGTGTTCGGCTTCCTCGGCCCGAACGGCGCCGGCAAGTCAACCACGATCAACATCCTGCTGGACTTCGTCCGGGCCGACCAGGGCGACGTCCGCGTCCTGGACTACGACGCCCGCGAGAACACCGTCGCCGTCCGGGAACGCACCGGCGTGCTCCCGGAGGGCTTCGAGCTCTACAAGCGCCTGACGGCCCGCGAGCACCTCCGCTTTGCGATCGAGTCGAAGGACGCCGACCAGGACCCCTATCCGCTGCTCGAACGCGTCGGCCTCGAGGACGCCATCGACCGGAAGGCCGGCGGGTTCTCCACCGGGATGAAACAGCGGCTCGCCCTGGCGATCGCGCTCGTCGGCGACCCGGAGCTGCTCATCCTCGACGAGCCGACCTCCGGGCTGGACCCGAACGGCGCCCGCGAGCTCCGCGGGATCGTCGAGGCCGAGGCCGCCGAGGGCACCACCGTCTTCTTCTCCTCGCACATCCTCGGCCAGGTCGAGGCCGTCTGCGACCGCGTCGGCATCATCCGCGACGGCGAACTGGTCGCCGTCGACAGCATCGAAGGGCTCCGGGACAACGTCGGCGGCGGCTCGACGCTCGTCGTCGAGGTCGACGCCGTCCCCGACGACGCCGCCCACCGGCTGAAGAGCCTCGACGGCATCGACAGCGTCGGCGTCGACGGGAACACCCTTCGCGTCGGCTGCCGCGACGACGCCAAGACCACCGTCATCGACGAACTCGAGGGGATGGGCGCGACCGTCTCGGACTTCTCGACGGAGGAGGCGCCGCTCGAGGATCTGTTCGCCGCCTACACGGAGGGTGAGGCATGAGCATCCGCGCCGTCGCCGAGAAGGACTTCCGGGACGCCATCCGGTCCCGCCTGATGATCGTCGTCGCGGTGCTGTTCGTCGCCTTCACCGGCGGCGGGATCGCCCTCGGCAACGCCGTCGGCCTCCAGAGCGGGACCGTCGTCGCCCTCATCCTGACGGTCATGCTCGGCGGGACCGCGGTGTTCGTGCCGCTCGTCTCGCTCGGTATCGCCTATCGCGCCATCGCCGGCGAACGAGCCAGCGGGAGCCTGAAGGTGCTGCTCTCGCTGCCGAACTCGCGGCTCGACGTCGTCATCGGGAAGTTCATCGGCCGCTCGGCCGTCGTCAGCGTCGCCGTCGTCATCGGGTTCATCTCGATGCTGCTCGCAGCCGCGGTCACCTTCGACGGTGACATCCCGGTCGAGACGATCCTGGTGTTCATGCTGGCCGCCCTCCTGCTCGCCATCGTCTTCGTCAGCATCGCGGTCAGCATCTCGGCGTTCTCGGAATCGACGTTCGCGGCCGCCATCGGTGCGTTCGGCTTCTTCGTGCTGTTCCAGTTCGCCTGGCAGGGCGTCATCTTCCTCATCCGCTACGTCGCCAACGGCTTCGAGACGCCCGACTTCGCTCCGGGGAGCCAGGCGCCGGAGTGGGTCGAGGTCCTGACGATCGTGAACCCGATGGCCGGCTGGCGACAGTCCACCAGGTGGCTGCTCCGCCGCGTCTCCGACCAGCAGGAGACCGCCCAGGCCAACGTCGACGCCTTCTACCTCGAGCCCTGGTTCGGGTTCGTCGTGCTGGCGCTGTGGATCGTCCTGCCGCTCGTGGTCGGCTACCTCCGGTTCGAGTCGTCGGACCTCTGACGCCGGCGATCCCCCGACACCGTCACTCGGTCGGGCTCACCACCCCCACCGACCCCTCGTCGACGCCCCGATCTCCCCGTCCGTCGCCCGTCGAACCACCGTCCGACGCCCGCAATACCCCATCGCTTGCATGCGGTTTCACTTCCGTTCCGCGTGCCCGGGGTTTATGTTTCCGGCGCTCCGACGACCGGATGCACACGCTCCTTCCCCTTCCGTGATGCAGACCCGACAGCGACGGCGCCCGAGACTGGCGACTCGCCCACCGGCCCGTGACGACCGGCCGCCCGCCCATCGACCCGTGACGACCGGCCGCCCGCCCATCGACCCGTGACGACCGGCCGCCCGGAAGGCCTACGTCGGCGCCGCGAGTACGCCGGGCCATGCTCGAACTCGCGGACGTCCGCGCGGCGCGGGACCGCGTCGACGAGACCGCACGGGTCACGCCGCTCGAGTACTCCCACACCTTCTCGACGTGGTCCGGGGCGGACGTCCACCTGAAACTGGAGAACTTCCAGCGGACCGGCTCGTTCAAGATCCGCGGGGCGACGAACAAGATCGCCCAGCTGAGCGAGGGCGAGCGCGCCGACGGCGTCGTGACCGCCAGCGCCGGCAACCACGCCCAGGGCGTCGCGCTCGCCGCAAGCCGCATCGGCGTCGACGCCACCATCGTGATGCCGGAGTACGCCCCGATCTCGAAGATCAAGGCCACCCGGACCTACGGCGGCACGGTCGAGCTCCACGGCGTCGACTACGCGGCCGCCGCCGACCGCGCCCACGAGATCGGGAGCGAGACCGGCGCGACGTACGTCCACGCCTTCGACGACCCCGCCGTGATGGCCGGCCAGGGGACCATCGGCCTCGAGATCGTCGAGCAGTGCCCCGCGGTCGACACCGTCGTCGTCGCGATCGGTGGCGGCGGCCTCATCTCCGGGATCGCCACCGCGGTGACGGCGGAGACGGACGCCCGCGTCGTCGGCGTGCAGGCCGAGGGCGCCTCCAGCGTCGCCGACTCCCTCGAGAAGGGCCGGATCGTCGAGCGCGAGTCCGTCGACACGATCGCCGACGGCATCGCCACCCGCAGCGTCGGCGACCGGCCGTTCGAGGTCATCCGGGAGCGCGTCGACGAGGTCGTCACCGTCACCGACGCCGAGATCGCCAACGCCGTGACGTCGCTCCTGGAGCGCTCGAAGACCCTGGTCGAGGGCGCCGGCGCGGTCCCACTGGCCGCGCTGGTCGAGGAGCGGTTCGACTACGGCGAGGGCGAGACCATCGTGCCCGCGCTCTGCGGCGGCAACATCGACCTCAACGTCCTCACGAACGTGATCCGCCGCGGCCTCGTCGAGCGCGGCCGGTTCCTCCGCATCCGGACCGTGCTGAAGGACCGCCCCGGCGCCCTCCAGGACCTCGTCGACCTGCTGGCCGAGCACCGCACGAACATCTACGCCATCGAGCACGACCGCGCCTCCAAGGACATCGCGGTCAACGCCGCCGAGGTGGA
>CAZATR010000064.1:0-3149 GCA_964488035.1 uncultured Natronomonas sp.
GCCCGGCATCGCGCCACCGGCGAGCGGGTGTTCGCCCCCGCCGAGCAGCTCGCCCGTCCCGCCGAGCCCCATGTCTCCGGCTCCGGCTCCGGCTCCGCCACCGGCCGTCGTTCCGTCGTCGACCCCGTCACCGGCCGCGTCCGCCCCGGCGGCGAACGGGCCGCCGGTGGCCGCTTCCGGGTCGATCTCGGCCGCCCACAGCGGGTCCGCCTCCCGGATCCGGGTCGGCTCGGCGGGGACGTCCGTCTCGAGGGTGTCCGACAGCGAGTGGGCCGGGTCCGTCGACAGCACCAGCGTCGCGGTGCCGCCGCGGGCGCTGGCCAGCGCCGTCGCCGCCGCACACGTGGTCTTGCCGACGCCGCCCTTCCCGCCGTAGAGGACGTACTCCGGGGCGTCGACGCCCGCCGGAACCGCCGCCTCGCCCACCGACTCGACCGATTCGACCGATTCGACCGGCTCGACGGTCAGCTCGCTCATACCCCGGGATGGTGGAGCCGGGCTTGTGTACCCGTCGATGCCGGCTGTCCCGCCAGGAACGCTCGTTCGAGGATGCACGTCGGACGCCGGGGCCGGATGGCCCGGACGTCGTCGGTCGCACCGGACCGACCGGCCGCGGCACTGGCCGCGCCGCGAGTCCGACGCCGCCCCGTCGGGCCGCGCTACGCGAAGTAGCTCGCCAGCCGGTCGGCCGCCGCCTCGGCGCGCGGGGTTACCAGCGCGAACCGGAGCCACGCCTCGCGGGACTCGCCGAACGCCTCGCCCGGCATGCCGGCGACGCCCGCCCCGTCGACGAGTCGCTCGGCGTTGGCGAGCGTCCCGGGATAGCCGTCGAACCGCGCCATCACGTAGAAGCTCCCGCGCGGTCGGGTGTACTCGGCGCCCGCCTCGTCCAGGGCCGCACAGAAGGCGTCGATCCGCTCCGCGAGCAGCCGCCGGTTCCGTTCGTAGTACTCCGCCGGCGTCTCACGGAGCGCCCGCAGCACCGCGTGCTGGGCCGGTCGGGAGCCGGCGACGTTGACGAGCATGTGCCGGGTCCGGACGGCGTCCACCAGCCGGTCCGGGACCACCGCGTAGCCGACGCGGAACCCCGTGATTGCCATCGACTTCGAGAAGGAGTTGGTGACGGCGACGCGGTCGGAGTCGAACTCGAGGGCGCTGGCGAAGGCGCCGTCCTCGAAGACGAAGTGGTCGTAGACCTCGTCCGAGACCAGCAGCGCGTCGTACTCCTCGGCGATGGCGACCAGTTCGCGCTTGACGTCGCGGCCGTACACCGCGCCGGTCGGGTTGTTCGGCGAGTTGACGACGATGGCCGCGGTCCCGTCGCCGGCCGCCGCCCGGACGGCGTCGGGGTCCAGGGTGCCGTCGGGGTCGGCGGCGACGAACCGCGGCGTCGCGCCGAGCATCCTCGTCCGGCCCTGGTAGTACGGGTACACCGGGTCGGTGAGCAGCACCTCCCCGCCGGCCAGGGCCTCGAGTGCGCACGCCATCGCCAGGTAGTTCGCCTCGCCGGCGCCGTTGGTCACGACGACGCGGTCGACGTCGACGCCGCGCCGTGACGCGATCGCCTCGCGGAGCGCCCGGAGGCCCTCGCTGGGCGGGTACTGGAACGCGTCGACGTCCGCCCCGGCGTACTCGCGGAGGCCCTCCCGGAGCGCCTCCGGGGCCGCCCAGTCGGGGTTGCCGGAGACCATGTCGACCACGTCGCGGTCCGCGGCCGCCGCGTACTCCATCATGTGGAAGAACAGCGGCCGGTCGTAGTCGTCCATACCCCCGTTCGCGGCGGCAGCCACGTCGGTCTATCGCTTCCCGGCGGGAGGGTTAAAGGCCCCCGGGCGCGTGCCGTCGGTATGGCCATCGAGGAACGCGTCGGCGACGTGCTCCGCGACCGGGGCGAGTTCGTCGCCGCCGCCGAGTCCTGTACCGGCGGCCTCGTCGGCTCGCGGATCACCGACGTCCCCGGGGCCAGCGACTACTTCGACCGGTCGTACGTCACCTACACCAACGACGCCAAACTCGCCGAGCTCGGGGTCCCGCGGGAGCGCCTCGACGACGCCGGCGCCGTGAGCGACCCCGTCGCCCGCGCCATGGCGCGAGGGGCCCGCGACGGCGCCGGCGTCACCTGGGGCGTCGCGACGACCGGCATCGCGGGCCCGACCGGCGGGACGGCCGAGAAACCCGTCGGAACGGTCTACATCGGCGTCGCGTACGCGGCGCCGTGGGGGACCGGCGGCTCCCGGTGTACCGTCGAGCGGTACGTCTTCGACGGCACCCGGACCGAGATCAAGCGGAAGATCGCCGACCAGGCGCTCGCCGACCTCGTCGGCGCCGCGGAGGGCGGGTGAGCGTGCCACTGATAAACCCCGGGCGCCGGCGCCGGCACCGACTCCCGTGCGGAACCCGCGGACTGCGGTTCGACGGCTCGCGGTGGCCGGCGTCGAAACAACCCATCGTTTTATCCCTGGGGGCGATGTAGCCGATGACATGGGAAGCGACTGCATCAACTGCGGTGATCCGGACACCGAGCAGTACGAGCTCATGGTCCGGAACACCAACCACGACAAGGTCCCGCTGTGCGAGGCGTGCCACGAGGCCATCAGTGACGAGCTCGCCGACGCGTAGCCCCCGACACGCACCCACGACCACCGTCTTCTCACCCCCGGCGTGGTTCCACGCCCCGGAGGCACCATGATCTTCGGGGACGTCGAAGTGCTCCACGTCGACGACGACCCGGCCCTCCGGGACCTGACCGCGGAGTTCCTCGAGGAGGTCGACGACGCCATCACCGTCAGGAGCGAGTCCGACCCGACCGCCGTCCCGGCCCGCATCGACGACGAACCGATCGACTGCGTCGTCAGCGACTACAACATGCCCGAGTGTACCGGCCTGGAACTCTGCACGGCGGTGCGCAACGAGCACCCCTGGCTGCCGTTCATCCTCTTTACCAGCGAACGCGGCGAGACGCTCGCCGAGGACGCCCTCGCCACCGGCGCCACCGACTTCGTCCAGAAGGCCACCGGCACCCACCACTACACCCTGCTCGCGAACCGCATCACCATCGCCGTCACCCGCCACCGCGCCATCCAGACGCTCCGCGACGAGGACGCGCTGCCCGACGGGTGGCCGCCGGCGGCCGCGACGCCGGATCGGGA
>CAZATR010000064.1:3249-13874 GCA_964488035.1 uncultured Natronomonas sp.
CGTCGATGTCGGGCGGCTCGATCTCGGGGACCTCCGGCGCGGTCACGTCATCCCCGAGGCTGCCGATGGCGGCGGCGTTGGTGACGAGCAACGCCGCGAGGCCGAGCGCGACGACGGCGTAGGGGGCACCCCGGACGAGGTACACGAGCAGGCTGACGGATCGGCCCTCCGGCGTCCAGGCGAACCGCTGGTCGAACGGCTCGACGCCGGCGGACTCCTCGCGTGTCGAGGACTGCGGTGCGTCCCGGCCCCCGTCTGACGTCCGACTCATGCAGAATACCGTTGAGGTGTCCCATCGCGGCCGTCCAACCGAATACGGGTTGTGGCGGAGTTAACCGGCGTTTTATACCAGTTGCCGTCGGGCGGACACCGCTGCCGTGCCGCATCAGCCGGTCATACGCGGTCGTCGACGTCGGGGAACATCGCGCCGACGACGGCCGCTTGCGCACGCCGGAAGCGCTCGAGGAAGGCGGTCTTGCTGATGTCGAGGGCGTCGGCGACGTCGGTGGCGGTCGCCCCGCGGGGGACGCCGAAGTAGCCCATCGCCAGCGCCGTCCGGAGGCTCTCGGCCTGGGCGGGCGTGAGGTCCCAGCGGGTCTCGATCGGGTCGTCGTCTTCGGGCCGCATCGCGTAGACGCGCTCGAGGGTGATGCCGACGGTCCGGCCCGCGGTCTCGAGGACGTCCCGCAGCACGTCGTAGCCGACGACGGCGCCCCGGAGCACGACGTGGCCCTCGGTGTAGGTCAGCGACTCGACGAGGAGGCCGGTGTCGATGAGTTCGTGGACGACGCAGGGATGCAACGAGAGACAGCGGTAGGTGTGGCGGTCCTCGGTGCGGGCGCGGTAGAGGTACCGGACCCGGTCGTCGGCCGCCAGGGCGGCCGCCAGATCGTCCTCGGACGGGGCGCTGAACCGCAGGAGGACGTTGCCGTCCGCGCGCAGCAGCGGCGGGGCGGCGTCGACGGTCACCCCGACCTGTCGCGTGGCCGCTGCGAGCGGGCAGTCGTCGCCCTCGATCCGGAACTCGGCCATCAGGCACTCGTCGATCATCGCCCGCCCTACGCGACGATAACTTATAAGACCAGCCTATGGACTGCATAATGGGTATGGCACGGCGCCACAAACGTCGGGGTATAGCTATGGACGTCGAGGAGACCAAAGAGCGGGCGGGCCCCCGGGCGTTCGGTCCCACTGACGACCTGCCGGCGGAGTACCGCGAGGCGGCGACGCGGATGCTGGAGTTCCACGCCAACAGCGAGATCATGGGCGCGTATCTGGAGCGGCCGTTCATCCGGACGGCGCCGAGCCTGGAGCGGAAGATGGCGTTCAGCGCCAAGGTCCAGGACGAGATCGGGCACGGTCAGCTGCTGTACCGCGCCGCCGAATCGCTCGGCGTCAAGACCCGCGAGGAGATGCTGGCGGACCTCGCCGCCGGCGAGGGCAAGTTCCTGAACTGCTTCCACTACCCGATGGACGAGTGGGTCGAGACGCCGATGATCGCGTTCTTCGTCGACGGCGCCGCGATGCGGCGCCAGGCGACGCTGAAGCAGTCCAGCTGGGAGCCGTACGCCCACGCCATGGACAAGGTCTGCTTCGAGGAGGGCTTCCACGTCAAGCACGGCGAATCGATCCTCTCGGAGCTGATGAACGGCAGCCGGAAGGAACAGCGGCTGACCCAGGAGGCCTTCGAGGAGTGGTGGCCCCGCATCCTCCAGTTCTTCGGGCCGACGGACGACCAGTCGACACACCACGACTTCGCCGCCGACGTCGGACTGAAGACGATGACCAACGACGACCTCCGGAACGCCTTCCTCAACTCCTACCTCCCGAAGGCCCGGACGTACGGCCTCGAGGTCCCCGACGAGCCACGCATCCGCGAGAACGGCGACGGCACCTACGACGTCGTCGAGGACGACCTCGACTGGGACGAGTTCTTCTCGATCGCGAAGAACGACTACGAGCCCGGCCGCGGCCAGATCGACGCCCGCAAGCGGGCCCAGGAGGCCGTCGAGTGGGTGCGCGACGCCCTCGACGACTACGAGACCCACAGCGGGGGTACCTACGCCGGCCGGGCGGCCGACTGACCATGATCTGGGAAGTGTTCCGCCAGGAGGCCGCCGGCGACTACCACACCCACTGCGGGAACGTCCACGCACCGGACCGGGAGCTGGCGCTTTTGTTCGCGGAGGTCCAGCACGGCCGGCGCAAGCCGACCAACAGCCTCTGGGTCGTTCCGCAGGACGAGATCGGCGAGGTCGACACCGAGGACGCCGCGTTCGGCGGCACGACGGACAAGTCCTACCGGTTCGCCCAGACGTACAACGTCGAACCGGCCGCCGAGGAGGTCGAGGCCTCCGAAAAGGAGCAGACCGAGGCCGAACGCAGGCGGGGTGAGCTCTGATGGCGACGGTCGAAGAGCCGACCTACGCCGGCATCGGGGACCTCTCGGACGAGGAGGCCGCGGCCGTCGAGGCCCTCCTCTTTCGGCTGGCCGACGACGAACTCGTCGCCGCCGAGCGCTACACCGAGTGGCAGGTCCGCGCGCCGACGCTCGAGTCCGACATCTCGCTTTCGAACATCGCCCAGGACGAACTCGGCCACGGCCGCCTCTGGTACCAGGTCCTGGCGCGGTTCGGCTACGACGAGACCGACCTCATCTGGGAGCGCGACGCCGGGGACTTCCGGCACAGCACCCTCGTCGAGCAGCCGTTCGCGGAGGGCGACTGGGCCGACGCCGTCGTCCGGGCGTACCTCTACGACGTCGCCGAGGACGAACGCCTGCGCGCCATGGAGGGCTCGTCGTTCGCCCCGATCCGTGACCGCGTCGGCAAGGTGCTGGCCGAGGAGGAGTACCACCTCGAGTACGCCGAGCGCTGGCTCGAGCGGTTGACCGACGACGCGGACGGCCACGAGCGGCTCCAGGCCGCCCTCGACCGGCTGTACCCCCACGCGCTCACGCTGTTCGAACCGATCGACGAGGACACCGAGGATCGGATCGTCGAGATGGGCGTCCGCGACGAGCCGCTGGTCGAGCTCCGCGAGGCCTGGCACGACCGCGTCGAGTCGTTCCTCGACACGGTCGGCCTCGAGGCCCCGGCCCTCGAGCTGCCCGAGGGCTCCGATGGCCACGTGTCGCCGGCGGACCTGCCGGCCCACGTCGGCCGGGACGGCGACCACACCGACCACTGGCCGACGCTGTTCGCGGAGATGACCGAGACCTACGACGAACTCGAACGCGACCACGCGACCCGGATCATGGTGGACGATGAGTAGCGAGTACGAGCGGCCCGACCGCGGCGACGCGGCGACCGCGTGTGGCTACACCAGCTACGAGACCGACCCGGATCTGGCGTACGCCGAGACGGAGGGGACCGACGGCGAGGTGCCGGCCACCGGGGCTGGCGCGACCGGCGTCGAGCGCCGCGTCTGGCAGGCACTCTACCGGGTGGAGGACCCCGAGATGCCGGTCTCCATCGTCGACCTCGGGCTCATCTACGGCGTCGAGGTCGTCGACGGGACCGCGGCGGTCGAGATGACGCTGACCTACACCGGGTGTCCCGCCCGCGACATGCTCATCAGCGAGGTCACCCGGGCCGTGCGCGACGTCGACGGCGTCGACGAGGTCGACGTCACCGTCGTCTGGTCGCCCGGCTGGACGGTCGACATGGTCACCGAGCACGGCAGGGAATCGCTCCGCGAGTTCGGGTTGAGCGTGTAACCATGCGCCGAGATCCAAGCGTCGAGACGTCCGGCGGGTTCGAATCCGCCGAGTGCCCGTACTGCGGCTCGGAGAACACCGACCGCGAGCACCCGAAGGGCCCGTCGCTCTGCCGCTCGATGCATTTCTGTCGCGACTGCGAACAGCCGTTCGAGCGGTTCGGCTGACCGCGGCCGGACGCGAGCCCCGAGGGTTTTCCGGGCCGGGCCACCAGAGGCGTCCCATGACCGACGTCGCCGACGCGACCCGGGCCCGTATCGAATCCGACCCGTACTGTGAGACCCTGGGGATCGAGCTCCTCGAGCTCGAGCCGGGCGTCGCCCGGACGAGGCTGACGGTTACCGAGGACCTCCTGAACTTCCACGGGACGCCACACGGCGGCGCCGTCTACTCGCTGGCGGACGCGGCCTTCGCCGCCGCGTCGAACTCCCACGGCGAGACGGCGCTGGCTCTGGAGACGAACGTCTCCTACCTGGCGGCCGTCGAGGTCGGCGAGACCCTGTCGGCGACGGCCGAGGAGACCCACCTCGCCGACAGGACGGCCGAGTACGCGGTCGTGATAACGAACGAGGCCGACGACCGGATCGCGACGTTCCGCGGGCGGGTGTATCGACCCGACTGACCGACGGTACGACCGACCGCAAGGCGGCGTGTCGCCCGGTCAGCGGTGGTCGTGGACCCGCTGGACCTTCCCGACCTCGGTCCGCTCGATGGTGCCGGGCGGGACCAGCTCGACCGCGTCCGGCTCGAACGCGAGCACGTTCCGCAGCCGCGTGGTGATCTCCTCGCGGAGCGCGGGGTCGTCGCTGGCCGCTCTGGATTCGGTCTCGACGGTGAGCTCGAAGACGTCCATGCTGCCGTCCGTGCGGAGGTCGATCCGGTAGTGCGGTGCGACGCGGTCGAGGTCGAGAACGACGGCCTCGACCTCGCTCGGGTAGACGTTGAGGCCGCGGACGACCAGCAGGTCGTCGGTCCGGCCGGTGACGTTGTCCATCCGGACCATCGTCCGGCCGCAGGCACACTCGTCGTACTCGAGGGTGGTCAGGTCGCCGGTGCGGTACCGGAGAACGGGGAGGGCCGCCTTGGTCAGTGTCGTGAGGACGAGTTCGCCCTCCGCGCCCGCCTCCAGGGGCTCGCCGGTGTCGGGATCGACGACCTCGGGGTAGAAGTGGTCCTCCCAGACGTGGAGGCCGGTCTGGGCCTCGTGGCACTCGATGGAGACCCCGGGCCCGATGATCTCCGAGAGCCCGTAGAGGTCGACCCCGGTTGCGTCCAGCCGGGCCTCGATCGCCCCGCGCATCGGATCGGTGCACGGCTCGGCGCCGAAGATCACCGTCGACACCGGGAGCGCGGCGGGGTCGTACCCCATCTCGGCGGCCGTCTCCGCGAAGTACAGCGCGTAGGACGGCGTGCAAGCGAGGACGTCGCTGCCGAGGTCGGCCATCAGCTCGACCTGTCGTCGAGTGCCGCCGCTCCCGGTCGGGATGACCGTCGCGCCGAGTTCCTCGACGCCGTCGTGGAGGCCGAGCCCGCCGGTGAACAGGCCGTAGCCGTAGGCGTTCTGGACGGTGTCCCCGGGCTGGACGCCGGCGGCCGCAAGCGAGCGGGCCATGACCGTCCGCCAGACGGCCAGGTCGTCGTCGGTGTAGGCCACGATCTTCGGCTTGCCGGTCGTGCCGGAGGAGGCGTGGATCCGGCGGACCGCCGCGTCGTCGACGGCGAAGAGGCCGTCGGGGTACTCGTCCCGGAAGTCCTCCTTCGTCGTCATCGGGAGCTCCCGGACGGCATCGAGGGCGGTGACGTCGCCGGGGGCGATCCCGCGGTCGTCGAGGCGGTCCCGGTAGAACGGGACGGCCTCGTACGCGCGTTCGACCGTCGTCCGGAGCCGCTCGAGCTGGAGCTCCCGGATCGCCGCGCGGTCCCGCGCCGCGACCGACTGGTAGACCATGACGGTGTCGACGTGGGTGGCGACAACGCAAAACGGTTCGGGTGTGTGACACACGAGCACAGCACAGGGGTTCCAGCTGTGGCGGTCAGCGGCGAGCGTCGACCACCGGGGCTCGCATACCGCTGTCGCCCCGGGCCGGTCGCGGGCAAGGGTTAACTCCCCGTCCGGAGAACACGCAGTATCCGTTCATGACGCCGCTGGAAGCCACACCGGGCCGTCGGGTACGACGCCGCGGACCCCGCCGCCGGCGGGGTGGCGTTCGATGACCGGGACCGCCGCGCGCCTCGTCGCGGAACTCGAGGCCCAGGACGTCGAGTACGTGTTCGGCTACCCCGGCGGCCGCGTCATCGAACTGTTCGACCACCTCCCCGACTCCGACGTGGAGCTGATCCGGCCGCGCGACGAGCGGGAGGCCAGCGTCATGGCGGAGCTGTACGGCCGCCTGACCGGCAGCCCGGGCGTGCTCGCCGGGCAGGGCCCCTGGATCGGGAGCCTCGGCGCGATCGGCCAGATGGAGGGCCGGCTGGCGTCCTCGCCGATGGTCGTCATCACGGAGGCCAGCGAGCGCGGCGACTACTCCACGCTGGCGCCCTACCAGCAGGCCCGCGGCGACTACGGCGGCCTGGACCTGCCGGCGGCGCTGTCGGCCTACACCAAGGAGCACTGGTTCCCCCGGTCGCCGACGGAGACGGTGCGCAGCCTCCAGCTGGCGTTCAAGCACGCAACAGCCGGGCGGCCGGGCCCGACCGCGGTGATCCTCGACGGCGACGCCGTCACCGAGCCGGTGCCCGACGACCCCGTCCCGCCGGTCTGGGACGGCCGCGATCAGGTCCGGAACTGGGACGCCCGCCCGACGGCCGACGACGTCGCGACGGCCGCCGAGGCGCTGGCCGACGCCGACCGGCCCGTCGTGATCGCCGGCAACGGCGTCCACGCCGCCGGCGCCTACGACGAACTCGAGGCCGTCGCCCGGGCCGCCGGCGCCGTCGTCGTCACCTCCTACCTCGGCAAGTCGACCATCGCGGAGACCCACGACCTCGCCGGCGGCGTCATCGGCTCGTTCGGCCACGAGGGCGCCAACCGGGTCGTGGCCGAGGCCGACGTCCTGCTGGTCGCCGGCTCGCGGCTCAACCCGATGGACACCAACTGGCAGGCGCCCTCGTTCATCCGGCCCGACGAGCAGTTCATCGTCCACGCCGACGTCGACACCCGCAACGCCGGCTGGGTGTACCCCGCCGACGTCGGGCTCGTCGGCGACGCCGCCCGCAGCCTCGCGGACCTGGCCGACGCGCTCCCCGCGGACGCGGACGTGGCCGCGGCGGCCACCGACGGCGACGCCGCCGCTGGCGACTGGCCCCACGAGCGCGCCGCCGAGGCCCGCGAGTCGTTCCACGCGCCGGCCTGCGACGCCGACGCGACCCCGATCAAACCGCAACGCGCCGCGAAGGAGATCGGGGCCGTCGTCGACGCCGACACCATCGTCACCGCCGACTCGGGGAACAACCGCTTCTGGCTGCTCAACTACCTGCAGACGCCCGCGCGCCGGACGTACTTCGGGAGCGGCGGCGTCGGCGCCATGGGCTGGGCGACCCCGGCCGCGGTCGCGGCCGCCATCGCGACCGACCGCGACGTCGTCGGGGTCGCGGGCGACGGCGGGTTCGCCATGACGATGACCAGCGTCGAGACCGCCGTCGACCACGGCGTCGCCCCGACGTTCGTCGTCCTCAACGACACGAGCCTCGGGATGGTGCGCCAGATGCAGGACGCCGACGGCGACATCGCCGGCGTGGAGTTCCACGACACCGACTTCGTCGCGGCCGCCGAGGCGTTCGGCGCCGAGGCGACGCGGGCGCTCACGCCCGAGGCGCTGGCCGACGCCCTCCAGCGGGGCACGGCCGCGGACGTCCCGTTCGTGATCGACGCCCGCATCGACCGCGACGAGGACATGGCCGACACGCTGCAGTCGTCGTTCTACGAATCGATCGGCGGCCTGCACGAGTAGCGTCACGGGGCGACACCACCGGGCGGGACGTCGGGTGCGGCAAGTTTTTGGTCGGTCCGGGGCCAGGATCGACCCATGGCATCGCACACGGTACTCGTCACCGGCGGCACCGGATTTCTCGGCTCCTACGTCGCCGAGGACCTCGTCGCGGCCGGCCACGACGTGGTCGCCTACGACCGCTCGACGGACGACCGGGTCCTCTCGAAGCTCGGGGTCGCCGACGACGTCACCATCCGGCGCGGCGACGTCTCCGAGGCGACCGACGTCGTCAGGGCGGTCAAGGAGACGGGCGCGACCCACGTCGTCCACCTCGCGGCGCTGTTGACGAACGGCGCCCGGGAGAACCCGCGGGCGGCGCTGGACGTGAACGTCGCCGGGACGAACAACGTCCTCGAGGCGGCGCGGACGCTCGACGACCAGGTCGAGCGGGTCGCGTGGGCCTCAAGCGCCGCCGTCTACGCCCCGCCACACGACTACGACGCCGAGTACGTCGACGAGGACGAACTCGTCTCCCCCGACACGCTGTACGGCGCGACCAAGGAGTACAACGAGCACCAGGCGACGGTGTACCACGAGGACTACGACCTCTCGCTCGTCGGGCTGCGACCGACGGTCGCCTACGGCCCGTACCGGGAGACCGGCGGGTCGGCGTTCCTCGCGAACATCGTCGAGAAGCCCGCCGTCGGCGAGCCGTTCAGCGTCGCGTACGGCGACCAGGTGATCGACTGGCAGCACGCCCGCGACATCGCCCAGGCGTTCCGCAAGGCCGTCTTCGCGCCCGAGGCCGACCTCGGCCGGCGCGTCTACAACGTCCGCGGCGAACTCGCCACGGTCCGGGAGGCCGCCGAGACCGTCCGCGACATCCTCCCCGAGGCGGATCTGGAGGTCTCCGACGAGGGCGAGTTGCCCTGGACCCAGAACCTCGACACGTCCGCCGCCCGGCGGGACCTCGGCTACGCGGTCGAGTACGACCTCGAGACCGGGTTCCGCTCGTACATCGATACGCTCCGGGAGGAGGCCGGGCTGGAGCCGGTCTGACGCGGGCTCGACGCCCGCTGGCGGGACCTCCCGCCCGGCCGAGCCCTCGTGGCGACCTCGATCGTCGATGACGCTCTCGAGGGCACGGCGGCCGACGGTCGACCGGGCGGAGCGAGCGTGCCGTCCTCACGGCGGACGTCGGACGGGTCCACCGCGGGACCTTCACGGCGGGACCGGACGCCGGTCCCCACACCACGCGCACTCAGCCCATCACCAGGTCCGGAGCGAACGCCAGGAGACCGAGGAACCCGACGAGGATCCCGACGGCGACGACCCGCAGGCCGCCGGCCACCCGTCGCCGGTCCGCGGGGAGCGATTCGGCGATCCCGGAGCACCCGATCGCGACACCCAAGACGAGCAAAACGTGGGGGCCATCGAGCACGACCGCGAAGTACACCCATCCAAGAAGGCAAATGATCGATAAGGAGACGAAAAACAGACCGATCCGGTGTCCACGTGGCTCGGTGAACAACACTCCCGGGTGAATCTCCATGATTACCGGCACACCCTACACCACGGAAAGGGTTTGCATGGATGCAGCGCGGCCGACGGTCACTCTCGTGGCTGTACTGCGCAAACGGACCCTCCGGAGATGGCGCACTCCCGGTCCGCGAGCGTCCGGTGAGTAGTCGGCCGACCTCCTCGGAGAGGCTCCCTCGGAGGGGACACTCGAGGCCGCAGGTGTCAGCCGAGGAGGTACCGGGTCCACGGGTAGCGTTCGACGAGTGGCTCGCCGCCGACCTCGTACTGTTCGATGTAGGCGTCGAGGCCGAGGATGCGGCCGGCGCCGAAGGCGGCGACCGACAGGAACACGAGCATGTACGCGAAGTCGCCGTTGATGTAGCCGTGGCCGATGTCCCAGTTCCCGAGGTAGAACAACAGCATCATGAAGGCGCCCCAGAACGCCGCCAGCCGGGTCAGACAGCCGACCAGGAGGCCGAGGCCGATGAGGACTTCGCCCCACGGCACGGCGATGTCGACCAGGTCCACGAACCACGGGGTGTTCCCCATCGTGACGAACAGATCCGCGACCGGGCTGCCGTTCGCCGGCGGGGTGTTCTGCAGATACCCGGCCGCGCTGAAGCTCCCCGACAGTACCTTGTCGACGCCGCTCTGGAGGAACGCCAACCCCATCATCAACCGGAGCGCCAGGATGAACCAGACGCTCAACGTATGCAGCCGGCCACTCGCCGTGAATCCGCCCACGGTACTTTCCAAGTGTACCTCGTGCGAGGCCATACCGGCTACCCTACACCCGTCACGGCCAAAAAAGTACGGCCAGCCCGTATACAAACCAACGTGCTCGACCGCCAGCTGGCGGTGCCGGTCGTCGGCTGCCGCCCGGTCGGGACGCGCGGCCGGTCCCCGCTGCCCCTGCCCGGACACCCCTCGGGGCGGGGACGGGGCCGGCGAGTCACGTGGAGGTCGATGGATCGTGGCGAGCCCGTCGCGTTCGACGGTTCGATCGAGTGCGACCTGGAGGCGCGCTTCACCCAGCGCGGCCAGCAGGGTGACGCCGACCAGGAGCGGCCAGCCGGTGGGATAGGACGCGAGCGGGTGCGGGTGGGTGCCCGTCTGCGATTGGGCCACCGTTCGCGCCAGGAGCCACAGCGTCACACGCGGCGGGGCGGCGCGCGCGAACCGACCGAGGCGATCCAACGGGACCGCCGCCGTCACCCACAAGCCAGCCCCCGGCATACCCGTCCCGGAACGAGGCCAACACGGGAGTCCGGCGTCGGCGTGCTACCAGCCATCGGGCATTTGTAAGTGCTCCCTTCGCGCTCTGTAGTCAGCAGCAATCAAGCGGATAACCGGAATCTTGGAGGAAATCGCTTGCCGAATACAGAGGATGTAGTCTGCACGAGAGCGGCGTTTGTTTCTCAGCAAAACCTCTGGACCAACCGTGAGAACATGCCTGC
>CAZATR010000065.1:0-13719 GCA_964488035.1 uncultured Natronomonas sp.
CAGCAGCAGCATCGTGAACAGGACGCCGGTCAGCTTCGGATGCTCAGCCAACCACGCCGCGGCCACGTTGTCGTTGTCGGACATGACAGCATGGCAGTGATGGGCACGATACTTAAAACTACCTTAAGATTTAAGACACGTCCAATCCCCCGGTATGAACCGGTATTCTCGGTGTAGAGCCCGTCTCCGAACTAATTCCAGTCATCGACGGGTGTAATACGGGCGTCTGACGTTAAGGGACGAATTCCTTCAGGGGGTGTCCCCGCGAGGGCGACGTATCAGGTCCTGGGGACGTCCGCCCGGCACGGCCCGGCCCCCGCTCGCCGGCCAAACCTTGACGAGGGCCCCAGTGCAGGGAACGGGTATGACGGACACCGCGTGGGCGGAGGCGGATCGGCGGTGAGCTACACGCAAGGGACGTTCGCGGCGCTGGTCGACGCGCTCGTCCCGGAGACGCCGGAGCTGGAGTCCCGTGGCCCGGAGCACGTGCCGGGCGGCCTCGAGGTGGGGCTCGAGACGGCGGTGATCGATCGCGTGAACAACTTCGTGGAGGCCCACGGGCTGGCCGCCGTCGCCGGCGACACCGTGCCGCTGGCGCCGGTCGTGGCCGCGCTGTTGGACGCGGCCGCTGTGGAACTGCTCGTCCGGCGGCGCGCCGAGGACGGGCTGCAGTCGCCGTCGTCGGCGTTCGCGAGCGGCCCGTTCTCGCGGCTCGGCCGGGAGGACCGGCTGCGCGCGCTGCGGCTGCTGGAAGCGGAGGGCGTCGTCGCGGCGCTGGCCGAGCGGGTCGACTCCGCGAGCCTCGGGACGGTGCAGTTCCTCGCCAGCTCGCTGCCGATCCTCGTCGAGTTCGTCTACTACTCCGAGGCGACCGCCGGCCCGGACGAGGCCCGCTCGCAGGGCTGGCGGCAGGCGGACTACCCCGGGCCGGCCGACGGCTACCCCGTGATGCTCGGCTACGAGGTCGACGGCTTCGAGGAGAACGAGTACTGATGCGCGAACGCGAGACCGACGTCGTGGTGGTCGGCGCCGGCGGGGACGGCCCCGCCCTGGCGTGGCGGCTCGGCCAGCTGGGCATCGACGTCCTCGTCCTGGAGGCCGGGCCGTTCTACGGCAACGAGGAGTGGCCGGCGCCGCGGGACGCCCCCGGCGGGGAGGCCTCCGGCGACCCCGCGGACCTCTCCGGGGCGCTGTACGACGAGCAGTTCACCGCACGGGAGGGCGAGATGAACGACCCCGTCACCGGGAAGCTCCGGTGGGGCCCCGCGGACGCCGACCGGCCGCCCTGGCAGCGCACCGTGCCCCAGCAGGCGCTCATCTCCCAGCTGTCCGGCGTCGGCGGGACGACCCAGCACTACTACGCCAACCACCCGCGCGCGTTCGTGACCGCGGTCGACGAGCAACCCCACTGGCCGATCGACTACGCCGAGTTGGTGCCGTACTACCAGCTGTTGGAGGAGACCCACCCGGTGGAGCCGGCGCCGACGACGCCGAAGGCCGAGGCGTTCTTCGAGGGCGCCCGCCGGGCGGGCTACGAGTTGAACGACGGCTACAACGTGACGAGCGAGGGCTACCGGCCGTTCCCGAACGCGATCCCACAGCCCGACGAGCGGCTGCGGCGCGACGGCGGGGAGGCGCCGGACGACGGCGACGCCGGGAACGGCGACCGGGATGCCGACGGGAGCCAGTACCGCTACCCCGAGTTCGAGGGCGACACGCTCGCGATGCACGAACACCAGGGCGGGCCGCAGCCGCGAGGGGCGCCGGTCCGCGAGCGTGCCCGGCGGTCGGCGAACGTCTCGCTGGTGCCGCGGGCCTTCGACACGGGCCACGTCGAGATCCGGCCGAACGCCTTCGCCACCGACGTCCTGACCGCGGGCGGGCCCGGGACGGTCGAGGCGACCGGCGTCGAGTTCCGGGACACCTGGGCGGGGACGACCGAGCGCGTGTCCGCCGACGCCGTGGTGCTGGCGGCCGGCTGCGTGGAGACGCCCAGGCTGTGGCTCAACAGCGGGCTGCCGGACGACGGCTGGGTCGGCCGCGGGCTGACGACCCACTGGTTCGACTTCGTCGCCGGGACGTTCGACCCGGACACCCTCGAGGAGCTGATCGGCCAGCGCGCCGTCGAGCCCCACCAGGGCCAGGCGGCCGGGTCGCGGATCGACGTCCCGGACGTCGGCGGCCTCGCGGTCAACACGTTCGCGCCCGGCATCACCGCGATGGCGATGTACGCCGCCGGCCAGGGCGACTTCCACTTCGACAGGGACACCACTGGCGAGCCGTGGGACACACGCGGCCGACTTGCGGGCCGCGCGTTGAAGGAGACGATGGCCGAGTACCGACGGACGCTGACGCTGATCTGTCACACCGACGACCGGCCGCGTCGGGAGAACGGCGTCTCGGTCGACGAGTCGACCACCGACGAGCACGGGCCCGTCCCGCTCGTGGAGTGGGAGCCCCACCCGGACGACGACGCCCGGCGGGACGAGCTCGCGCGGCGCGGCGCCGAGGTGCTGCGGGCGGCTGGCGCCGAGCACGTCCACCGGACCGACGCGGCGCCCATCCTCCTGCACATGCAGTCCTCCATGGCGATGGGGAAGGTGCTGGACGCCGGCGGGGAGTCCAACGACGTCGATCGGCTGTTCGTCGCCGACCACTCGGCGCTGGCCAACGGCGTCGGCGGCGCGAACCCGACCCACACGGGGCAGGCACTGGCGCTCCGCACCGCCGAGCACCTCGCCGAGCGGTACTTCGACGGGGTCGCCGACCCCATCGGCGACGTCGGCTGAACCGATCGGGAACGGATCGAATCGACCGGGCGCTGCGGTGTCAGGCCCAGGTCCACTGGGCGTCCAGGGCGTACCGGTAGAGGCCGGTGACGCCGATGGCGAACAGGTTCGCGACGAGATACTGGAGGGAGGCGAACGTCACGAGCGCGTAGAGGGCGCCGAGCTGGAGCGGGATGGCGGAGCCGCGGACGATGTTCGTCTTCACCAGCCCGTAGAGGTAGGCCAGGCGCTCGGTCTTGCGGTCCGAGCGGAAGGTCCAGACGTTGTTCAGGAAGAACTGGAAGACGATGGTGATCTCGATGGCGATGGCCGCAGCGATCAGGTAGTTGAGTTGGCCACCCTCGACGAACAGGAACAGGAGGCTCTGCTGGACGCCGGCGGCGACGAGGCCGACGAGGAAGAACCGGCGGAGCCGGACGGCCAGCGGCCCCTCGACGGCCATCCGGAGCAGTCGCCGGACCATCGTTACCGGTAGCCGAGCGCAGACAGCCGCGTTTCCAGGTCGCTGTCCACCTCGGCCGGGGCGTCGGCGGCGCCGGTCAGCGACTCGACGTGGGCCTCGGCGAGCGACCGGAGTCGCTCGAGGGCGGCCGTCTCCGCGTCGCCGCCGGCCGTCGCGCGGTTCGACCCCTGGCCGGGATCGGAGGGCCGGTGGTACAGCTCCTCGGCGCCGGTCGCGGTGTTCGTGATGTACGTCCACTCCGTGGTCCGGGCGCTCACCAGCAGGTCGCCGTCCTCGAGCGCCCGCGGGATCGGTTGGGAGGTGACCTCCTCGCCGCGGACGGTGACGGAGACGACCGGATCGTCCGGCGGCGCCTCGTCGTCCAGGACGGCGGGCAGGAGGCTCCGGCCGGCCCAGGACGGGTCGGGGTCGACGCCGACGGCCTCGCAGACGGTCGGCGGGATGGCGTCCAGCCCGACTGCCCCCTCGACACGCCCGCCGTCGACGCCGGGCACGTCGACGATGAGGGGGACGTGGCAGAGTTCGTCGTACAGCTTCGGGTAGTGGGCGAGGTGGCCGTGCTCCTGGAACTCCTCGCCGTGGTCGCCGGCGACGACGAGGGCGGTGTCGTCGGCGACGCCGGCGGCCGACAGCGCCTCGCGCAGCCGCCCGATACTGGCGTCGACCTGCCGGACGGCGCCCTGGTAGAGCGTCCGGAGGTCCGCGAGCGTCCGCTCGCCGACCTCCCAGCCGAGCCCGGTCTTGGTGTGCGCCAGGAGCATCCGGTGGGTGCCGAGCCGGGAGCCGGAGACCTCCCGGACGTAGCGGGGCGCCGGCGTGTAGGGCGTGTGGGCGTCCATGTAGTGGACCCACAGGAAGAAGGGGCCGTCGGCCTCCTGGACGAACTCGGTGGCGTACCGCTCGACGTCGAGCCCGCGGCTGGCGTCGTGGAACGGCTTGTCGTCGCCCTCGCCGCGGAGCCGGGCGGCGAGCCGGCGGAACGGCGACGTCGCCAGCTGGATCCACGCCTCGACGGTGGGGTGGGCGGCCAGGTAGCGGCTGTAGATGTTCGAGAGGTCGGCGACGAACGGCTCGAAGCGCTCGAAACCGTCGTCGTACCCCCAGTGGTCCGTCAAAAAGCCGTTGGCGGCGTTGTAGCCCGCGGTCTCGAGGCCCGCCTCCGACAGGACGGAGGCGAGCGTTCGGGACTCGTCGACGCCGATGCGGCCCGAGTCGGCGAACACCGGCCGGGACGCGAGGATGCCGGGGAACGCGAACGGCGTCCAGTTGCCGTTCGCGAAGGCGTGCTCGAACACCGCGGCGTCGTCGGCGATGGCCCCCAGTTCCGGCGTGTGGCGGTCGGGGTCGTAGGGACTGATGGCGTCCGCCCGCAGCGAGTCCACCGTCACGAGCACCACGTTGTCGATGTTCACGCCGGTCATGGGGTCCCTCGGTGCCGTCGCCGCCGCGCCCACCCGCTCGATCGCTGGTATCCCGTATAGGGCGGGCCGCCCTCAAGGTTCCGGTCTGGTACGCTTAAGGCGTTTCGGGGCCGACCCGTGGCCATGTCGCCGACGCTCGTCGCCGCGACCGACGACGTCCCCGAGGACGGCAGCTACCTGTTCACCGTCCGGGAGCCCGACGGGACCCAGGAGGAGGTCATCCTGGTCGCGCTGGCCGACGGGATCGCCGCCTGGAAGAACTTCTGCCAGCACGAGACCGACCAGCGGCTCGACCGCGGCCGCGGGGCCGCCATCCGGGACGGGGAGATCGTCTGTCCGAAACACGGCTCGATGTTCGACGCCGCCTCCGGCTACTGCGACAACGGCAAGGCCGCCGGATCGACGCTGGTCGAGGTCGACGTCGCGGTTCGGCACGGCCAGGTGTACCTCACCGACGAGGACCTGGCGTTCGTCCACGAGGGCGGCATCGACGACGGCTCGCCGTCCTCGACGTCGCACCTCCAGTTCTGACGAGAAGGGGCCGGGTTCCGGGCCGATGGGACCGACCGGCCCGGGCCGTCACCGGTCGTTGGCGGCGGGGTGTCGGACGGCTTTTTGTGGCTGCCCCCCGACGGACGGGGTGTGTACGACGACATCCTCTTCCCGACGGACGGCGAGGCCGGCGCCGACGCCGGGTTCGAGCGCGCGCTGGAGGTCGCGGCCACCTTCGGCGCGCGGCTCCACGTCCTCTTCGTCGCCGACACGACGCGGGACTCGGTGACGACCGTCGACGGCGAGGTCGTCGACGTCCTCGAACGGGAGGGCGAGGGGGTCGTCGACGAGTACGTCGAGCGGGCGGCCGACCGTGGGGTCGACGCCGTCGACGCCGTCGTGCAGGGCCAGCCCCACGACGTCATCGTCCAGTACGCCGACGCCCACGCCGACCTCGTGGTGATGCCGACCCGCGGTCGGACCGGCGTCGCCGAGCACCTGCTCGGGAGTACGACCGAGCGGGTGGTCCGGACCTCCGCGGTGCCGGTGCTGACCGTGCCCGTCGAGTGAGGCCGAGGGCCTCGGCCGTTTCGGACGGCCGTGGGCACCCCGCGGCCGTCAGATCTCGAGGTCGGGCGTCGGGACGGCGCCCTCGTCGGCGGTCGGGTCGTACTGCTCGACGGCCGTGAGGGCGAGTTCGAGGACGCCTTCGGGGGTCCAGCGGGCGGTGTTGATCGAGAGGTCGTAGATCGACTGGTCGGTGATGTCGATGCCGTAGTAGTCCTCGTAGCGCTTGGTGTCAATGACGTCCCGGACGCGCATCTCGGCGCCGACCTCCTCGCGGTCGCTGGTGCGGTCGACGCGGACCTCCTCCGGGGCGTCCAGCCAGATCCGGAGGTCGGCGCGGTTCCCGGCGAGCCAGCCGGCCAGTCGCGACTCGAGGATGAACGCCCTGTTCGCGGTGCCCCACTTCTCGGCGATGGTGCGGAGCCGCCGGTCGATCGCCCGGTCGATCTCCTCGGACTCGCTGGCCTTGGCCACGAACTGGGTGAGGCTCATGTCCCGCTCGTCGGCGAGCTCGCGGAACACCTCGCCGCCGGAGACGTAGCCGCAGTCCAGCGCCGCCGACAGGCCCTCACAGAGCGTCGTGACGCCGGCGCCGGAGCGGCCCGAGACGGTGATGAAGAGGTTGCTGTCGAGACGCTGCTCGCTGGTGGCGTCTGGCGTCGACATTGGCGGCGCTTCCGCCGGCGCGGGGATAAACGCGGTGGTCGGATCGACCGGCGGGGCGGTCGGCCCCGCCGCCATCCCCCGGCGACCGGCGCGTCGACCGAGCGCCCGGTCGGGGCGTCGGCAGGTGGGTTGGCGCCTACGGGTCGCCGACCTGCGGCGGGGTCGGCCGGAGGTCGGCGACGCTGTAGAGGCCGCCGAGGAGCCACTCGCGCCGCTGGACCGCGAGGTCGGTGTCGGCGACCAGCGGCGCGAGCTGCCGCGTGAGGTCGGAGAACAGCAGCCGCGCCGGCGGGTTCAGGACGCGCCGAAGGAGCGACGGGGACGCGCCGTCCGGGAGGAACTTGTCGTAGACGGAGATCCGACCGCCGGGCGCGAGGACGCGGTCGGCCTCCGCGAGGACCGCGGCGGGGTCGGGGACGACCGCCAACAGGAGGTGGAGACAGACGGCGTCGAAGGCGTCGTCGGGGTACGGGAGGGCCGTTGCATCGGCGACGCGGGCGTCCACCTCGCGGTCGAGGGCGTCGGCCCGCCGGCGCGTGCGGCGGACGTTCTCGGGGACGACGTCGATGGCGCTGACGGCGGCGTCGGCGGGGAGGTGCGGCAGGTCGAGGCCGGTCCCGACGCCGACCAGGAGGATATCGTCGTCGGGCCCGGGGTCCAGCCGGTCGATCGCGCGCCGCCGGCCTCCCTCGAACGGGGCGGCGAGGCGGTCGTAGACGGGCGCGTACAGCCGCCAGCGGCCGCGTCGCCACCGCTCGGCCAGGGTCACGGCGACACCTGCACGGCGGCGTCGGCGCGGACCAGCGAGAGTCCGGCGCCGAACAGCCACGCGAAGGCGACGGCGGTGAGGAGGACGGTCGCGAGGCTCGCCGGGTCGCGGACGTCCGCGACCGTCAGCAGCGCCGTCGTCCCCGCGACGCCGATCGCCAGCCCGGACGCGAGGCCGGCGTACTCGACGCGCCGGCCGATGGCGCCGCCTCGGGCGAGCGCCGCGGCGAGCGCCACGACGCCGACACCGAGGAGGACGCCGAACAGCAGGGCGTGGGCGGTGCCGAAGGGGTGCAGCAGCGGCCCGTGGACGGTCCCGTGGGCGCCGTGCTGGCGGGCGAAGACGTCGACGTAGGTCCAGGCCGTCCACTGGAGGGCGTGGAGGACGGCCAGCCCGAACGCGCCGGCGGCGACGGTGCCCGGGAGGCCCGTGTCGAGGTCGGGCCGGTGGCGGGTGACGGCCACCGTCCCGCCGGCGACGAGCGCGGTCGCCACGACCCACAGGAAGTGGCTGGCGAGCCACGGGACGGGCGTGGACGCGCCCGGGTCGCCGGTCCGTGTCAGGACGGCGCTCCCGGCGAAGAAGACGGCCGCGCCGAGCGCGATGGCGGCGCCGGCGGTCCGCGGGCGGCGCAGGGGCGATGCGTGCAGGCGTCGTCGTGGTTCGGCGTCGGTCTCCATCGTCGAACACCTGTCCGTCCCGAGGGGGCCGGGGATCGTCGCCCTGACGCCCGACCTGCTGGGACCGTTTAAGGCGGGCCCCCAGCGCAGCCCGGTCCGCGGCCGTCACGACCACGAGCCCGCCGGGGACGCCGTATATACCTGCCCAACCGACTGGGAGCAAGGCCGACGCGACACGGGCGCGATCGTCCACGTGCAATGACGACCCCCGACGACAGCGGCGACGAGACGGCGTTCGAGACGGCGACCTGCGGCTGCTGTGGCCGCGTCGAGCCCGACGGCGGCACCCCGGCGCGCGGAGGACGGTGGCTCGGGGACGAGGCCCCGCTGGCGGCCGACCTCCCGGCCGATCTCCGGTCGGGCCTCGGCCGCGTGCTCGGCGAGCCACCGATGGCGACGCTCGAGGCATGGCTGGCGGCCGTCCGCGAGCGCGCCGGCGACGACGAGATCGGCGTCGACCAGCTCTGCCACGCCGACGGCGAGACGCCGCACGTGGGCCGCCTCGACGGCGAGGTGTACCACTTCCGGTGTTTCTACGACGCGGTCGTACTGTCGGCGCTGGTCGACGACCCGGTCGACGTCCGCACGGAGAGCCCGGACGGCGCGACCATCGAAGCCACCGCGCTGGGGACCGACGACCTCCGCGTGACGCCCGAGACGGCGGCGTTCTCCGTCGGGGTCGCCGACGGCGTCACCCCGCCGACGAACGGCGACCCCGAACCGAACGATATCTACGGCGCCGTCTGTCCCCACGTCCGGGCGTTCCCGGACCGGGCGGCCTACGAGCGGTGGGCCGACGGCGTGCCGGCGGCGACCGCGGGGCTCCCGCTGGCCGGCGCGGCCGAGGTCGCCGCCGCCCTCGTCGAATAGGTAACCATGCCCAGTATATTGGGCACAACCTTTAGGCACGTCGTCGCGAACGTCGGAACGATGCGGGAAGCACTCGTGAGCATCGACGACAGCGGCCTCGAGGCGCTCGGCATCGACGAGCTCGCCGACCTCGCGCGGGCGGCCGGCATCCGCGAGTTCGACGAACTCGCCTGCCACGGCGACAGCTCGGTCGTCAAGGTCGAGGTCGGCGCCCGGATGGACGAACCGCGGCTCGACGACCTGGGCTACGTCGACGACTGGGACCTCGTCACCGACGCCGGCGACACCTTCGTCTACCTCGTCTCCTTCACCACGCCGGGGCTGTCGGACGCCGCCGAGGCGGCCGAGGACCTCGTCGGCACCTGCGATCCCGAGGTCGGCGACCGGGGTGCGACCATGTCGATCGTCGGCCCCCAGGCGGCCATCGCCGGCGTCGTCGGCGAGTACGACGCCGAGGGCGCCGCCCCGGACCTCCGCCGGCTCGCTCGGTACGACGGCCGCGAAGGTCCGCTCGCGGAGCTGACCGACCGCCAGCGGGAGGTCGTCGAGACCGCCTACGAGCTGGGGTACTACGAGGTGCCACGGGAGGCCCCGACGGACGCCGTCGCCGCGGAACTCGACCTCGACCCGTCGACGGTCGCCGAGCACCTCCAGCGCGCCGAGCGGAACCTCATGTCCCACCACCTCGGGGTGGCGTGACGACGCGGCTCGGCGTGCTCGTGCTCACCTATAACCACCCGATCGAAACGACAAGCCCGCCTTTTCTGTGACGGCTCCACGGACGGCCATGAACCGGGTGGACGGCCTCGCCTGCCGGTGGCACGTCGATCGGGGCTGGCCCGCGCCTCAGGGCCGGCGGTCGGTCGGGGAGCCGTCCTCGCGGTGGGCCAGCCGCTCGCCCACCGACCCGGGGACCGGCGTGCGGCAGTACCGGCAGTACCACGACCGGCCGGTCGTCCGGGACTCCCGGATGAGTTCGTCGCCGGAGGACAGCGTCGCCCCGCAGCCGTCGCAGGTGTAGGGCGTTGCCATACCGACCCCGACGGGCTCGGCGGTGCTAACGCTAACGGACGCGGCCGGATCCGGGGTGCATCCCCACCAGGGACTCCTCGACCGGATCCGGCGTCGCGGCCCGCTACTCGACGCGTTCGCGGCCGGGATGTGGGCCGGTCATGGCGTCGTCGACGGCGTCGCGGATCCGGTCGATGGCGGCCGTACAGTCCGCGACGGCGGCCATCACCGGGTAGTCGAACGGGCAGGCCTGGTAGACGTACTGGGGGACGTCCGGCAGGTCGCCCGGGAGGCCGCTGGTGCGACGCTGTTCGAACAGCGTTGCCTGTCGCTCCTCGGCGACGGTCTCGCACTTCCGCTCCAGGACCGCCAGGCGGGCGCCGTAGGCGTCGAGCATGCCGTGGGGCGCCGTGCCGACGGCCCGCTCGTCGAGCTCGGCCAGCTCCGCCTCGAGCGGGACGAGCGTCTCCGCGGCCGCATCCAGGGAGTCCGCCTCCGCGGCCAGCAACTCGAGCAGCCGGCCGCGAGCGACTCGGCCGGCGTCGATGCCGGCCAGCAGCGTCCGCTTGCAGCGCGCGTTGAACCGCGTGCCGTCCGTGAGCGCGGCCGCCAGGTCCGTCGAGAACTCCGCGGCGAGGCTCTCGACGTAGCTGTCGTCGTACTCCTCCTCGTAGTGCGGCACCGCCATCACCGTCGCCTCGTAGGCCGCCCTGACCGCCTCGAACCCGTCGGTACCGCCGTCGACCATGCCGGCCCCCGCGGCCGGGGCGGCCCGGGCGACGGTCGACGCCGGCTCGACCTCGCGGACGCGCTGCTCGAAGCTCCGGAGCGCCTGGACCTCGTCGGCCGTCCGCCGGCGCTCCCGGCGCAGCGCCGCCCTGGCCCGCTGCAGTCGCCGCCCGACCCCGAACGCCTCCCCATCGGTAGCGTCCATGGAGACCGTCCTCGCCCGGCCCCCAAAGCCGGTTATAATTGGGGTACGTGCGGCTCCCTCGCGGTCACGAGTGCTATATAGGTCGTCGGGCCGGCCGGTGTCAGGGCACCAGAAGCGTCGAGACGCGGGCGTTCTCCTTGAGCCGGAGGCCGGCGCCGCCGACCGACAGCGGGACGGCGTCCAGCGAATCGACGTACAGCGTCGGGTGGAACGCGCAGCGAGCCCGGACGGCCTCCCGCGTCTGGAGCGCGAGCGTGAGGTCCTCGGGCGCCGACAGCGACTCGTTGTACTCGAGGAGGTAGCGGCCGGCGTCGAGGTGCCACCACTCGTAGTCGTCGTCCGCGTTGCGCCGCCGGGTCTCGACCGGTTCGAGGTCCGCGGTGGCGAGTTCGCCGCCGCCGAAGTCGACGCGGCCGGGCGCCTCGACGCGGAGGACGGCGGCGACCGTACAGTCCAGCCCCGGGCCCTCGGTCTGGGTCGGTTCGTGGACGATGCCGTCGACGTACGGGACCAAGTCCATGGTGGGTGTTCGCGGCCCGGGCCAAAATACCGACGGACGACCCCGGCGGCGACCCGGGGATCCAGGCGCCGGGGCCGCGGTCGACGGGGGTCGGCCCGACCGGGGATGGGTTCTTGTGACTCGTTGGCGTAGGGCGGGCGATGCCGGCGCTCACGGACCCGGTCGCGGTCGGCGGCCTGCAGCTGTCGAACCGGCTGTACCGCGCGCCGCTGCTGGAGTGTGCCGGCAACGGCCCGGACGCCGTCGACCGCCTCGTCGAGACGCTGGAACCCGCGGCGGCGTCGGGCGCGGGCCTCGTCTGCCAGGGCGCGACCGTCGTCCGCGGCGAGGGCGGCTGCGCCGCGCCGGGGATGACGCGCGTCCACGACCCCGCGTTCGTCCGGCGGTGTGGACGGCTCGTCGACCGGGTGCACGCCCACGGCGGCCGCATCGTGCTGCAGCTCGAGCACGGCGGCCTCCGGAGCATGGAGACCTGGCACCACGCCTACCGGCGCGAGCACCCCGACCTCGAGCAGCTCGCGGCCTCGCGGCCGCCCTGGCAGCTCCGTCTCTTGGACCGGCTCGGCCTGCTGTCGCTGACGCCCCGGGTGCTGTCGTCCACGGCGGTCCGGGAGCTCGCCGCGGACTTCGGGCGCGCGGCTGCCCGGGCCGTCGAGGCCGGCTACGACGGCATCCACATCGCCGGCGCGAACATGGGGATCGTCCAGCAGTTCCTCTCGCCGTTCTACAACCGCCGCGACGACGAATTCGGCGGCACGCTCGCCGCGCGCACCCGCTTTCTCGAGCTGGTCCACGACGAGATCCGCGACCGGGCCGGCGGCGTGCCACTCGTGACGAAGGTGCCGGCCGAAACCGAGGCACCGCGCGTGGTGCGCCGCCACCTCGACGCCGCCGACGCCGTCGCGATCAGTCGGCGGCTCGCCGAGGCCGGGTTCGACGCCCTGGTGCCCGTGCGGACGTCTCCGTTCTGGGACACGAGCATCGTCCGCGGCGAGTTCCCGGCGCGGGCCTGGCGGACCGACGAGTTCCAGGCGGGCTACGCCGAGGCGTTCGGCAGCCGCCGACGCGCCCGGGCCGTCGCACTCCTGAATCGGCTGCAGGCCCGGCGGTTCCCGAGCGAACCCGGGTGGAACGCCGCCCTCTGTCGCCGGGTGCGGTCGGCCGTCGAGGTCCCCGTCATGCTGGAGGGCGGGCTCCGGGAGCGCGGCCACATCGATCGGCTGCTGGGGGACGCCTGCGACCTCGCCGGCATGGCCCGGCCGTTCTACGCCGAACCGCGGTTGCCCGCCCGGCTGCTGTCCGACGGCGAGGCCGAAGCGGTCTGTGAGCGCTGCAACAACTGCACGGTGCCGCAGGTCACCGGCGCCGCCGGGGTCTGTCGGACGCCCGCGGTGCTGGAGCGTCGCGGCGAACTGGCGCGGGCGGGCGCCTACGACCGCGAGGACTGACTCGGGCGCCGTGGCTCCCCGTCGAAGTCCGGCAGCGTCAATCGCGGGCGACGGGGACCGCGACCGGATCGAACCCCCGTTCGACCCGACCGGGCGGTCCCGTGTGTCGCCCGAGAGCGTTCCTCGGGTGCATCCCCCGTACCCGGCCGGTTGCGTCCACCCCTCGCGCCGCCGTCCGTGGCGTGGGGCCCGAAGACCCGGTGACCCCCGGCCGTGGTACCGCGTCTGCGAGTGGCGCCCACGGGGCGAATATGCCTACCGGCTGCACGGCGACGCGCCGCCTGAGCAAATAAATAAAGGACCCCGTGGTGAAAGGGATACCATAGCGATGGACCCGGACGTCGATGCCGTCCTCGACCTCGTCGCGAAGCGCCACGACGTGCTCCGGCTGCTCGACGGCGAACGGGTCCCGAAACGGCGGATCGTGGACGACCTCGAGTACTCGCGGTCGACGGTCAATCGGGCCGTCGCGGTCCTCGCCGACGCCGGCCTGGTCGACGACGCGCCGCACGGCCCCCGGACGACCGCCGTCGGGTCGATGCTCCTCGCCCGGTACGACGAGTACGTCGCGGCGGCGACCGACGTGCTTCGGGGCCGGGCGGTGCTCGCGTCGCTCCCGCCGGAGACGGATCTGGACCCCATCGTGCTGGCGGACGCCGAGGTCCGGACGCCGGGTGGCTCGAGCCCCTACGAGGTGATCCCCGCCGTCGAGGGCCTGTTCGGCCGTGCCGCCGGGCCGGTCCGCGTCTACGTCCCCACCTTCACGAATCCGCGCGGCATCGATCTCGCCCGGGAACTGGCCGGGACGGTCGACCTCGAGATCGTGTTCGACACCGGCCTGCTCGAGGAGCTGCGCGCGGACATCCCCGACGACATGGCGGCGCTGTTCGACCTGGAGCGGTTCACGGGCTACGAGACGTCGACCGGCCCGGCCTATACGGTCATCGTCGTGACCACCGAGTCCGGGCCGGAGGGCGGGGTCGTGATCCACACCCAGGACCAGGAGCTCGCCGGGTGTGTCGTGACCGGCGACCCGGACGCAGTCCGGTGGCTAGAGGCGCGGTTCTCGGAGATCCGCGCCGACAGCGA
>CAZATR010000066.1:0-13639 GCA_964488035.1 uncultured Natronomonas sp.
AGCCGTCGTCGGTCTCGGGGTCGACGATGAACGTCGAGATGCCGTCGTAGCCCGCCCCGGGGTCGGTGACGGCCTTCACGAGGACGCTGTTGGCGACGCTGGCGTTGGTGATGAACTGCTTGGTGCCGTTGATGACGTACTCGTCGCCGTCCTTCTCGGCGGTGGTGTCCATGTCGGAGGCGTCCGAGCCCGACGACGGCTCGGTCAGTGCCCACGCCCCGATGCCGTCGCCCTCGGCGAGCGGGCGGGCCCACTCCTCGATCTGTGCCTCGGTGCCGAAGTTGACGATCGGCATTAGGCCCAGCGAGGTGTGGGCGACGTAGGAGAGCCCGACGGAGCCGGAGACCCGACCGATCTCCTCGGCGACCAGGGCGTACATGAGGTAGTCGCCGCCCGCGCCGCCGCGCTCCTCGGCGACGGGGACGCCCATCAGGTCGAGGTCGCCGAGTTCGTCGAAGACCTCCTCGGGGAAGCGGTGCTCGTCCTCGATCTCCTGTGCGATCGGCTCGATCTCCGCCTCGCAGAAGTCCCGAACCACGCCCTGGATCATCTCGTGTTCGTCGGGGAGCGTGAAATCCATACGCGGGTCTACGCGCACTCGCCAATAAACGTGCTGGGACTCGGTTCGCCCCGGCGATTCCGGACCGGCGATTGCGGGCCGGCGGTTCCGGGCAGGCCCGGTGATCTCGGGCCGACCGGGCCTCGCCGCGAGGACACGACTTAAGACTGCGGGTGAGCTAGCACGGGGTCATGCCACTCCGCCGCCTCCTCCGTGCGAGCGTCCCCGACGACACCCTCGGCGAGGTCGCCGCCGAGGTGGCGGAGCGCCACGGGGAGTCCGCGGCGTCGTTCGAACGGCTCGACGCGAACAACTGGCTGTCGGTCCCGCTCGTGGTCGACGACCGGTGGTTCGTGAAGGTGATCGCCCAGCAGCACTCGCTGGTCCACGGGGTGCTCACCACCGGGCGGAACATCGGCGCCTTCTCCTCCGGTACGGAGGGCTTCTTCGAACACTTCTCGACGCCGGTGGAGATGGCCGAACACGAACTGGCGGCGACCCGTGCGATGCGCGAACTCGGGCTCAACGTACCGGAGCCCACCGAGGCCTTCGAGTACGACGGCCTCGGCGTCCTCGTGATGGAGTACCTCCCGGAGTTCCGCACGCTGGACGACCTCCCGGCGGCCGAGATCGAGGCGTGGGCGCCGACGCTGTTCGAGCACCTCGCCCGGATGCACGACGCCGAACTCGCCCACGGCGACCTCCGGGCCGAGAACGTCCTGGTCGCGCCCGACGCCGACGGCGAGGCGACGCTGTACTTCATCGACGCCACGCGCGTCCAGGCCATCGAGGACGCGAAGGCCTACGACCTCGCGTGCGCGCTGGCGTCGCTGACGCCCCACGTCGACGCCCGGCCGGCGGTCGACGCGGCACTGGCACACTACTCGACCGAGGACCTGCTGGCGGCGCGGGAGTTCCTCGACTTCGTCAACCTCCGGCCGGACCACCAGTTCGAGGCGGCCGAGGTGAAGGGGGAGATCGAGCGGGCCGCAACCTGACCGTCACCGCCTCGCCGTGCCGGTCCGGCGACGCCGGCCGTCGACAGCGGGTCGGCGGACGAGCCGTAGAACCGAAATCGGGCGGCTACGCCTCGTGGTTCTCGTCGATGAACTCGTGGGCCTCCTCGAGGATCTCCCGGGGCCCGTCCTGCGTGATGGTGTTGATCGCCTGGTCGTAGTCGCGCCACTGCATGTCGCGGTGTTCCTCGGAGAGCTCGGCGGACGCCTCGAAGGATTTCGCGACGAACAGGTGTACCGTCTTGTGGATGGTGTTGCCGTTCGCCTCGAAGACGTAGTCGTAGTCCTCCCTGAAGCCGTCCAGCAGCCGGAAGTCCTCGATCCCGGCCTCCTCTTTCACTTCGCGGATGGCGGTCTGCTGGAGTTCCTCCGCGCCCTCGACGCCCCCTTTCGGGAACTCCCAGTCGCCGGGCCGGGACTTCAACAGCAGGTACTCGCGCCGGCCACGCGTGTCGCGAAAGAGGATGGCTCCCGCGCTCGTGGCCTCTATCATACGCTCTCGTATTCGGTCGGGCGGTAAATGGATATCGGACCCCGCTCGGGGTGTTCGCCGCCGACCGACGGGTCGGCCCGCCGATAGGTGCGTTTTTGTCGCTCGAGCGTCCACGGATGGACGTGCCGTTCGTCACCACCCTCACGCTGCAGAGCGGCGATCGGGCCGTCCTCGAGCGCGTGGTCGGTGACATCAAGCGGCGGGCCGAACGGAAGGGCGTCGAACTCAAGGGCCCGCACGCCGAGACGCCCGCCGACGTCAGCGTCCCGCAGTCGAAGCGCTGTGACGCCGACGGCCCCCGGTTCTCGCCGTGGGACTACACAGTCTACATCCGGCGACTGGAGGTCGTGGGCCACGACGAGTTTGCCCGGTCGGTCGCCGAGGATCCGTTCCCCGAGGGCATCCACCTCGACGTCGATGTCGAGCGCGTCTCCGCCCCGGACGGGCGATAGCGGGGCCGTGGCCGAGCGTGTCCGCCGTCGCCGCCATCGGACGCCGTGCCGTCCGTCCCGGGCACGCCGCGAGCCTCAGTCGACCTCGGTGAACCGGACGGCGTTCGGCTCGACCCGGACGTCGAGCGTCGAGCGCCGGTCGAGCCGCGTCCAGTCGTAGCTGTCCGACTGCCCGTCGGTGGTCGTGACGCGCACCCGGAGGTCGCCCGCCGGGAGCTCGTCGCCGCCGACGCCGAACCCCTCGTCGGGCGGCAGGTCCTCCCGGCGGCGCAGCACCTGCTCGAGCTCGTCCGTCGGGGGCTCCGGGCCGGCCGCCGTCGCGGTCGCCCCTCCGGTCGACGTCGTGGTCGGCGAGCCGACCGCGGTCGCGGTGAGCGTGCGATCGGTCGCTGTGGCGCCCTCCGGGAAGGCATAGACCCGGAGTGTCACCGTGAAGGCGACGTCGGTCCCGTTCGTGATGAGTACCGCCCGCGAGGTCCGCCGCGGCGGTTGCTGGAGACAGCCCGCAAGCGCGCAGGCGCCGACCAACCCGCCGGCGAGCAGGCGACGACGGGTGACGGCCTCGGTCATGGCTCCGGTTGCGCCGGCGGCCAAAAGAGGGTATCGCGTTGCGACCCGCCCGGCAACGTCGCGACCGGCACCGTCACCCGGGCACCGTTGCCGGTCGCGACGCCGGAGGCTTAAGCCGCCCCGTCGCCTGGACCGTGGTATGAGCACGGACGACGACCGCCTCGTCGCGCTGCGACGCGAGCTGCACCGCCATCCCGAACCGGCCTGGACGGAGTTCTGGACCACCGCACGTGTCGTCTCGGAACTGGAGCGCATCGGCGTCGACGACCTCTACGTCGGGCGGGAGGCGCTCGCCGACCAGCGGCTCTCGGTCCCCGAGGCCGACGAGCTCGAGGACTGGAGGGAGCGCGCCCGCGAGGCGGGCGCCGACGCGGACCTCCTCGAGGCGATGGCGGGCGGCTGGACGGGCTGCGTCGCCGTCCTCGAGCGGGGCGACGGTCCGACGGTGGGCCTCCGGGTCGACATCGACGGGCTGCCCCGCGAGGAGTCGACCGACGACGACCACGTCCCCGCCCGCGAGGGCTTCCGTTCGGAGACGGGCGCGATGCACGCCTGCGGCCACGACGCCCACGCCAGCATCGGCATCGGCGTCCTCGAAGCGGTGAAGGACAGCGAGTTCTCGGGGACACTGAAGGTGTTCTTCCAGCCGGCCGAGGAGGTCATCGGCGGCGGCAAGGCGATGGCCGAATCGGGCCACCTCGACGACGTCGACTACCTGTACGCGGTCCACGTCGGGCTGGACTACCCGACGGGCGAGGTCGTCGCGGGCATCGGCGACTTCCTCGCGGTCACGCAGTTCTACGCCACCTTCACCGGTGACCCCGCCCACGCCGGCGCCAACCCGGAGGCGGGCCGCAACGCCGTCCAGGCGATGGCGACGGCGGTGAGCAACCTCTACGCCATCCCGCGTCACAGCGACGGTGCCTCCCGGATCAACGCGGGCCGGGTCGGCGGCGGCACCGCCTCGAACATCGTCCCCGAGGAGGCGTTCATCCACGGGGAGGCCCGCGGCGCCACGACCGAGATCCGCGACTACACCTTCGACCGGGCGCGGAAGGCGATGGAGGGCGCGGCCATTGCTCACGACTGTGCGGTCGACGTCGACGTCGAGGGCGAGGCCCCGTCCGCCGAGAGCGACGAGGAACTGGTCGACGTCGTCCACGCCGTCGCGAGTGAGCATCCGGCCGTGACCGAGCCGACCCGCCGGGGCGCGCTCGGCGGCAGCGAGGACGCCACCTACCTCATGCAGTACGTCCAGGACCGCGGCGGGTACGCGACCTACGTCGGCGTCGGCACGGACCACCCAGGCGGCCACCACACCGCCACCTTCGACGTCGACGAGGCCTCCATCGGCATCGGCGTCGACGTCCTGAGCGAGGCCATCGTCGAGACGAGCCGGACGCCGCCGTAGGACCGTCGAACCCGCCGTTTCTGGCCTGTAATCCGGGTACCGAACGGTACCGCAACCGGCGAGCGGTCGCTGTCGATCCCGAGGTCGTGTCAACAGAGTTACTCCGGTATCGAGCTATCACCACGAACGGCCGCTGGGAGCGGTCGAAAACCCGATCCGTACCCGTATGCTCCCCGATATTTATAAGTAGCATGTCGGTGAATGGGCAACTATGGCATCAATAGAAGACGCGATAACGTACCCCACTGAGAGCGACGACTGGATCGTCACCGTCCTCATCGGGGGCGTCATGACCCTCCTCAGCTTCCTGATCATCCCCGGATTCATCGTCTACGGCTACCTCCTCCGGGCCATCCGGGCGAACCTCGAGGGTGAACCCGAACCGCCGACGTTCGGCGACTGGGGCACGCTGATCGTCGACGGCATCAAGGTCATGGTCGTCGGCATCGTCTACATGATCATCCCGATGATCGTCTTCTTCCTCACCGTCGGGACCGCCGTCGCGGCCATCCTCACCGGCAGCGAGTCAGGCGCGGCCGCCGGCGCGGGTACCCTCATCATCGGGATGCTGGCGTCGTTCGTGCTCGCGCTCGTCTTCGGGTACTTCGCGGTAGTGGGTATCGTCAACCTCGCCAAGGAGGACCGGTTCGGCGCGGCATTCGACGTCGGGACCATCCGGTCGGTCGGCTTCAACAGCGAGTTCGCCGTCCCGTGGCTCATCTCCGTCGGGGTGTTCGTCGCCATCAGCTTCATCACCGGGATCCTCAACATCATCCCGTTCCTCGGCGCCCTCGTCGGCGTGTTCCTCAACTTCTACGGGCTCATCGTGGCCGCGAAGCTCTGGGGCGACGGCTTCCTCGCCGCCTCCGACGGCGGCGGCACCGGCGGCCAGGCCGAGGTCGAGGAGACCCCGGTGTAGGCAGCAGGGACGCCGCCTAGAGCAGGAACCGGTCCTCGTTTTCGCTCATGTCCAGGAAGTCGTCGGCGGCCGCGACCAGTTCCTCGGCCGTCGACGACTCGAACCCGATGACCTCGGTGCGGACGCCCTCGTGCCGGAGGTGGTAACACAGCCGCTCGAAGTCGCCGTCGCCGCTGCAGAGCACGACGGTGTCGACCTTCGAGGCCAGCGTCACGGCGTCGAGACACATCCCGAGGTCCCAGTTGGCCTTCTGGCTGCCGTCGGCGAACGTCTTGATCTCCTTGATCTTCGTCTCGAACCCGATGTCCCGTAGCGCCTCGAAGAAGTCCTCCTCGGCGGGCGAGTCCGCGCGGATGACGTAGGCGATGGCGCGGACGAGTTCGCGGTCCCCGACGGCCGCGTCGAGCAGTGCCGTGTAGTCGAGGTTCCGGGAGTAGAGGCTGTGGGCCGTGTGATAGAGGTTCTGGGAGTCCGCGATGACCGCGACCCGCTGGCTGTCGTGGATCGGCGCCATACCCGCGGTCGGTCGGCCTCCGGCAAAGGCCTTGGTACTCGCCGCTCCCGACCCGGTGACGTTACTCGCCCATCGGGTCGGGGTCGCCGCCCGCCTGCTGGGGTGACCCGCCGCCGGTCGTGTCGTCGGGCCGCGGGAGTCCCCGGCGCCGTCGGTAGTAGCCGGCATGGTAGGCGAACGACGCCGCGAACGGGACCGGGAGCAGCACGACGCCGAGCAGGACCAGCAGGCCACCGAGACCCGCGAGCGACCCGTCCGAGCCGCCGGCGACGAGCAGGAAGCCGGCCGCGAACATCCCGAACGGGACGACGCCGGCTACGACTGTCACGGCCGTCCGGACGAGCAGGTAGCCGATGGTGCTCAACGGACCGTCCCGGAGCAACGCGCCCGATTCCCGGACGGCGTCCATCCCGCCGTACCCGCCGATGACGACCGCGACGTCCAGGAAGTTCTGGATCAACCCGAGGACAAGCGCCACGAGGAGGCCTACCACGACCAGGATTCCGATTACGAGCAGACCGCCCCCGGCCGCCGCGCCGAGACCGCTCCCCGGCTCGCCGGAGCCGGCCGCACCGATGGCGGAGAACACGCCGATTCCGGCGACGAACGCCCCGACAAGCAGCACGAACACCGCGGCGAACTGGATCACGAACATGATGGCGTACGCCCCGATGGCGTCCGACCCGTGCTCGCCGATGCCGTCGAAGAACTCGCCGAGGCCGGCGTGGTCCTCGATCGCAGTGTTCGCCATCGCCACCATCCCCACCAGCACCAGGGGGACGACGATGATGCTGTAGACTATCTGGCCCACCAGCGGGATGAACGTGATCAGCACGCCGAAAAGGAGGATC
Organism: uncultured Natronomonas sp.; assembly: GCA_964488035.1. GTDB lineage: Archaea > Halobacteriota > Halobacteria > Halobacteriales > Haloarculaceae > Natronomonas. The sequence goes on from CAZATR010000066.1 coordinate 6,786, forward strand.
ACGCCGGCGATGGCGGCCGCGACGATCAAGAGCGGTCCCTGTCTGAGTGCCGTGCCCACGTCCCCGACCGCGTCCAGTGCCGCACCCATGCAGCCACGCCCTCCCTGCGAACACATAAAAGCCGGTGCCGTGCGGCGTGCCGCCCGCCGGCGGTAGCTACTGGAACCCGCGGATCGGCTGGGCCCGGGTGCTCTCGTCGCCGCCCTCCTGCAGTTGCTTCGCGAGTTCCTCGCGGGCGGTCTGGATCTCGTCGGCCTGCTCGACCAGCGCGTCGGTGTCGACGTCGACGCCGGCGATCGGGCCGACGCCGTGCTCGAGGATCGCGCGGGCGGCCTCGGGGTCGGGGAACTGCGCCTGCGTCTGGACGACGAGGCCGACGGCGTCGAGCCCGGTGCGGCCGGCCTCCGAGAGCAGCGCGCCGGTCGGCCCGGAGACGAGCCCGTTCTCCCGCGGCGGCACGAGGCCGGCGTCGTCCAGCACCGACTCCGCGTCGCCGGTCGCGACGCCGTACAGCTCCGGGACGCCCTCCTTCTCCTCGGGGAGTCCGCTGAGGTACAGGGGGAAGACGTCGTGTTCGGCGAACCAGCCGGTGACGCAGTCGGCGAACTCCGGCGCGCCGGACGGCGAGACGGGCACGTCGCTCTGGAGGACGAGCAGGTCCCGCTCGGCGTCGGCGTACAGCCGGACCGGCGGCAGGACGTCCGAGGACTCGCCGTGGTAGACGGCGACCTCCGGGAGGCCGTCGCAGTGCAGCGACCCGTAGTACGTCATCCCGTACTGGTCGACGAGGTGGTCGGCGGCGATCTTCCCGACGAGCCCGGCGCCCGGCAGGCCCTCGACGAGGACGGGCGACTCCAGGGCGACGTCGTCGGCGTGGACCTGAACGTGTGCCATGGCCGACTGCACGGCCGGCGGCGCCTTAAGCCTGTGCGGCCCCGGTGCCGACCGGGCGTGGGTCGCTCCGGCGGGCGACGCCGCTCGCCCCGGGGCCGGGAACCGACACCGACAAACCCGCGGCCGACGGAGCCGGTCCATGGACCCGCTCGCCCGGTACGACCCGCTCGTCGAGGACCCGGCGGCGTTCCACGCCGCCTGCGAGCGGCCGCTCCCGTCCGTGGTCCGCGTCAACGGGATCAAGGCGACGCCGGCCCGCGTCCGGCGGGCCTTCGACGAGGCGGGCGTCGGCCACGAGGCCGTCGCGTGGCACGACGGCCTGTTCCGGCTGGCCGACGACGTCTCCCCGGGCAACACCTGGCCGTTCGTCCACGGCTGGGTGTACGGCCAGGAGGAGGTCTCCGCCATCCCGGCGCTGGCGCTGGACCCCGAGCCGGGCGACCGGGTGTTCGACCCCTGCGCCGCGCCGGGAAGCAAGACCACGCAGCTCGCCGCGCTGATGGACGACCGCGGCCTGCTCGTCGCCAACGACAACGACCTCGGGCGGCTGTCGGCGCTGCGGGCGAACGCCGAGCGCTGCGGCGTCACGAACGTCGCCGTGACCAACACCGACGCGCGGAACTTCTCGCTGCAGCCCTTCGGCGGCGAGCCGTTCGACCGCGCGCTCGTGGACGCCCCCTGCTCCTGCGAGGGGACGGTCCGGAAGAACCCCGACGCGCTGGACGAGTGGTCGATGGACCACGTCGAGGGCATCGCCGGCGTCCAGAAGGCGATCCTGGGCCGCGCGATCGAGGTAACCCGCGGCGGCGGGACGGTCGTCTACTCCACCTGCACCTTCGCGCCCGAGGAGAACGAGGCCGTCGTCCAGTACGCCATCGAGGAGTACGACTGCCGCCTCGTCGCGTTCGACCTCGCCCTCGAGCACGCCCCTGGCGTCACCGAGTGGAACGACGAGACCTACGCCGACGCGCTCCGGCGCGCGAAACGCGTCTACCCGCACCACAACGACACGGGCGGGTTCTTCTGTGCGAAACTGGAGGTGGGCGCCTGATGGACGCGGACGACCCGCCCGACGACTCCCCGACCAACGACGGCCAGGTGTTCGACCGGCTCCCGGCGACCGCGGCCGACCGGACGGTCGCGGGCCGGGCGACCCGACGCGAGGTCGTCGACTGGTGGGTCGACCGGTTCGGGCTCGACCGCGAGACCTTCGACGGCCACACCTTCTGGGAGAAGGGCGCCGGGAAGATCTGGGCGTTCGCCGACGACCTCGAGTCGCCCGTCGCCGTCGAGGGCCTCGGAATGACGTTCCTGCGGACCCGCCAGGAGCACTGGAAGCCGACGACGGACGCCGTCCAGCGGTTCGGCCGGGAGGCCACGCGGAACGTCGTCGTTCTCGAGGACGTCGACGCCCGGGCGTTCCTCGCCGGCGAGACGACCGAACCCGGGTGGGACGGCGACTGGGGCTATCTCGTCGCCGCCCACGAGACCGCGGGCGGCGTCGAACCCATCGGCGTCGGCCTGTACGTCCACGACGAGCTCCGGTCGCAGATGCCCAAGGGCCGGCGGCGGGAGCCGTGACCCGCTATCTCGTCGCCGACACGCACTTCGGCGACCCCGAGGTGCTGGCGTACACCGACCGGCCGTTCGAATCGGTGGGCGAGATGAACGACGCGCTCGTCGACGGGTGGAACCGCGTCGTCGAGGAGGACGACGAGGTCGTCTTCGTCGGCGACTTCGCCGTGCCGTCGGAGCCGACGACCGTCCGCCGGTGGCTCGGCAGACTGGACGGCGACGTGGTCTTCGTCGCCGGCGACCACGACGACGGGGCCCGTCGCACGCACGCCATCACGGTTCGCGAGGCGTACCGCTTCGAGGCCGGCGGCCACGAGTTCGTCTGCGTCCACGACCCGGCGGACGCCCCGCCGAACCGGGACGCCTGGCTCCTCTACGGCCACCACCACGACATGCGGCCCGACGAGTATCCCTTCCTCGACCCGGCCGCCCGGCGGGTCAACGTGGGCGTCGAACTGCTCGGGTACGAACCGATACCCGTCGCCGAACTCGTCGAATACGTCGACGCGGGCGACCGAATAGCGAAACGCCCCACCTGAGCCTTGGCCACGACCCCGACGTCGCCGTCGCTCGAGAGGCGATCGGAACGACACCCAACTACGGAAGCCACGGAGCCGTCGCTACGGCGTGTAACTGTCTGAAGAAACGTTACCCGACCATCGCTACGAACGACGGGGCAGAGTAAGCGTTAGTTGCGGACGAGGTTCGTCGCGCGGGGTCCCTTCGGGGATGATTCGATGTCGAACTCGACTTCCTGACCCTCTTCGAGGTCCGGACCGCCAACGTCCTCCATGTGGAAGAAAACGTCCTCGTCGTCGTCGACGTCGTCCGCGTCAGTCGAAATGAAACCGTAGCCGCCAGTGTCGTTGAAGAAGTCAACCTTACCGTTTGCCATTGCAAACGAACGTATGCCCCACCGAGGGATAACCCTTCCGAGAGTCGGGTTACCACGACCCCCGACGGCGGGACCGTGTCGATCCGGCCGCCTATCGGCCCCGTCAGCCGGACATCCCTCGTGGTCGGAGGGCCTCGTTTTCGGACGGGGGTATTTACAGCCCGGGGCCGTTGGGGACCGTGCATCGCCATGAAACCGTGCCACAGCTGCCAGACGGTCATCGACGAGTACATCCTCGACAAACGACTCGAACCGCTGCGCGAGCTGACGGTCGACGACTTCAACGTCTGTGCCGACTGTGCGACCATCGTCGCGGACGCGTGCGTGAAATGCGGCGGCGCGGTGTACGTGCCCCGGAACGAATCGGTCGTCCCCGACTACTGTCCGGCGTGCCGCTCCGACCTCATCGAACGCACGGGCCACGACCCCGGGTGGACGATGGATCGTGCGTCCCCCTGAACGGGTTCGCGACCGACCGACGTCCCGGACTCACTTCTCGCGGACCGTCCCGCCGCCGAGGCCCTCCCACTCGACGCGGTAGCCGAGTCGTGAGAGCGCCGCGCTCGCGTCGTCGATGCCGTGGTCGTCCAGGATCCCTTCGGCGGCCGAGAGGGCCATCCCCGCCTCGAGGTCGTCCGCGAGCGCATCGAGCACGGCGGGCCGAACGAGCGTCCGTCCGACCAGGTCGTGTTCCGGAAACGTCGCGTCCTCGACGGCCGACTCGGGGACGCCGTACTCGTCGGCGAGCGCAGCGATCGTGACCACGTCGGCGTCGGGCACCGGTTCGTCCGGGACCGCCGCGGCGCGCTCGGCCGCGAGCCGGTCCTCGTAGGGCCGCAGCGCGTCGCGGACGTCCTTCAGCCGGACCGTCCCCGAGTACGGGATGGCGCGGTGGCCCTCGCGCTCGATCGCGTCGCCGACGCCGAGGGACTCGTCGTAGGCAACCAGGAAGGCGACGTCCTCGAGGTCGGCGAACCGGGCGAGCTTCTTCTCGACGTACTCGGGCGTCCAGAAGCCCATGATCTCGAAGAACACGCGGAAGTCGGCGTGCCGGTAGTCGAACGCGAAGTCCGGGATGACGACGTGTTCGCCGGCCGCCAGCGGCTCGGGTTCGCGGACGAGCGTCCACTCGAGGTCGAGGTCCGCAAAGCGGGCGTAGAAGTCGGACTCGACGCCGCTGTCGAACGTCGGCTCGGTGACGGGCTCGGTACCCGGCACGGTGACGTCGCCGGTTTCGAGCCGCATCGTGCGCTCGGTGCCGCGGTCGTCGACGTCGGCCTCGAGGTGCCACTCCTCGGCCGTCGCGACGGTCCGCAAAAGGCGGGCGAACCGGGTGCCGTACCGGCGCGACCGACGGAACAGCGCGTCCGGCCCGGTGACGATCACCTCGCGGCCGGCGTCGGTCCGGCGGATCTCGTACATCAGCCGGAGGCGCTTGACCGCCGAGACGAGCGCCTTCGGGTCGGACGAGCGGATCCGGACCTCCACGGCGTCGAACAGCGCGGTCTGGGCGAGCGAGAGGTCGTACTGCGCGCGGAGGCTGGCGGGGTCGTAGTCCGTTCCGACGGCGACGAGGACCTGTTCGGACTCGCGATCGGCGAACAGCGAGGCCTCGACCTCGTCGGGGTCGGCGGACAGCCGGTCGGCCGCGGTCGCCAGCGCCGCGGCGCGCTCCGTTTCGGTCACGACGCCGCCGGCCGCCTCGGCGGCCTCGAACGCGGCCGTTCTGGCGTGCTCGGGCGCGACCGGCGCGCGCGGCTCGAAGGCCGCCTCCCGGTCGAGGAGTTTGGCGAACCCACGAACGAGTTTGAAGTCGCCGGTCTCCCGCTCGAGGTCCTCGAGGGCCTCGTCGAGTACCGCGCGGCGCTCGCCGACGTGGTCCCGATAGATCCCCAGGACCGAGCGGGCCACCGCCTCGTCGTCCGCGTCGGTGAACCGCGGCCGGTAGCCGCCGCCGGCGCGGGAGACGCGCAGGAGGTCCTTCGTCAGCACTGTCCGGCTGTCCGGCCGGGGAGCACAAAACTCCCGTGGCGGGCCCGCGACGGTCGCCCGCGGTCAGTGTTCGCGGCGCTCCCGCTCGAGTTCCCTGGCTTCGGCCTCCAGTTCCTCGACGGTCTCGTCGTCGGCCTCCTCGAACTCGGCACCCCGCCCGTGGGCGAAGAGCACGGACGCGTCGAGCCTCGAGGGCATGAACCCGCCCGAGTCGGAGTCCTCCTCGGGCTCGTCCGTCTCGCCGGCGCCGTCACGACCGGACACGGCCGCGAGCCACGAGCGAAGCACCCCGAGCATACGTGTCAGTACGTCGGGGTGACTGAAAAGGACTCCGCCGCACGGGCCCCACTCGCCGGCTGTCGTCGCGTCGGCCGGTCCGACGCTTGCCGGCGGGCCGAACCCCGTCGCCACGGGCTCGGTCCTCGAGGCGACACCCACCGTTTTGCCGACGGCCGTCGAAACTGGCGGTATGCTCCCGACCCTTCGGGGTGTCATCGCCCGGCGCATCCTCGTCAACTACCGCGTCGACCCGGCGGCGCTGGCGGCGGTGCTCCCCGACCGGTTCGGCCCGCACACGGTCGACGGCCACGCGATCGGCGGGATTTGTCTCATCCGCCTGCGCGACCTCCGCCCCAGGTGGCTCCCACGGGTCGTGGGTGCCGGCTCCGAGAACGCGGCCCACCGGATCGCCGTCGAGGTCGACGGCGACCCCGAGGCTCGTGCGGTGTTCGTGCCGCGCCGTGACACGGACTCCCGGCTCGTGACGCTGCTCGGCGGCCGGGCGTTCCCCGGCGTCCACCACCACGCGACGTTCGACGTCGACGAGGGCGACGGCAACTACGCCGTCGAGATGCGGAGCGACGACGGCGACACCCACGTCCGCGTCGACGGCCGGCGGACCGACGCGCTACCCGAGGCGTCGGTGTTCGACTCCGTCGCCGAGGCGTCGGCGTTCTTCGAGGCCGGGTCCGTCGGCTACTCGCCCGCGCCCGGCGACGACGCCTACGAACGGCTCGACCTCGCTACGCTCGAGTGGGCGGTCACGCCGCTGTCGGTGACCGATGTCGCCTCCAGTTACTTCGACGCCCTCCCGGCGGACGCCGTCGCGTTCGACCACGCGCTCCTGATGGAGGACATCGACCACGAGTGGCACGAGGGCGAACCGCTCTGCTCGACGCCGGCGTAGGTCACCGCTGCGGCGCGTCCGCCGGGTCGACCACGTTGCCGGACTCCGGATACACGCCGACCTGGTCGCAGAGATCCGCCATCGGACAGGCCTCGGGGTCCTGGAGGCAGGCCGGCCGTCGCGCCGAGCAGTACTCGCGGCCGAACTGGATCATCGCGGTGTGGCCGAAGCCGCACTTCTCCCCGGGCACGGCCGCCGCGAGGTGCTCGCGCACCGTCTCGTGATCGGCCGCCGGCGGGGCGAGGCCGATCCGGCGAGCGATGCGGTGGACGTGGGTGTCGACGGGGAAGACGCCGTCCTGCCCGCCGGCGA
>CAZATR010000067.1:0-13545 GCA_964488035.1 uncultured Natronomonas sp.
TTCGGGTTGGCGTACTTCTCGGCGATGGCCTCGCCCTGCTCGGTGAACTTCACCTGGCCGGTCACCGTCTCCGTCGGTAGCGCGAGCAGCGCCTCGTTCATCGAGCCGCCGCCGCGGGAGATCGAGCCGCCGCGACCGTGGAACAGCCGCAACTCGACGCCGTACTCGTCGGTGATCGCGGCCAATCGCTTCTGGTTGCGGTACAGCGACCAGTTCGCGGCGAGGAACCCGTTCTCCTTGTTCGAGTCCGAGTAGCCGAGCATCACCTCCTGAACGCCCCCTCGTGCGTCGATGGCGGCGGCGTAGGCGTCGTTCTCGAACAGCGTGCCCATGATGCGGCGGGCGCCCGACAGCGCCGATTCGGTCTCCAACAGCGGGACGACGTCGAGGCCGCTGTATCCGGGCAGGTCGACCACACCCGCCTGGTCGGCGAGGAACAGCACCTCGAGGACGTGGCTCGGTTCCTCGCACATCGAGATGCAGTAGGTGTCGATGGCGTCGGCGCCGAACTCCCGTTGCCAGTCGCCCAGCGCGTCGAACCGCCGGAGCACGCGGCTCGCCGTCTCCCCGTAGCCGTCGGTGTCGGCGAGGTCCACGATGGGGTCCGACTGCAGGATTGCGTCGGTGAGCACCCCGATCCGACCCGGCTCGTCCATCTCGGCGTAGTCGACCCCGACGCCGTCGAAGACCGCGGCGACCGTTTCCGTGTGGTTCTCGCGGTGGTCCCGCAGGTCGAGGCTGGCCAGCGAGAAACCGAACGTCTCGACCTGTCGGGCGAAGGGGTCCACGTGAGCTTCGGCGATGGCGCCGGCGCCGTTCGCCCGGAGGCCCGTGGCGACGTCCTCGACGTCCGCCGACAGCGCCGCCGCGTCGTCGTAGCCGCCCGCGCGGACGTCGCCGACGCGCTCGAGCCGCTCGCGCATCAGCTCCAGCTTCTGCCGGTAGGGCTCGTCGGGGTACCGCTCCTCGACCGTCCTTCCGACCGCCGGCAGCCGCGCCTTGTCGGCGGCGAGGCGGTCCTCGAACCCCGCCCCGACGTCGAACCATCGGCTATCCTGGCTGAGCACGCCGGAGAGCCGCTTGCACTCCCGCCGGTAGCGCTCGAGGACGACCGACCGCTGTCGCGACAGCGTTGCCGCCGTCACCTCGGGCGTGACGTAGGGGTTGCCGTCCCGGTCGCTGCCGGCCCACGAGCGGAACTCGAACAGCTTCGGCACGTCGAGTCCCGGGTAATGTTCCCCGAGCACCCGCTCGAGTTCGTCGTAGACCTCCCCGACGACGTCGAAGAGGACGTTCTCGAGGTACCACTGCACGTTCAGCGCCTCGTCGGTCACCTCGGGTCGCCGGTCGCGGATCTGCGGGGTCTGCCAGAGGCTGGTCACCTCCGCCTCCACGTCGCGCTCGATGCGGCGGCGCTGGGCGTCGGTGAGCCGCCGCTCGTCGAGGGCCTCGACGTGGGACGCGAGCGTCCGGAGCTTCGTCTTCACCGTCTTCCGGCGGGCCTCGGTGGGGTGGGCGGTGAATGTGGGCTGGATGAGGACGTCCTCGAGCACGCCCTCGACGACGGCGGCGTCGACCCCCTCGTCGGCCAGCCGCTCGACCGCCGCGGCGACGCTGTCGGCGAGCGTGCCCGCCTGGCGACCCTCCCGGAGGGCCCTGACCCGTTCCCGCTCCTCGGCGAGGTTCGTCAACTCGAAGTAGGTCGTGAAGGCGCGGGCGACCACGTCCCGCGTCTCCGGGTCGAGGCCGGCTAGCTCCTCACGCACCGGCTCACGGCTGTCGGCCGTCCCGCGCCGGTAGTCGATGGCGCCGGTCCGCACCCGTTCGACGGCAGCCAGGGCCGATTCGGACGTCTGGTCGGCCAGGACGTCGCCGAGGACCGTGCTCAACTCGCGGACGTCCCGCTCGACGTCCCTCGCGTGCAGTGTCATACCACACCTCACGGCCGAACCGGATAAAGGCTGCTGGTCCCGGTAGCGATTACGCGAACTCGACCGACGCGGGACCCGTTCCGATGCGTTTTACCGCTCCCGGGGAGCACACACGACCATGACCGACCAGGACGACTACCGCGTCGAAGAGGACAGCCTCGGCGAGATGCGGGTGCCGGCCGACGCCTACTGGGGCGCCCAGACCCAGCGCGCCGTCGAGAACTTCCCGATCTCCGGACTGACGTTCCAGCGGCGCTTCATCCGCGCGCTCGGCGTCGTGAAGAAGGCCGCCGCCGAGGCCAACCTCGAGCTGGAGCTCATCCCGGAGGACAAGGGGGCGGCCATCGTGGAGGCCGCCGCCGAGGTCATCGTCGGCGCCCACGACGACCAGTTCCCCGTCGACGTCTTCCAGACCGGCTCCGGAACCTCCTCGAACATGAACGCCAACGAGGTCATCGCCAACCGCGCGACCGAGATTTACGGCGGCGAGGTCGGCTCCCGCGAGATCCACCCGAACGACCACGTCAACTACGGCCAGTCCTCCAACGACGTGATCCCGACGGCGATGCACGTCGCCGGCCTCGAGGCGCTGGAGAAGGACGTCATCCCGGCACTGGAGACGCTGGCCGACGCCCTCGAGGCGAAGGAGGCCGAGTTCGACGGCGTCGTCAAGACCGGCCGCACCCACCTCCAGGACGCCACCCCGGTCCGGCTCGGCCAGGAGTTCGGCGGCTACCGCACCCAGATCCAGAAGGGCATAAAGCGCGTCGCGAGCGTCCGCGAGCACCTCGCCGAACTCGCCCTGGGCGGCACCGCCACCGGTACCGGGCTCAACACCCACCCCGAGTTCCCCGAGCTGGCCGCCGGGTATATCGCTGGCGAGACGGGACTCGAGTTCCGGGAGGCCGACGACCACTTCGAGGCCCAGGCCGCCCACGACGCCATGAGCGAGGCCCACGGCGCCCTCCGGACCGTCGCCGGCTCGATGAACAAGATCGCCAACGACCTCCGCTTGCTCGCGTCGGGACCCCGGAACGGGCTCGGCGAGATCGAGCAGCCGGAGAACCAGCCCGGCTCGTCCATCATGCCCGGGAAGATCAACCCGGTCGTCGCCGAGTCGGTCAACCAGGTCCACAAGCAGGTCGTCGGCAACGACGCCGCCGTCTCGGCCGGCGCCGCCCGCGGCGAACTCGACCTGAACCTCTACAAGCCCGTGCTGGCGTACGACTTCCTCCAGAGCGCCGACCTGCTCGCCAACGCTGCGGAGACGTTCGCCGAGCGGTTCGTCGCGAAGCTCGAGGCCAACGAGGACCACTGCCGCGAGCGCGTCGAGCAGTCCATGGCGCTGGCGACCGCGCTGAACCCCGCGATCGGCTACGACAAGGCCTCGAAGGTCGCAAAGCAGGCGCTGGCGGAGGGCAAGTCCGTCCGTCGGGTCGCGGTCGAGGAGGGTTACCTGACCGAGGCGGAGGCCGACGAGGTGCTGGACCCGGTGGCGATGACCGACCGGGGCATCCTCGGCGACGACTGACCGGCGGCGAGCCGATTCCCGCGACCGCCGCCGTTATCGTACATAAATATTCCGGTGCCGTTCCGATATTCGAAGACCCTCCTGAGGGGTTAGTGTTGTAGGGGTACTCGGGGTATCCATGTCATCGAACGGCAGCCAACTGCGTGACGTATCGACCAGCCCGGACTCGGTGGACCTCGCCCGGCTCCGCGCCGAACTCGACGGTAACGACCGCTCCGACGAGACCTCCCTCTCGGACATCGCCTCGACCGCCGACCGGTCGCTCTTCGAGGACGGCTTCACGTTCAGCGAGGAGCGCGTCAAGGGCTCGCTCGACGACCTGCTCGTGATGCTCGCCGGGGTGCGGTCCTCCGAGACCCACGGCAAGCAGCTGATCGAGGACCTCGACGAGCAGTTCGACACGCCGCTGAGCCCGGGCACGGTCTACCCGCGGCTCCACGACCTCTGCGACGACGGCGTCCTCGAGCGCCGCGAACTCGTGCGGACGAAGGAGTACACCATCAGCGACCCCGAGTCCGCCCGCGCCACCCTCGCGGAGTCGGCCCGCCAGCACCTCGCGCTCGGACTCGCGTTCAAGGCCGCCCTCGAACAGGGCGACTTCGAGTTGGACGAGGAGGCGTAGCGCGACGACCGGCGAGCGGGCTGCCGTGGCCCGGGGATACCGATTCCGTCACCGCACGCGGCCGACCGCCGTCTTTTTTGACGCTCGCTGCCGCAGTCTCCGGTAATGAGCCACGACTACGAGGAGCTGGGCCTCGTCGCCGGCCTCGAGATCCACCAGCAGCTCGACACGGCGACGAAGCTGTTCTGCAACTGCCCGACCGAGCGCCGCGAACCCGAGTCGGCGGCCCGCTCGCTCACCCGCTATCTCCACCCGACGAAGTCCGAGCTGGGCGAGATCGACGAGGCCGCCCTTGAGGAGTCCCGCGTCGACCGGGAGTTCGAGTACCTCGCCTTCGACACCACCTGCCTCGTCGAGGAGGACGACGAACCGCCCCACCGACTCGACGGCGAGGCGCTCGAGGCGGCCCTGGAGATCGCCGCCCTGTTGGACTGCGAGGTCGTCGACCAGGCCCACGTGATGCGGAAGATCGTCGTCGACGGCTCGAACACCTCCGGCTTCCAGCGGTCCGCGCTGCTGGCGACCGACGGCGAGATCCGGACCGACGACGGCCCGGTCGGCATCGACGACCTGCTGCTGGAGGAGGAGTCCGCCGCCCGCATCGAGGAGCGCGACGGCGGCGTCGTCTACGGCCTCGACCGACTCGGCATCCCGCTGGTCGAGATCGGGACCAAACCGGACATCCGCTCGCCCGCCCAGGCGAAGGCCGCCGCCGAACGCATCGGCATGCTGCTCCGCTCGACCGGCAAGGTCAAGCGCGGCCTCGGCACCATCCGCCAGGACGTCAACGTCTCCATCGCCGACGGCGCCCGCGTCGAGCTCAAGGGCGTCCAGAGCCTCGACGACATCGACGACATCGTCGAGGGCGAGGTCGGCCGCCAGGTCGAACTCCTCGACATCGCCGACGAACTGCAGGCCCGCGACGCCGCCGTCGCCGAGCCCGAGCCGGTCACCGAGGTGTTCGCCGACACCGACAGCGGCGTCATCGCCGGCGCCGACGCCGTGATGGCGGTCCGCCTCGAGGGCTTCGACGGCCTCGTCGGCCGCGAGATCCAGCCCGACCGCCGCCTCGGCACCGAGCTCTCGGACCACGCCAAGCGCCACGGCGCCGGCGGCATCTTCCACACCGACGAACTGCCGGCCTACGGCGTCACCGACGAGGAGGGCCAGGCCCTCCGTGACGCTGTGGACGCGACCGACGAGGACGCGGTCGCCATCGTCGCAGCGGACGCCGAGGTCGCCGAGCGGGCGATCGAAGCCGTCGCCGACCGCGCCGCGGTCGCCGTCCACGGGGTCCCCGAGGAGACCCGCGGCGCCACCGAGGACGGCACGTCCCGCTACCTCCGGCCGCTGCCCGGCGCGGCGCGGATGTACCCCGAGACGGACGTCCCGCCGGTCGAGCCCGACCCGACCGAGGTCGAGCCGCCCGAGCTGCTCACCGAGAAGGTCGAGCGCTACCAGCGCGAGTACGGCCTCGACGCCGGGCTGGCCGAGCAGGTCGCCTACGGCGAACACATGCCGACCTTCGAGGCCGCCGTCGACCGCGGCGTCGACCCGACGACCGCCGCCGGCACGCTCGAGTCGACCCTGACCGAACTCCGCCGGGACGACGTCCCCGTCGAGACCCTCACCGAGGGTCACCTCCTCGACGTCCTCGAGCTGGTCGGAGCCGGCGAGCTCCCCAACGAGGGCATCGGGCCGGTGCTGTCGACGCTCGCCGAGAACCCCGGGCTCGACGCGGAGGCGGCGATGGACGAGGCCGGCGTCGGCGGCGCCGACCGCGAGGCCGTCCACGAGGTCGTCGTCGAGGTCGTCGAGCGCAACGCCGACCAGGTCGAGGCCGAGGGGATGGGCGCCTTCTCCGGGCTGATGGGCGAGTGCATGGGCGAACTTCGAGGGAAGGCCGACGGCGAGGTTGTCTCCGATCTCCTGCGAGAGGAGATCGGGAAGCGCGCCTGATGGTCACGTCGTATCCCGCCGAACCGTATTCCAATGGGAAGCACCGAGCGAATCGGGTGTCGTCGATTCAAATGAGGAAAGTACTTGGAAAGCCCTCGTCGCGCTCACATGGCGGTAGAAACTGAACCGACGGCACAACCGCCACCATCTCGAAAGCCCTCGGCGCGCTCGCGGTCGCTCTGCGGGATATCCTCCCTCCGGTCGGATAGTGCCCGCAGAGCGACTCCGTTACACCGCGACCGCGCCTCGCCCTTTCAGTCCGCCAGGAGATGGATTGTTGGGCGTGGCGTGCGCGCGTCGACCGCCGCGAGCGCCCTGCGAGCGGCGGTCGACAAGCCGTGCGCGAGGGACGAGTGAGGCGGGTGCGACGCGCCCGCCGAACGAGTCGGCTGGGGAGGAGAGTGGGCGCGGGGCGGGGCGGCTGCGGTATTGGTGGAGTCGAAGGGCGAGACCGGGTGGACGAAGCACGGCGACGCAAGCACTGGACCGAGCGAAGCGAGGGAAGCGCGCAGCGAGCCGCGCGAGTCGAGCCGGTCGAGGGCTTCGGAGGTTGGGGTGTTGGCGGTTGTGGCGCGACCGAAGCCAGCGGTGGTTTCAGGTTATACCCCCGTCCCCGCGGCCCAATCCGGGTTGCCATCCGATATCACCCCGGGTTTTAGGCGAACGACCGGTGAAGCGCCGCCATGGACGGCGAGGAGCTGTACGTCGAGACGCACCTCGACGCCGACATGGCCGATCTGTGGGCCGCCACCCAGGAGCCGGACGAACACGAGCGGTGGGACCTCCGGTTCACCGACATCGACTACCGGCCCCGGCCCGACGAGAGCGAGCCCCAGCGGTTCGACTACAGTACCGAAATCGGGTTCGGGATCGGCGTCGAGGGCCGCGGCGAGTCCACGGGCGAGACCCGCGACGGCGGGGTCCGGACCTCCGCGCTGCGGTTCTGGTCCGACGACCCCACGTCGCTCATCGAGGAGGGCACCGGGTACTGGAAGTACGTCCCCGAGGACGGCGGCGTCCGCTTTCTCACCGGGTACAACTACCGCGTGCGGTTCGGTGCCGTCGGCCGCCTCGTCGACCGGCTCGTCTTCCGGCCGATGATGGTGTGGGCGACCGCCTGGAGCTTCGACCGGCTCCGCCTGTGGCTGGAGGACGACGTTTCCCCGGAGGCGTCGCTCCGCGGCGCGGTCGCCCACGCCGGCGCCCGCCTGGGGCTCGTGCTCGTGTGGCTGTACGCCGGCCTGGTGCCGAAGCTCCTCGGCCCGCACCCCGAGGAACTCGCGCTCGCCGGCGCGGCGCTCCCGCCCGGACTAACGCCACGGACGGCCGTCCTGGCACTCGGCGCCGTCGAGGTCGCACTGGCGCTCGCGCTGTTGATCGGCTGGCACCGCCGGTGGCTGTTCGGCGTCTCGGCTGTGGCCACGGTCGGCGTCGTCGGCGCCGGCCTGGTGGCCCGCCCCGGACTGCTCGCCCATCCGCTGTCGCCGCTGCCGCTCGGCGTCGCCATGCTCGGGCTCGCCGCCGCAGGGTACGCCGCGGGCGACCAGCTGCCGAGCGCCCGCCGCTGCATCACCGACCGGGCGAAAAGCGAACTCGCCTGGAACGAGGGCACGGGTCGAGCCGTCGAGGACCGACCGGAGGGCGAGACGGCGTGAGGTCCATCTACGAGCGCGCCCTCGAAGAGGACTTCGAGCGGCTCCACCCGAAAATCCAGCGACGGTTCGGCTTCGACAGCACCGACGACGTCGCCGCCATCGGCCGCGGCGAGATGGCCTACGTCCGCAACGGCGGCCTCCTCGTGTACCCGTTCCTCCTCGTCGGCGCGACACACAACACGATGTTCCCCGAGGAGAACACGGCGGTCCCCTTCGAGATCCGGAACTACGCCTACGAGGACGCCTACGGGCGCGAGACGGTGACCTGGCTGCGGACGTTCCGGATGCCGAAGGAGCGGCGGTTCGACGCCGCCATGATCTACAGCGAGGAGCGGGACCGCATCGTCGACTACCTCGGCGCCCGCCACCACCTCGCGGTCGACATCGACCTCGAGGTCAGCGACGAGGGCGGCGTCCGGATCCGGAGCGGCGACCAGCGCCTGTACGCCGTCGGCCACGGCGTCGACTTCCCGATGCTGCTGTCCGCGCGGGCGACCGTCCACGAGTGGTACGACGACGAGGACGAAACGTTCCGGATCCACGTCGCGGTCCGGAACGACGTCGTCGGGCTGATCTTCGAGTACGAGGGCCGGTTCGACGTCGAGTGGATCGACTGCGAGACCGCGCCGCAGGAGGTCAAGCCGACCACGCCGACGCGCGGCGAGTGACCGGGCGCAGTTGGATCAGGTCCGGTCCGACCCGGTGTCATCAGCCTGGGTGTCGTCGGCCTCGCTATCATCGAGGTCGATGTCGTCGGCCTCGGTGTCGTCGTCCCGCGGGATCTCGCCGGTCGCCCGAATCGCCCCACGTCGCAGCACGCCCCGCAGCGTCCGCGCCTCCCGGCCCGTGGGCTGGCCGCGGGCGACGAGCCGCCTGAAGAGTCGGTTCGTCTTCTCGATCTTCTCGGTGGGGTGGCCGACGTCGTGGAGGTAGTCGTCGAACGTCTCGTAGAGGCCCTCGATCTCGCGTTCGGAGGCACGCTCGTGGACCGCCTCGGGATGCTGGGTTTCCTCGATGGTGATCTCCCGGAGTTCGTACAGCACGATGGTGGCGGCCTGGGCGAGGTTCAGCACGGGGTAGTCGGCGTCCGCGGGGATCGAACACACCCGGTCCAGACGGGCGAGTTCCTCGTTGGTGAGGCCGACGCGCTCCCGGCCGAAGACCAGACAGACGTCTGCGTCGAGGCCCGCGAGTTCCTCGGGGAGTTCCGCGGGCCGGAGGAACGGGTACCGGACGTGCTTGGTGGCGTCCTCGTTCGTGATCGCGGTACACCCGACGGTGTAGAAGTTCTCGACGAGGAACTCGAAGTCGACCGTCTCGGCGTCCGGAAGCACGTCCTCGCGGGCGTGGCCGGCGAAGCCGTACGCCTCCCCGTCGGGGTCCAGTTCCGGCGGGTCGACCAAGTACAGGTCCGAGAGCCCGAAGTTCTTCATGCCGCGCGCGATGGTGCCGACGTTGCCCGGCGTCTCTGCGCCGACCACGGCGACGGCGACCTCGACCATCTCAGGTGATCTCGGAGTAGTCCATCCCCAGGTCGTCCAGCGCCTCGTCGTCCATCTCCTCGATGGCCTCCTCCAGTTCGGGGATGTCCTCGTCCATCTCCGGGGCGGGGACGCGGTCCGGTTCGGTGTCGACGTACTCCAACCCCTCGTAGCCCTCGGGCGCGCAGTTCCCGGCGGCGAACCACTCGTGGAAGATGTCCGCGAAGTGTTCGTCACCCGCGTGGTCGCTGCCGTCCGCCTCGCGGAACCAGTAGAGGAAGTCCGGTTCGTGGTCGGGACAGAGCAGCACTTCGCCGAGCGGCTCCCCGTAGACGATGCGGGCGACGTTGCAGTCCGATTTGGCCTCGTTGAGCAGGTAGCAGGCGTCGCAGGGCTCGCCGGCGACGACCCGCAGCCGAATGAGCCGCTCCCGGGTGTCGTCGTCGACGTCCTCGAGCGGCCGGAGCTCGCCGTTCTCGTCGAACACCGCATCCTCGTCGAACCGCCAGCCCCGAAGCGCGATGGAGACCTTGCCCATACCCGAAGTTCGTGGCCGCCGCTCATAAGCGCGTCCGTCCAGGGATCGGGCGCGCCACCCGGCAGCGGGTCGTCCCGGACGGTGCCGCTATCGGGTCGCTTTAGCCGGGGCCGGCCGAACGCCGGGTATGCGAACGGTCACCGCCGCCGACCTCCCGATCGGCGACGACCACCCGCCGCGGATCATGGGCGTGCTCAACGTCTCCGCGGAGTCCCCGTACGACCCGAGCGTCCACGACGACCCCGGCGAGGCCGCCGCCTACGTCGATTCGGAACTCGTCGGGGAGGGCGCCGACATCGTCGACGTCGGCCTGGAGTCGGCGAACAAGCGCTTCGAGGTGCTGTCGGCCGACGAGGAGCTCGACCGGCTCGAGACCGCCGTCGAGACCGTGGAGAGCACGGCGAGCGACGTCGTCTGGTCCATCGAGACCCGGTACCACGAGGTCGCCGACGCCGCGCTGTCGGCCGGCTTCGACATGGTCAACGACGTCTGCGGGTTCGCCGACCCCGAGATGCCCCGCGTCTGTGCCGAGCACGACGCCGCCGTCTCGAAGATGGCGTCGCCGCCGGACCTCGAACGCCCCGGCGCAATCGAGGACGTCGACGAGATCTACGGCGCGCTGGCCCGGAACGGCTTCACCGACAAGACCCTCGTCGACCCTGCCTTCGGTGGCTGGTCCCAGGCCAAGACGCTCGCCGACGACCGCGAGACCTTCGACCGCCTCCGGGAGTTCCGCGGGTACGGCCGCCCGATAATCGTCTCGATCAACCGCAAGAACTTCCTGAAGGACGTCGTCGACCGCGACACCGAGGGCGCGCTGCCGGCGTCGCTGGCGGCGACCGCGATGGCCGTCGAGCGCGGCGCCCACGTCGTCAGGACCCACGACGTCGCCGATACCCGCGACGCCGCCCTGATCGGCGACGAGTTCGCCCGGGACCGCCTCCACGACCCGGTCGTCGGCGTCGAGGAGCTCGACGTGACGACCGACGCCGAGTTCGCACGGCACCGGGACCGGGTCACTGGGCCCGAGGATCCCGCTCGCCAGGACGGTGACGCCGTCGTGACCCACGTCGCGGAGGTCGATCTCGAGCCGGATGCAGCGGACCACGCCGCGAGCGCTGCCGAACGGGCCGGATTAGACGTCTACGGCGACGAGAGCCTGTTGCTCGTCGGGACCGCGGATCAGTTCCGGTCGCTCCGGCCCCCGGATTCCGCCATCCCGGATGCCGCCGAACGGGCGATAGCGCGGCTCTCCGATGGGTTCGAGTAGTCCGACGGTCGGCAGACGGGTGGCGTGCAGGACGAGAAAGCTTATACCGGTCCCACCGGAAACGCCTGGTGGACGCCCGGAGGACACACCGGGTAGGGGTACCTTGGTGTCCTCGGGGCCCAGTCTTTCTACCTCGTAGTGGCAATGCTATACGACGAGTGGGAACCGGCCTACGAGGCGATTCTCGCGGATTTCGGGTACGACCGGGCCGCCGACGAGCGGAGCCGCGACGACATGTACGACGTCGTCGCCGACCGCGACCCGCTCGACCTCGCGGACATCCGGCTGTCGGGCACCGTCGCCGTCTGCGGCGCCGGCCCGTCTCTGCCCGGCGACCTGGCGGCGGTCCGCCGAGCCGACGAGGTCGTTGCCGCGTCGACGGCCGCCGACGTGCTCCGGGAGGCCGGCGTCGCCGTCGACTGCATGGTGACGGACCTAGACAAGACCCCCGAGACGGCCCGCGAGCTGGCCGCCGCCGGGACGCCGGTGGCCGTCCACGCCCACGGCGACAACGCCACCGCCGTTCGAGAGCACGTTCCGGAGATGGCGATACCGGCGGTCCTCCCGACGACGCAGGCCGAACCACGGCCGCCCGTCGCCAACCCCGGTGGGTTCACGGACGGCGACCGAGCCGCCTTCCTCGCGGACGCCAGCGGCGCCGACCGGCTCCTGTTCCCCGGCTGGGATCTGGACGACCCGGCCGTCGGCCCCGAGAAGGCCCGCAAACTTGCCTGGGCCGAGCGGCTGCTGCACTGGCTGGAGCTCCGGCGTAACGAACGGTTCGCGCTGTTGGACGGCCGACGTGGCGACATCGACCTTCCCTGGTCGTAGGGACGATTCCTGGATGTCGGGGTCGGGTGTCGTCGCCCCGGGCTCTCGGGGTCGGTGGCTGTCGACCGGAGATATAGGGACCGGTGGCTGCCGCCACACGGTTTATCGGCGGTCGCCGTGAAGCGGGGCCGAATGCAGTCGCGTCTCGACCGCGAGGCGGTCCACCGGATCGAGTTCGAGATCGAGTGGCCGCCCGGGACCGCCTCCGCCCACCTCGTCGACGCCACGGAGCCGGTGCTCGTCGACGCCGGCGGCCCCGGCGAACCGGGCCGGGCCGCCCTCGAGTCCGGGCTCTCCGCGGTCGGTCTCGAGCCCGAGGACGTCGAGCACCTGCTCGTCACCCACCCGCACACCGACCACGACGGCCAGGTCCCGACCGTGCTCGAGGCGGGCGAGCCGACGGTGTACGCCCCGGCGGGGGTCCGCGAGCGGCTCCAGCGGGACGCCGACGACCTCGCCGAGACGGTGCGGTCGAACGCCAGGCGCGCCGGCGTGCCCGACGTCGACGTCGCCGTTGAGCAGGCTGTCGGCTCGCTCCGCCGGAACCGCGAATGTCTCCCTCCCGCCGCCATCGACGAGACCGTCGCCCACGGCGACCGGATCCGGGCCGGGGACGTCGCCTTCGAGGCGGTCCACGTTCCCGGCCACCAGGTGAACCAGGTCGCGTTCCGCACCGACGGCCTGCTGTTCGCCGGCGACGCCGCCGTCGAGCCGTTCCGGCCGGCGGCGCTCCACGTCGGGTTCGACCGCGGTCACACCGACGCCGTCGACGCCTTCTACGAGGGCCTCGACGTCCTCGAGGCAGTCGAACCGGACGTCGAGCGGGTGTATCCCGGCCACGGCCCCGTGTTCACCGACCTGGCGGGAACCATCGAGCGGGACCGCCGGTCGCTTGACGACGTGGTCGCTGGCGCCCGCGACGCCGTCGAGACCCTCGGCACGGCGACGGCCTACGAGGTGACCCGCGAACGCGTGACCGAGGTCGACGGCCGCGAGTACACCGTCTTCGAGTCCGTCGGCGCGCTCGCCCGCCTGGAGCGGCAGGGCGCCCTTACGTCGACCGTTCGGGACGACGTGAGGCGGTACCGGATCGCGGAGGAAAATTCATAAAATCGGGGTCCGGACGTTCCGGTATGGTCCCCGATCCCGACGCCGAGAGCGGCTGCGACAAGTGCGGCCACACCGAGACCGAGGTCGGCACCATCTCGACCACCGGTGGCGGCCTCAGCAAGATGTTCGACGTCCAGACGAACAGCTTCAAAGTCGTCTCCTGTACGAACTGCGGCTACTCGGAGCTGTACCGGGACGACACCGCCGGGACCAGCGACATCGTCGACGTCTTCCTCGGGTGATGGTCGTCGGCGTCGTCTTCGCATTGTTCGTCCTGCTCGGCCTTCTCGCTCCGCTGGTCCTCTACTACCTGGTGCGGGCCGAACACGACCAGCGCGAAGAGATGTCCCGCGACGAGGCCGAACGCGCCGCGAGGCGGGACGTGGACGACGACGAACCGTGATCGGATCGGTCGGTGTAGGTGTACGATATTGCGGGCGATTCAACGGTTTGTATCCGAAACAAAGAGTTGCCTTGCGAAGCCCTCGGCCGGCTCGACGCCAGCGAATGGACCGACGAAGTACCCTCGTCCGAAGCCCTCGGCCGGCTCGACCGGCCGCGGCTCGCTGCGCGCGGCTCCCTCCGGTCGGCGTGCTTGTTCCGGACGACTCCCTGCG
>CAZATR010000068.1:0-13258 GCA_964488035.1 uncultured Natronomonas sp.
GCGGGTTCGTCGACCCGATGCCGTGCGTCCAGTGTCGGATCGTGTCCTTCGTCGCTTCCTCCACGTAGGGCTGGGGCTCGTCGACCGGGGTTCCGACTCGCTCCTCGAGGTCGGTGAGGGCCTCGTCGGTGATGCGGCCGTAGATATCGTCGTCGGTCATCCACTTACCGGGCCGTCCCGACGGGGCATAACACTATCCCTACGCCATGTAGAGGCCGCCGTTGATGTCGAGGGTCACGCCCGTGACGAACTCCGACTGCTGGGAGAGGAGATACAGCACTCCCTCCGCGATGTCGGCGGGTTCGCCGAGCCGGTTCACCGGCGTCATGTCGTCGCTGTAGAGGTCGTTGCCACGGGTCATCGGCGACCAGACGGGGCCGGGCGCGATGGCGTTCACCCGGATCCCGTCCCCGGCGCCCCGTTTCGCGAGCCACTTCGTGAGCGAGTGGACGCCGTCCTTCGACACGCAGTAAGCGGGGCCGCCGCGTCGGGTCTGCTGGCGGCCGGCGATCGACCCGATATTGACGATGCGGCCGTGCTCGTTGCCGGCCATGTGCTGCCAGAAGGCCTGCGCGACGAGGAACGTCCCGGTCAGGTTGACGTCGAAGACGCGTTGCCACTCCTCGAGGGTGATCTCGGGGACGGATTTGCCGCGGGCGGGTGACTCGATGCCGGCGGCGTTGACGAGCAGTTCCACGGACCCGAACGCGTCGAGCGCCCGGTCGCGCAGGTCGGTACAGTCCGACTCCGCGGAGACGTCACAGCGCACCGTTTCGCAGGCCCGGTCGACCGACCGGACGCGCGCTTCGACCGCCGTCAGCCCGTCGGCGTCGAGGTCGGCCGCGACCACGTCGGCGCCCGACCGGGCGAGCGTCGCACAGATCTCGGTCCCCATCCCGCCGGCGGCGCCCGTCACGACGGCGGTCCGGTCCTCGAGGTCCGCCGGGCCGCTGACCTGTGTCGTGCCCGGGGAGGGGTCGGCGTCCGTCGTCATCGGCCGTCGAACTCCAGTGACGTCGGGTCCTCGTCGGTCATGGCGAGCTGGGTGAAGTTCACCATCTCGTAGGCGGCCGCCGCGTCGAGCCCGCGGTCGAGTGCGGGCCGCCGGTGGCGGGTGAGGAGGCGTTTGGTCCACGCGAGGGCGAACGCCGACCGCTCGAGGAGCCGGTCGACGAGCGCCTCGACCGTCTCGTCGAGTTCCTCGGCGGGGACGGCGGCGTTGATGAGTCGCTGGTCGGCGAGTTCCTCTGCGGTGTACGGAACGCCTAGCATCAGGTACTCCGCCGCCATCGTCGGCGGCATGTGGTGTGGTAGCAGCGCCGCGCCACCGTCGCCGGGGACGAGGCCCCACTTCGGGCCGTATTTCCGGCCGTCGTCTTCGGTTTCGCCCATGTCGAGGTGGATGTCTCCGATACGTGCGTCGGCCGCGGCGAGGATGAAGTCACAGGACCACACGACGTTCGAGACGAACCCGAACGCGTCGCCGTTGAGTTTCGCGACGATCGGTTTCTCGAGGTCGGCCATCGCCTCGTGGGTCCTGATCGCGCCGGTGAACGTTCGGAACGTTCCGGCCGGATCCAGCAGCCGGTCGCGGGTGGTCTCCGCGAGGCCGCCGTCCTCGTCCGCGTAGGCGGTCGCCGGTGGTGCGACGCCGAAGACGTCGTCGCTCGCGCCCGTCACCACCACGACCCGGGTGCTCGTGTCCCCGCGGAGGTCGCTGAAGATCTCGCCGAGATCCCAGTGGATGTCCTCGCCGGAGTCGGCCCACTCCTCGCCGGGTCTGAGTTCGATCGTCGTCACCTGTCCCTCGGTCTCGACGTTGATGGTCTCGTATCCCATGCCCGGAGTAGCGGGCCGGCTGCAATAACTCTGTACGTGGCTCGGTGGCGACCCGCGCGGCCGCCGCCGTTCGATCGGGCCGGGTCAGCGGTCGCGCCGCGCGACGATCGGCTGGAGCCCGAGGTTCGCGACCTGGTCGTCGTCCTGGTTGCGGCCGGTGACGTCCAGCTCCAGGTGGCCGTACTTCGGGTGGGACGACGGGAGGGACTTCTCGACGACCTCGACCTGGGTGTACAGCTCGTCGTCCGGCCGGACGGCGGCGAAGATCTCGACGTTGCTGAACGACCGGCCGCCGACCATGCGAACGTTCGAGAGGAACGCCTCGGTCGCCAGCTTCGAGCACAGCGAGAGGGTGTGGAAGCCGCTGGCGACCAGCCCGCCGAACACCGACTCCCGCCCGGCCGCCTCGTCGACGTGGAACGGCTGTGGGTCGAACTCCTCGGCGAACTCGACGATTTCGGCCCGTGTCACGGTGCGTCGGCGGGACTCGTGGTGCTCGCCGACGTCGATGTCCTCGTACGCTCGTCGTGCCATACCGCACCCGGGTGCGGGGGCGTCTAATCGTTTGCGTCCCGCCACGGACCGGCCGACCCGTCGAGTCGCACGAGGGCTCGACCGGCACGAACGGAGGAGACCGCCGCTGCAGCCCGATTCGGCCCCCGATACGCTTATGCCGGGACACCGAGATACCGGGGCCATGCGTCGTGTTCGTTTCAGAGATCCGGCGGGAACCGTACGGACCGGAGAGTGGACCGATCGCGGCATCGCGTTCGGCGGTCGGCGGTACGACCCGGAGTCCGTCGACATCCTCCCGCCCTGTGAGCCCTCCAAGATCGTGTGTGTCGGGCTGAACTACGCCGATCACGCCGACGAGCTCGGCGAGGAGCCGCCCGATCGACCGATGCTGTTCTTCAAGACGCCGAACGCGGTCGCCGGCCACGGGGATACGATCCGGCTCCTCGACGGGGGCGAACGGATCGAGCACGAGGCGGAGGTCGGCGTCGTCATCGACCGGCAGTGTCGGAACGTCTCCGCGGCGAACGCGATGGGCGTCGTCGCCGGCTTCACTTGCGTCAACGACATCTCGAACCGCGACGACCAGGCGCGCGAGCAGAACTTCGTTCGGGCGAAGGCGTTCGACAACTCGGCGCCCATCGGGCCGGCGATCGTGACGCCGGACGAGGTCCCCTCGGACGCCGAGATCCGTCTGGAACACAACGGTGACGTCAAGCAGTCCTCGTCGCTGGAACAGCTGATCTTCAGCGTCCCCGAACTGATCGAGGAGATCACCGGGTATCTGACGCTCGAACCGGGTGACGTCATCTCGACCGGTACGCCGTCCGGCGTGGGGCCGCTCGCCGACGGCGATACGGTCGAGGTGTTCGTCGAGGGCGTCGGTCGGTTGACCACCCACGTCGAGGCGCCCTGAGCGGCCGGCGGCGCAGCCACCGCCCGGACCGCGACCGGCGAGGCCGCCACGTTCCTCACGCCGCCCGTCCACCCACGGCGGTCGCCACGCCGTCGCTCGGCACACGCCTGGACGCCGCCCGTGCCGGCCGAAACTCGGGGCGGCCCGTCAGAGGTCCTCGAGGACGGATCGGTCGATGTCGAGCGACTCGAGGGTCTCCTCGTCGAGGAGCTGGACCCGCTTGAGGAACCTGTTTGCCGTGCCGAGGTGTGCGGTATCGATCATCTGGCCCTCGTGGCGGATCGCGCTTTTGCCCTCAGCTTCGGCCTCGAGCAGCGCTTTTCGCACCCCGGCCCAGTACTCGATCTCCGACTCGTCCGGGGTGAAGACGTCGTTGACGGGGTCGACGTGGCCGGGGTGGATCACCAGGTAGCCGGTGTACCCCATCTCCCGGTAGAACGTCGCGTCCTCGCGCAGCCCGTCGGTGTCTTCGACGTCGACCCAGGTGGCCGCGAGCGGATACTCGACGCCGGCGGCCTTCGCGTCCAGCAGGATCTTCTGTTTGATGTGCACCGTCTCCAGTGCGTCGCGGCCGGCGCCCGACCACTCGAAGCCGACCTCTTGGTTGAGGTCCCCGCCGTTGGCCATCCCCGCGACGACCGACCCGACGCGGTCGCTCGCGAGACAGATCTCGTGGGTGTTCCGGACGCCGAGGGCCGTCTCGATCGTCGGGACGATCCCGATCGACCCCGGGTCGAGTCCCTCGCGGTGTTCGATGTGTTGCAGGACGGTGTCGAGCCGCTCGACGTCGTCCGGCGTCTCGACCTCCGGGACGAGCAGCGCGGAGACGGCGGGCGAGGCGACGGCCTCGACGTCGGCCGCGAACGTCTCGGCGGCCAGGTTCGGGTGGCCGTTCGGCCTGACGTAGACGCGCTGGCCGGCGTCGGCGATGGCGTCGACGTGGTCCGCCACGAGGTCGCGGGCCGCCGCTTTCTTTCCGGGCGGCACCGAGTCCTCGAGGTCGAGGATCACGACGTCGGCACCGCGCGTCGGTGCCTGCTCGAGCCAGTCCTCCCGGTTCCCCGGGACGAACAGTAGCGTGCGGGCTGGTTTCATGCACCGTCTCGTAGCACGAACCGCGACGAAAAGCTACCGGTTTCACCCCCTTTCGGCACTCATCCGGTCCGCTCTCGGAGGGCCTCCAGAACGAGCGCTCCGGTGGCACCCCTCGCCGTACGGGTGGCCGCCCGGGCCACGAGTCCCGCACCACGAGACACCGTTGGTTGGGGGCACGCGGGGAGTCGGTGTCCGGCGGCGCCGTGTCGCGGTCGCGATCGGGGCGACGCGAGCCCGAGGCGGGCGGAATCGCCGCCGGTACGCCGCCCTATTGCCAACAGCTAAGTGGTCGCGTTGGATACTACGTCGTTAGATGACACACCACGACCGGCTAGTAGTCGATGCGGTGACGCATGCGTACAACAGCGACGAGTCGAACTTCTACGACGAGACGTCGCGGGAGTTCAACGAGGGAACCTACGAGCGCGCCAAACTCTACATGCCCGAGGAGTACCACGCGCCCCCGGAGCGGTTCTTCAAGGACGTTTCCGTGCCGGAACTCGAGCGCGTCCTCTTCCTCGAGAGCGACGTCGACTTCGCGGTCAACCACGGGCTCCCGCTGGGAGATTTCTTCAAGGACGGCCTGGCGACCGTCGAGAAGGCGGTGGAGTTCCGCGATCGCAACCCGAACCGGGCGGCCGCCTACGCCGACATCAACCCGCTCGCGGACGACGCCCTCGAGGATCTCGAGTACAAGGCGAAAGAGCTCGACGTCGACGGGATCAAGATCTATCCCGGTCGGTTCGAGAACGGTCAGAGCCTCAAGATCGCGCTCGACGAGGGTGCCGGCCAGCGGATCGTCGAGCGGGCCGCCGAACTCGGCATCCGGAAGGTCGCCGTCCACAAGACGATGCCGGCCGGCCCGATCCCCACCAAGTACTACGAGGTCGACGACGTCGACGCCATCGCGCCGTCGTACCCGGATGTCAACTTCGAGATGGTCCACGCCGGCTTCTCGTTCCTGGAGGAGACGACGCTGTTGCTCGCGAAGTTCGACAACGTCTACGCGAACTTCGAGGTGACGGTGAACCTGGCGCTCGGCCAGCCCCGGAAGTTCGCCCACATCCTCGGCGAGATGATCAAGTGGGCCGGGCCGGACTGCCTCATGTTCGGCAGCGGCTGTAACTTCGCCCACCCGCAGCCCCTCATCGAGGCGATCTGGGACTTCGAGTTCCCCGAGGACATGCGGTCCGAGTACGGCTACCCCGAACTCACCGACGAGATGAAAGCGAAGATCCTCGGGTTGAACGCCCTCGAGTCGCTCCACCTCGACCCCGACGCAGTCCGCGAACGGATCGCCGGCGACGAGTGGGAGCAGGCCCGGGCGGACCGTAGCGAGCGCCCCGACCCCTGGTCCTCGATCGAACCGGTCGCCTAGATCCATGACTGACATCGAAACGCGGATCCACGAGGAGCTCTCGAACGTCCTTGATCCCTGCAGCGTGTCAACCGACCGTCCCGTCGACATCGTCGCGATGGGACTCGTCGAGGACGTCACCGTCGAGGACGGCGTCGCCCGCATCGAACTCCTCCTCACGTCACAGGAATGCATGTTCTTCCTGCACATGTCCGAGGAGATCGAGGATCGCCTCACTGCCATCCCGGACGTCGACAGCGTCGTCGTGACCCAGGATCGGGACCAGCTCTGGACGCCCGACCGGATGGCTGAAGCCGAACGGACGGCCCGCCGCGAGCGGTTCCGTGCCGAACTCGACGCCCACGACATCGAGCCGTACCACACGGACGCCGCCGTGGACGCCGACGACTGACCGACCACCATGGAGGCACACCACTACGGCCTCACCGTCTCGGAGCTGGCGACGGCTCGCCGCTTCTACGAGGACACGCTCGGGTTCCCGGTCCTGCACACCGCCCACCTCTCCGGGGCCGGGTTCAGCGACCTCGTGGGCGTCCCCGACGCCGCGGCCGACGTGGTGTTTCTCGACGCCGGTGGCCTCGTCCTCGAGCTGTTCGAGTTCCACGACCCCGGGGAGCCGCCCGCGGAGTCGCCGTCGTCGACCGACCGGGTCGGCGCCCACCATCTCGCGTTCGTGGTCGACGACGTCGACGCCTGGTACGACCGCCTCGCGGACGACGTGGCGTTCCACACCGAACCGGTCGCCGGCGGCACCGGGATCCGCGCGGCGTACCTCCAGGACCCAGACGGGAACGTCGTCGAACTCGTCAGCCGGGAGCTCGAGGCGCTGCTCGAGAACTCCGGCAGCGTCGGCGACGAACGCTGAGCCGTGACCGTTCCGCCGCCGGGATCCGAGCCGACCACCAACAGGTATAAGACCGATTCCGGATTGTCGGACGCATGGACGAGTATCACGGCGGTATCGAGTACGACGACGCTCCGCTCCGGGAGCTGACACTCCCCGAGGTACTCGAGAACAGAGCCGAGGCCCTCGGCTCTCGACCGTTTCTCCTGTCCGGGCGAGACGAACGTCGCGTGTCGTTCGCGGACCTGAACGCCACGGCGAACTCGATCGGGAACGGGTTCGCCGACGCGGGTATCGACCGTGGGGCCCGGGTGTCGACCATCGTCGAGGACAACATCCGGACGATCGAGCTGCTGTTCGGCATCGCGAAGGCCGGCGGCATCTACACCCCGATCAACTACGAGTACGAGGGGGATCCGCTCGCCTACCAGCTGAACGACTCCCGGCCCGAGGCCCTGATCGTCGACTCGTCGTACCTCGACCGCCTCGCAGACGTCGCCGACGAACTCTCCGTCCATCCCGACGTCTACGTCTACGACGACGGGACCGATCCGGTCTCGTTGCCCGATTCGTTCACCCGCCACAGCTTCGAGACGCTGGTCGGCGACCCCGACACCGCGCCGGACGTCCCGGTCGCGTGGCACGACCCCGCCTGGATCATGTACACGTCCGGCACCACCGGGTTCCCGAAGGGCGTCGTGCTGCCCCACCGATTCGCGATCCTCAACCACGCCGGGATCAAGGCCCGACAGTTCGACGCCGACGACGTCGTCCACAACTGGATGCCGCTGTACCACATCGGGGGCGCCTCCGGCCAGATCCTCTCGGCGCTGCTCGCCGGCGCCCGCGTCGGCGTCTGGAACGGGTTCAGCCGCTCGCAGTTCTGGGACCGGGTCGAGACGTTCGAGGCGACGAGCGTCACGATGCTGACCGTGATGCTCCAGTGGTTGATGAGCGAGCCCGAAACCGAGACCGACCACCACAACACCCTGAACAAGGTCCAGGTGGCGGAACTGCCCGACAACTACGTCGAGATCGCCGAACGGTTCGGCTTCGACATGTACAACATCTCCTACAGCCAGACCGAGATCGGCGCCGCGACCTGGGGCGTGATCCGCGGCGTCCCCGAGGACCGCCGCACGCCCTCGGAGCTGTTCCGCGGCCGACCGATCGACGACGTCGTCGATCGGATGAGGTCGATCGACGTCCCGGTCGTCGACCGGGCGCCCGGCGACGACTGGATGGGCCGCCCCCGGGGGACGCTGTTCGAGGTGACGACGCTGGACGACCACGACGCTACCGTGCCTGACGGCGAGGTCGGCGAGATCGCCGTGCGCCCGAAACGCCCCGGTGTCATCCTGCACGAGTACCTGAACAAACCGGAGAAGATGGTCGAGGACACCCGAAACCTCTGGATGCACTCCGACGACCTCGGTATCCACGACGGCGACGGGAACTTCTACTTCGTCGACCGGAAGAACGACATCATCCGCCGTCGCGGGGAGAACATCTCCTCCGAGCAGCTCGAGGACGTCATCAACCGCCACGAGCGGGTCGAATCAACCGCCGTCTTCCCCGTCAAACACCCCGAGGAACAGAAGGAAGACGACATCGCTGTTGCGATCCGGACGATCGACGGCGAACGCCTCACGGAGGCTGCGGTCCGCGAGTACCTCGAGGCCCGCGTCGCCGACTTCATGCTGCCCCAACACGTCGAGTTCGTCGACGAGATGCCGACGACACAGACGAACAAGATCCGGAAGACGGAACTCCGCGAGCGCCTCTTCGACCGGTAACGGGCGGCGGCCGGCGTCCGTGCGTCGCCGTCGCGTCCGGCGCTACTGGAGCTTGTCGCGGCGGAACAGGTCCAGTTCGACCACCGCGTTCGGCGATTCCTGCGTCGCGGCGAAGACGATAGCCTCGGCGACGTCCTCCGGTTCCGTCACCGTGCCCGGCTCGTGGCGCTCCTTGTTCGGTTCGCGGTCCTGTGCGCCGGCCTCCGTCCGGACCTCCGACGGATTGACGAGCGACACCGCGACGTCGTCGTCGCCGACGGCGCCGGCCAGGCTGAGCGCGAACCCCCGTGTCCACCACTTCGACGCCGCGTACAGCGGGTTCGCCGGGAGCGGGAAGCGGCCGGCGACGCTGCCCGTCACGACGAGCACCCCGCCGGTGTCCCGTAGGGCGGGCAGCGAGGCCCTGGCGGTGTGGAGCGTCCCGTTGACGTTCACGTCGAGCATCGACCGGTGAACCTCCAGCGGGGTCGCCTCCGGGTCACCCGACCGGAAGACGCCGGCGTTGGCGACGACGACGTCAAGCCGCCCGAACCGGTCGACCGTCCGCGCCACCGCGTCCTCGACCTCGGCGTACGCCGTCACGTCCGTCGGGGCTACCAGCGCCTCGGCGTCGTACCGCGTCCGGAGCTCCTCGGCGAGGGCCTCGAGCCGGTCCTCGCGTCTGGCAGTGAGCGTCACGGCGGCGCCGTCGCGGGCCAGCGCCCGGGCCGTCGCGCGACCGATCCCGGAGCTGGCGCCGGTGACGAGGGCGGTCTCGCCGGCGAACGGGTGCTCGTCGTCCATGGCAACGAGGGCCGGCGAGAGGGATTAAGCGTGTCGGTGGGTCCGCACCGAGGGTGGCGGCGAGCCCTGCTCGGGATGTGGACCCGCGGCGGTGGCGCCGTCGAACGCGGCCTGGCCGACCTGCGGAACGGCGTGGTTCACGCCCGCAGCGTTATATCGCCCCGAGTCGAGTCCTCTAGGCATGGAGCGCGTGACGATTTCGGAGGTCGACAACGACCTCGACTCCGCGACGGTGAAACGGTCGCTGACCGGGGCACTCGATCTGTCGGACGTCGCGATCAACTACTACGAGCTGGCACCGGGCGACAGCTTTGCGTATGGCTACCACCGACACGACCACCAGGAGGAGGTGTTCGTGCTGCTGTCCGGCACCGCCACGTTCGAGACGGAGGCCGGCGAGGTCACCGTTGCTGCCGGGGACGCAATCCGGTTCCCGCCGGGCGAGTTCCAGCGGGGCTGGAACGACGGCCAGGAGCGGGTGACCGCCCTCGCGCTCGGTGCACCGCGGGAAGACTCGCCCGGCGACCACGCGCTCGTGCTCCGTGACTGTGAGGCCTGTGGCGAGCGGACCCCGCAGACGTTCGCGACGGTTGACGACGGCACCGCCCGGGTGACGCGGTGTGCGGACTGCGAGACACTGACGGGGCGATGGGAGCGAACCGAGGAGTAGCCCCGCGGGTGGTGCGGTCGCGGGACGAACGGTCGTCCGACCGGGCGAGACGGGTGACGGACACCGCTCCGTTCACCTCACCGTGGTCGTGACGTGGGCGGAGCGGCCGTCACGGCCCTTCACCTCTTCACGTCCGGATCACGTTTCCGCACTCGGGACAGCTGAGCGTCACGCCGTCATCGACGTGGTCGAGCACGTAGTACCCGGCGTCGCCGCACTCGCGACAGTCGAGCTTGATCCGGGTCTCGCCGGACTCCTGTGGGGCGCCGAGCGCCAGCGCGACGACGCGGTCGTCGCTCTCGTTGCGGCCCTCCTGGTATTCGCCGGGCGGAAACCGGACTATCTCGCCCGCGCCGACGGTGACCGTCTCGTCGAGCGTCTCGAAGGTCGCTTCGCCGTCGAGTACGTAGAACACCTCCTCCTGGTTCGTGTGCGTGTGGAGACTCCCGGAGAAGGAGTCCCCGGGCGCCAGTTCGAAGTAGTTCAGCGCGAGGGCGTCCAGCCCGAGTGGTTCGGTGAGGTGCTTGAGGACGGCGGCCTCACGCGGTTCGTTCTCGACGTCGTCGACCGAGAGTTGCTGCATGTCGGGGACACCGTTCGGCCGGTCGGTGTTAAACGTTGGCGTGGAACGACGCGGGACGGTCGCAACCCCGAAGCCACCGGCGGGCGGGTCAGAACGCCGACGCGTCGATCCCGGCCGCCCGCACTTCGTCGACGAACGCTGCCGCGTCGGCCTCGATCCGTTCGAACGTGTCGTAGTGTACCGGCAGCACGAGGGACGGCTCGACGTCCCGGGCGAGGTCCGCGGCCTGGTGGCGATCCATGGTGAACGTGCCGCCGATCGGCGGGACGAGCACGTCGACCGAGAGGTCGCGGTGGTGGGGAAGGACATCGGTGTCAGAGGGGTAGAACACGGTCGTGCCGTCGATCGTCAGGACAAGGCTGACGCCCTCCCCGACCGCGTGGTAGGGGGTGCCGTCGCCGTCGACATGGTCGCCGTCCGTCTGGTTGTGGGCCGGCAGGGTCCTGGCGGTGACGCCGTCAACCGTCGTCACCCCCTCGTGGTGGAGCGTGACCACCCGCCGGGGCAGTGCCGTCGTGTCGAGCCGCTCGAAGGCGGCCACGACGGTGTCGGGGCCGGCGACCGCCGCGATACCGTCCGGGTCGTAGTGATCGTAGTCGTCGTGCGTGACGAACGCCACGTCGGCATCGCCCGGGGCACCGTCTAGTACCTCCCGCCACGGGTCGAGGTAGGTGACGTGTCCGTCGTCGCGTTCGATGCGGACCGTCGCGTGGCCGGGACGATCGAAGCGGAGCCCGGCGTATCGTACCGACATCGCCGGCGCTACGCCCGCTCCCACCTAATACCCCACGGTGGCCGTCGCGGTGTCACGGTCACTCGGTCCAGCTGTATCGCGGTGGCACGGTCCCGCGGTATGGCGGCGTCAGGTTCCGTACGAGCGCGGGAGGTCGAGGACGTTGTTGGCGATGTAGTTCAGCTTCATGTTCTCGGTGACGGGGGCGATGCGCTGGTGGCGGATCATGCTCCAGACGGCGGTGATCCCGTAGTCGGCGACGGCGCTCGCTCCGCCGAACGTCTCCACCGCGGCGTCGGCGGCCGCGAACGCCGCCCGACCGGCCTTGAGATGCCCGATGTTGGTGAGTTCGCCGAGGTTTTCGGCGCCGTTGTCGTAGCCGACCGCGCCGCGTCTGACCATCGTACTCGCCGCCTCGAGGTCGGCGTACGCCTCGGCGAGCGGGTGCTGGACGCCCTGGTGGGCGCCGATGGGTTCGCCCCACACCTCGCGGTCCCGCGCCCGTTCGACCGCCCGATCGAGCGCCCATCGTCCGCGGCCGAGGTGTTCGGCCGCGGTACTCAGCCGCTCGGGGTTCAGGACCTCGAAGATCGGATCCACGCCCTCGTCGACAGCGCCGATGACCTGGGTCTCTTCGACGCGGAGGTCGTCGATGTGGACCGTGAAGGTGTGTTCGCCCGGCGGCCAGTGGATGTCGAGGTCGACGGGTTCGTACTCGATGCCCTCGGCGTCCGGGTCGACGAGGAAGACGGTGAGGCCGTGGGTTCGGTCCGTCGGGTCGTACTCGGACGTCCGCGCGAGGAGCGTGTAGCCGTCGGCCTCGTCGAGCCCGGAGTTGAACGCCTTCTCGCCGTTGAGGACGAACTCGTCGCCGTCGCGTTCTGCCGTCGTGGCGGTCTCGAGCATGTTCGAGCCCGCCCGTGCCTCCGTGACGCCGAGCGCCCAGTCCATCTCGCCGTCGGCGATCCGTGGGAGGTACCGTCGTTTCTGTGCCTCGGTCCCGTACTGCGAGAGCACGACGCCGCCGAAGACGGTGTTGAGCGTGAACTGGCCGATCGCGTCCCACGCGCCGGCCTCGCCGATCGCCTCGATGACGGCGACCAGTTCCAGCATCCCGAGTCCCGCCCCGCCGTAGGCCTCCGGGAGCGGGAGGCCGTAGAAGCCCGCGGACGCGATTTCGTCGGTGAACGCGTCCGGCGGTTCGTCGGCGAGGCGCTTCTCCCGGAAGTACGTCGCTCCGAACGAGTCGACGATCTCTCGGGCGGTCCGGACGATCATCCGTTGCTCGTCTGTGAGCGCGAAGTCCATGGTGGTCACTCCCGGGCGGGCGGGAAATAGGTTGCTCGCGCCGCCCCACCCCGGGGCGGACGGGAACGAGCCCGAATCGCGACACCCCACGTGGTGGATTCGGCACGCCACGCGATCAGGGCGGGGTGTAGACGGGCGCCGGGAGTTTCGGGTTCGAACGGTCGAACGTCGACTCGACCGCCATGCCGATCGTCGGAGACGTCCCGTCCGGTACCGCCAGAAGCGCAGGCAGGCGGACGTGGTCGGCCTCGCTGGGGACCACGAGCCCGGCGTCGTACGGCACGGCATCCTCGAGGAACGGCAACTCGAAGTGGTGGGCGACGCGGACCCACGTGTACACCGTCCCGCGCCCGGACACCGCGGTCCAGGTGATCGTCGCCGCTCTGCAGTGGGGACACCGGCCGCGCGGATACCAGTGGTACCGCTCGCAGGTCTCGCATCGCGGGAGCCGGACCTCGTGATGGCGGAACCCCTCCCAGTACGGGGCCGTGCGCTCGTCGTCCGGTGGCGGGGCCGTGAGCGGCGCGTGGATGCGTGGCAGGTCGGGGTCGGTCACGCCTCGGCGTCCTCCAGGATCAGCGTACCGTGGGCATCGAGAGTCCAGCCGGCCACGAGGGCGCGGTGGGCGTCCGCCACCTGGTTGTCGGCCGTTCCCCGGAGCTGTCGTACCGCCTCGACGACGTGGGTCATCCCGAGGAGATACGCGTGCGAGAGGTTGCCGCCGTGGGTGTTCACCGGGAGGGCTCCGGACGCCACCGTGATGCCGCGGTCGGCGACGAACGCACCGCCGGCGCCCTTCT
>CAZATR010000069.1:0-13166 GCA_964488035.1 uncultured Natronomonas sp.
GTCCACGAGACCCCGGTCGGCTTCAAGTGGGTCGCCGCCGCGATGGCGGACCACGGGACGCTGGTCGGCGGGGAGGAGTCCGGCGGCTACGGCGTCGCCGGCCACCTGCGGAACAAGGACGGCGTGCTGGTCGCGCTGCTCGTCGCGACCGCCCACGCCGCCGAACCGCTCGACGACCGCCTGGACCGGCTCCGCGCGACACACGGGGACATCGTCCAGGACCGGGTGAGCGTCGACTGTCCCGACGCCCGGAAGGCCCCGGTCATCGACGAACTCGACGAGCGAATTCCCGATCGGGTCGCCGGGACGGCCGTCGAGGACGTCGGGACGGCCGACGGGTTTAAGCTGCTGCTCGCGGACGGCTCGTGGCTGCTGGTCCGGCCGAGCGGGACCGAGCCGAAGCTCCGCGTCTACGCCGAGGCCGACAGCCGGGCGCGCGTCGACGAGCTGCTGGCGGCCGGCAGCGACCTCGTCGAGCCGCTAGTCTGAGTCCCTGACGCCGCGGCACCGTCCGCCGTCGCACGCCACGTCGAACCCGAGGGACTCGTAGAACGGCCGGACGTCCGGGTCGAAGCCGGCGGTCAAGCGGTCGCGGCGGGCGGCCGCCGCTTCCACGAGCACCGTGCCGATCCCCTGGCCGCGGCGGCCGGGCCGGACGGCGACGGCGTCGACCTCCCGGCCGTCCAGGACGAGCGCGCCGAGGACGCGGTCCCCGTCGACCGCCACGAGCGTCGTGCCGTCCCGGAGCGCTGTCGCGTCGACCTCCAGCATCGCGGCGTTCAGAATGCCGCGGATGGTGGCGGTCTCGTCCGGGAGCGCGGGACGGACCTCCATCGCTAGCCGCCCTCGACGAGCCGGAGGACGCGGACCGAGTCCGCGTCGGCGTCGACCGCCCGGTCCTCGGGGACGGGCGAGCCGTCGACGACGACGGTCGCCGCCTGTGTCGAGAGGCCGACGGCCGCGAGGACGTCGGCGTAGGTGGCGTGGGGCTCGAGCTCGAGGTCGTGGGTGTCCCCGCCGACGACCTCGCAGGTCACGCGCATATCGGGCGTAGCCGCTCGGCCATGAAAGGGGTGCCGCTAGATGTTCGTGAGGCCGCCGCGGTTCTCGGCGACGAGCTCGTAGAGGCGGCGACAGGCCAGCGCGACGATGCCGGCGCCGAGCAGGAACACGACCGCCCGGACGACGAACCCGAGGTACGGGATGAGGCCGAGGAGCCCGATCAGGACGACGCCGACGAACAGCGCGAGGTATCGGCTCTCCCGGGAGGTGTAGGAGAGGAGCCACTGGCCGACGACGTAGCGGCCGTAGATGGCGGCGAGCCAGGCCAGCACGATCGTTACCAGCAGGAGCGCGACCGCGATGGGGAGACCGATGATGGTGATCGCAAAGAGGAAGATGGCCAGCGCGATCCCGCCGACCGCCGCGAGGCCGGCGCCGGCGGTCCGGAGCGGCTCCGTCGCGCAGGTCTCGTAGGCGGCGTCGGCGAACCGGGGACCGACGTACAGCAGGATGGCACCGAGCAGCAGGTTGGCGAAGAACATGAAGATGGAGAAGATGATCGACAGCGGGCCGAGCGGCGGGAACAGCGCCAGCTCCTGGGTGCGCTGGGTGACGCCGCCGACGGAGCCGCCGCGGTCGTTCAGTTCGCCCTCGTAGGTCAGGTCGCCGTCGATCGTGGCGGTCCGTTCGAGGTTGATCTCGCCAGCGAAGACGTTCGCGTCGCTGCCGAGCTCGCCGGCGATGGTGACGTCGCCGGCGACGGCGCCGAAGGAGTTGTCGACGTACCCGGTCTCGCCGACGGTGACGCTGCCGCCGTAGACGAGGACGGTGTCCTCGGCGGTCCCCTCGATGTGGACGGTGCCGGCGTAGACGCGGACGATACCGGTGACGGTGCCGCTGTCGGCGATGACGACCTCGCCGCCGTACGCGCGGAGGTCGCCGTTGACCGTGCCCTCGACGACGATCGTGCCGGCGGTCGCCGACAGGCCGTTGACGGTTTCGCCCTCCTCGATCACGACGGTGCCGCCGGCGCGGGTGTCGGCGGCAGCGACGCCGGTGAACAGCGTGAGGACGACGACGGCAGCGAGGAGGAGTGGCAGGGTGCGGCGCATGGTTGACCCGCGCCGGGCACGCAATTATAGGTTGGGGCGGGCGGGGCCCGACCGAGGGGTCTCGCGGGGTTTATGCACGCCGGGGGCCTCCCTCCGGCCATGAGCGAGGCTGCCGCCGAGGACACCGGGCGGGAGATCTGGATCGAGAAGTACCGCCCGCAGTCGCTCGACGCGGTCGTCGGCCACGACGCCATCACGGAACGCCTCCAGCGCTACATCGCGGAGGACGACCTGCCGCACCTGCTTTTCGCCGGGCCGGCCGGGACGGGGAAGACGACCAGTGCCGTCGCCATCGCCCGGGAGATCTACGGCGACGAGTGGCGGGAGAACTTCCTCGAGCTGAACGCCTCCGACGAGCGCGGCATCGACGTGGTGCGGGACCGCATCAAGAGCTTCGCGCGGGCCTCCTTCGGCGGCCACGACCACCGCGTCATCTTCCTCGACGAGGCCGACGCCCTCACCAGCGACGCCCAGTCCGCCCTCCGGCGGACGATGGAGCAGTTCTCCGACAACACCCGCTTCGTCCTCTCGTGTAACTACTCGAGCCAGATCATCGACCCGATCCAGTCCCGCTGTGCCGTCTTCCGGTTCTCGCCGCTCGGCGACGAGGCGGTCGAGGAGCAGGTCCGCGCCATCGCCGACGCGGAGGGCATCGAGCTGACGGACGACGGCGTCGACGCCCTGGTGTACGCCGCCGACGGCGACATGCGGAAGGCCATCAACGGCCTGCAGGCCGCCGCCGTCATGGACGGCGCCGTCGACGAAGAGGCCGTCTACACGATCACCTCGACGGCCCGTCCGGAGGAGATCCGCGAGATGGTGACCAAGGCGCTCGACGGGGACTTCACCGGCGCCCGCGCCCAGCTCGACACCCTCCTGACCGACGTCGGGATCGCCGGCGGCGACGTCATCGACCAGCTCCACCGCTCGGTCTGGGAGTTCGACCTCGAGGACCGCGAGGCCGTCCGGCTGATGGAGCGCATCGGGGAGGCCGACTACCGGATCACCGCCGGCGCCAACGAGCAGGTACAGCTCGAGGCGCTGCTCGCGTCGCTGGCGCTGGAGCCCGATGAATAACGCACCGGCAGTCCGACTCGATATATTCGGTACCGTCTAGCACGCGAAAAAGCAACTCCTTAAACGTCTGCGCCGGCTATCCTTGGTGTGAGCGAAGAGACACAGCGGAAGGACCTCCGGATGCCGGGGGACGGCGAGCAGTTCGCCCGCGTCACGGAGATGCTGGGCGGGCGACGCGTCAGGCTGCAGTGCGACGATGGCGAGGAACGGATGGGCCGGATCCCGGGCCGGATGCGGTTCCGGACGTGGGTCGACACGGACGACATCGTCGTCATCGACCCCTGGGACTGGCAGGACGAGAAGGCCGACATCGAGTGGCGGTACGAGGGCGCCAACGCGGACCAACTGCGCCGCGAGGGCCACCTCGAGAACCTCGTCTGACCGACGACCCGAACCACCTGATTCTGCCGCGGGAACCGTGACGAGCGCCGGATTCGCCGGCGGCGCCGGCTCGAACGGTGCGTCTACAGGTCGGCGAGCGTCGCGCCGTCGACGAGCCGGTCGATCGCGTCGGGGAGCGCGTCGATCGCGACGCGCGCCTGCTCGGTGGAGTCCCGTTCCCGGACGGTGACGGTGTCGTCCTCGAGGGTGTCGTAGTCGACGGTGACGCAGTACGGCGTGCCGACCTCGTCCTGGCGCCGGTAGCGACGCCCGATGTTCCCGGTGTCGTCGTACGTGACCTCGAAGCCGGCGTCGCGTAGCGCAGCCGCGACCGCCCGGGCCCGGTCGTCCAGCCCGTCCTTCGTCATCAGCGGGAACACCGCGACCGTCGTCGGCGCGACCTCCGCTGGCAGCGCCAGGTACGAGCGTTCCTCGCCGTCGACCTCGTCCGTGCCGTGGCGGTGGACGAGGACGCTGTAGACGAGGCGGCCGACGCCGAAGGAGGGCTCGACGACGTGCGGCGTGATGTGCTCGCCCGACTCGGTCCGCTCCTCGACGCCGAACCCGGTCTTCTCGACGGGGAGCGTGTAGGACTCCTCGCCGACCTCGACGGTGACCGCGTCGCCGTCGAACGCCGAGCGGTCCCGCGCCGCGAGCGACTCCAGGGCGTCGACGACGCCGCCGGCGGCGTCGCCGAACGTCGGGCCGATGTAGCTCATGTCCGGGTCGACCGTGGCGCGCTCGACGGTCTTCGGCTCGTCGTACTGCCGGAAGACCGTGAAGTCCTCCTCGGAGTACTCGCCGTGCTTCCGGAGGTCGTAGTCCGAGCGGTAGGCGAAGCCGGTGACCTCGATCCAGTTGCCGCCGAGTTCCGTCTCGGCGTCCCAGGTGTCCGTGGCGTAGTGGGAGAGCTCGCCGGGGAGGTGCTGACGGTACCGGAACCGGTCCATGTCGACGCCGACACGCTCGTAGAAGGACAGCGATTCGGCGAGGTAGTAGGCGACCCAGTCGCTGCCGACGACGCCCGCCTCGAGCGCCTCGCGCACCGTGTAGGTCGCCGTCTCGCCGCCGTCGGCCTGCTGGGCGTCGGCCGAGTACAGCGGGAGCTCGACGTCGGCGACGCGGTCGATCGGCGGGTCGTCGAACTCGGGGTCGACGAAGTGCTCCAGCTCCGCCTGCGTGAACTCCCGGACGCGCACCAGGGCGCGCCGCGGCGAGATCTCGTTGCGGTAGGCGCGACCGACCTGGGCGACGCCGAACGGGAGCTGGTTGCGGGCGTACTCCTTCAGCCGCGGGAACTCGACGAAGATGCCCTGGGCGGTCTCCGGCCGGAGGTAGCCGGGCGAGGCGGAGCCGGGGCCGATGTTCGTGCCGAACATGAGGTTGAACTCCTCGACCGGCTGGTCGGCGAGCGGGGCGTCGCAGGACGGACACGCGATCCCGTGTTCGGCGATCAGGTCGCCGACGCGCTCCGGGGGGAACGCCTCGGCGTCGTCGACGTCGGGGACGGCGTCCTCGACGAGGTGGTCGGCGCGGTGGGTGGCGCCACACTCGGCGCACTCGACGATCATGTCGTCGAACGTCTCGAGGTGGCCGGAGGCCTCGAAGACGGCCTCCGGCATGACGGTCGGCGCCTCCAGCTCCATGTGGCCCATCTCCCGGACGAACCGGTCGCGCCAGACGTCCTCGACGTTCCGCTTGAGGGCGGCGCCCTCCGGGCCGTACGTGTAGAAGCCGGCCGTGCCCCCGTAGGCCTCGTTCGACGCGAAGAAGAAGCCGCGGCGTTTGGCGAGTTCCGACAGTGCCTCCAGCTCGGTCATACCAGCGCCTCCAGCAGGTCGACGTCCCGGAGGATGCCGGCGAGCTCGTCGCCGGACACCAGCGGCACCTGCTCGACGTCGTTCGAGATCAGGAGCCGGGCGGCCTCGCGGGCCGTCTTCCGGCTGGACACCGTCACGAGATCTCCCGTCATGATCTCGGCGACGGGCTCGGCCGGGATCTCCACGTTCAGCGTCGGGATCGAGCGGCTCCCGACGGCCTTGATGCCCTCCCACATCCATTCGTCGTCCTGGTTGGCGACGGCGTCACCGGGGTTGGACTCGCCCTGCACGACGCGGGCGACCTCGATGATGTCGACCTCGGTGAGCATGCCCTCGTGACGACCGTCGTCGTCCAGCACGACGGCGTAGGGGACGTTCGCGTAGTCGAGCTGCCGCTCGGCGACCGCCAGCGGCGTCTCGCGGTACACCGTGTTGATCTCCTCGGTCGCAAGGCCGCCGACCTCGACGCTCCCGTTCTCCTCGCCCTCCGCGATGGCGCGGACGACGTCCGTGACGGTGACGATGCCCACCAGCTCGTCGTCTTCGATGACCGGGACGCGTCGCTCGCCGGTCTCCAGCACCAGCGCCGCCAGCTCGGTCAGCGACGCCGACGGCTCGATGGTCGGCACCTCCCGGACGAGCATCGCCAGCTGGTCCTCGTCGGGCTGCTCGATCAGCGCCTCCCGCGTGACCAGCCCCCGGAACGTCCCGCCGTCGCCGTCCTCCTTGATCACCGGCACCGACGAGAACCCCTTCTCCTGGAGGTACTCCAGGACGTCCTCCCGGACGCCGGGGATGTCGACCGACACCACGTCCGACCGGGGCGTCATCGCGTCTGCAACGTTCATGTGGCCCGTCTATCCCTTCCGGCGTACTAAGTCCACCGAACCCCACCCACTTTTTACTCCCTCGGGCTTCCTCGCTCGCTACTCACGGCTCGCTTCGCTCGCCGTTCGTACATACGAGGCCTCACTCCGTTCGGCCTCGCACCGCTCGCTGCGGAGAGCCACTCGGTCGCAAAAACTTGGGGAAAAACGACCGCCCCGGCCGCTCCCTCCGCTCACGGCTCACTGCGTTCGCCGTTCGCAATCGTGGCGCTCCCTTCGGTCGCGCCACGCAGTCGCCGCCGGTGAACCGCTCGCGCCCTTCGGGCGCTCGCGGATGCTTGCCCCCATCGTCTTCACCGTTTTCCGGAACCGCCCGAAGACGTCCCAGTACACCGGATATTCGACGATACTCTCTGGCTTCGAGGTCTGACTCGACCCGTGCACCGCCGGCACAACCTTTTCATCGGACCGGTCGTCAGGAGAGGCAATGACACCCGACATCGGGACCGACCCGGCGCTCGTCGACCCGCGAGCGCCGCGGTTCGGGCAGCTCATCACGATGTCCCTGCTGACCGTCGGCATCGTGCTGCAGGAACCGTTCGTCGTCCTCGCCGTTGCGGCGGTGCTGAACCTCGCACTGGTGTCGGGCTGGCGGGTCGACGTCTACGGGCTGCTCTGGCAGCAGGTGATGATTCCCATCCTCGGCAAACCCGAGGCGAAGGAGCCCGCCGCCCCGCACCGGTTCGCGAAGCTGATGGGCGCATCGTTCACCGGGCTCGCGACCGTGCTGCTGTTCGCCGCCCCCACGATCGGGGTGTCGGAACTGGCGCTGTTCGGCTACGGGATCGCCGGCCTCGTCGCCGTCCTCGCCGGAGTCGCCGCCATCGGCGACTACTGCGTCGGCTGCAAGATGTACCGCCAGGTCGGCTACTTCCAGCGGCTCGGCGTCGTTTAGGCCGGCAGGAACCGACCCGCGCGCCGTGTCTTGGTCAGTCGTTCTCGCGTCCGTTCCCGCTGGTGTCGACCGTCTCCTTCGAGACGAACTGCCCGAGGTCGCCCCGGCGGTCGGCGACCTCGCGGTAGAGCCGCTCGCGGACCCGCTCGTAGTCCTCGAACTGTCGGAGGAACCCGAAGAGGTCGTCGGCCCCGGGCGGGACGTCGGCGCGGGCCAGCGCCTGCTCGGTGGCGGCGCCGCAGGAGTAGACGGCGTCGTCGGTCATCAGGTGCGAGCACCGCTCGAAGTCGTCGGGAAGCCGCTCTCGTTGCTCGTCGGTCAGCTCGGCGTACGTGACCATCTCGAGGTCCGTCCGCCGGGCGAAGTAGTCGGCCCACCAGGTGCAGAACCCGCAGTCGCCGTCGTAGACGAACACGTCCTCGCTCATGGCAGCCGGTAGGAGGCCGGTCGGTTTAGAAGCCCCGGCTCAGGTGAACCGGCCGGTCTCGGCACCGCACTCGACGCAGACGGTGACCAGCGCGGCGCCGTCGTCGACCGGTTCGATCTCCTGGTCGGTCCGCTCGCCGCAGTCGGGACAGTCCCGGAGCAGCGTCAACTCGCCGGCGTCGGCCGGGGCGCCGATCCCCAGCACCCGGGCCCGGTCGTCGCCAGCGTTGCGGCTCCGCTGGAACTCCCCGGGCTCGAAGTGGATCACCTCGCCGGCACCCACCTCGACGTCGCCGTCCTCGGTCTCGAAGATGAGCGTCCCGTCCTGGACGTAGAACACCTCCTCCTGGTTCGCGTGGGCGTGGTAGCCGAACGCGGTGCTCTCGCCGGGCGCGAGTTCGTAGAACCGAAGCCCCATGTGTTCGGTGCCGAGGGTCTTGCCGAGCGGCCGCTTGACGTCCGCCGGCCCCATCCAGTTGTCGAGGTCGTCGATCACGACGTGCTCCATGGGGCGTTATGGGACGCATCGGGGCAAAAATGGTCCGGACGTTGTCCGTCCCACGGAACGCAGTGCTGCTGCGTATTTAATGGAGGCGCAAGCATCCGCGAGCGAGCGAAGTGAGCGAACGGTTCACCGCGCCGAGGAGCGAAGCGACGAGGCGCGGGTCGCGGGCGCCGCCCGCGACCGAATGGTCGTGGCGGCGAAGCCGCAACGCACGGGACCAAGGGCCGACCGCAGGGAGGCCCGCAGTGTCTTTTTCATGAACGTTTTTGCCCGACCGAGCGGCGCGAAGCGCCGCGAGGGAGGTGCAAAAAGGTTCTACATCATGCCGCCCATGCCGCCGCCCATCCCGCCCATGCCGCCGCCG
Organism: uncultured Natronomonas sp.; assembly: GCA_964488035.1. Lineage (GTDB taxonomy): Archaea > Halobacteriota > Halobacteria > Halobacteriales > Haloarculaceae > Natronomonas. The sequence continues at coordinate 8,470 of CAZATR010000069.1, forward strand.
GGCGCGCCGCCGGGACCGCCGGGGCCACCCTCGGGCTCCTCGCCCTCGGTGGAGAGGTCGCCCGCGGCGATGATGTCGTCGATCTTCAGGACGAGGTTGGCGGCCTCCGTGGCGGAGGAGACGGCCTGACGCTTGGCGTGGGCGGACTCGACGACGCCGGCCTCGTAGGTGTCGACGACGTCGCCGCTGAAGACGTCGAGACCGGCGGTCTCGTCGCCCTCGTCGTGGGCGGCCCGGAGGTCGACCAGCGTGTCGATGGAGTCGAGGCCGGCGTTCTCGGCGAGCACGCGCGGGACGAGCTCGAGGGCGTCGGCGAACGCCTCGACGGCGAGCTGCTCGCGGCCGGAGACGCTGTCGGCGTAGTCGCGGACGCGGCGGGCGACCTCGACCTCGACGGCGCCGCCGCCGGCGAGCACGCGGCCGTCGGAGACGGTCTGGGCGACGACGTCGAGGGCGTCACCGATGCCGCGCTCGAGCTCGTCGACGACGTGCTCGGTGGAGCCGCGGAGCAGGAGTGTGACGCCGTGGGCGTCCGCGCCGGTGCCCTCGACGTAGAACAGCTCCTCGCCCTCGTCGTAGCGGACGTCGGCGCTGCCGAGGTCGTCGCTCGTGAGTGCGTCGAGGTCGCTCACGACGTTGCCGCCGACGACCTCCCGCAGGAAGCCGAGGTCGCTCTTCTTGACGCGGGAGGCGGCGAGGATGCCTTCCTGTGCGAGGAAGTGCTCGGCGAGGTCGTCGATGCCCTTCTGGCAGAAGACGACGTCGGCGCCGGCCTCGGCGATGGCGTCGACCTTCGCGCGGAGCTGCTCTTCCTCCTTGTCGAGGAAGTCCTGGAGCTGGTCGGGGCTGTCCAGCTGGAGGCTGGCGTCGGCGTCGGTGTCCTCGACCTCGATGGGCTCGTTGATGAGGAGGACGTCGGCGTCCTCGACGTCGGTCTCCATGTCGGCGTGGACGGGGTCCTTGTCGATGACGGCGCCCTCGAGCAGCTCGGAGTCGCCGGCGGAGCTGCCGGTCTGGGTCTCGACGTTGACGTACTCGAGGTCGACGACCGTCTCGCCGTCGTCGGCCTCGACGGTGACCGCCTGGACGGCGTCGACGACGAGCTGGGCGAGGACGTCCTTCTCGAGCTCGGCGCCCTTGCCCGTCATCGAGGTCTCGGCGACGTCCTTCAGCAGCTCGGTGTCCTCGGGGTCGACCTCGTGGGAGACGGTGTCGATCTCGGCGCGGGCCTGCTCGCTTGCGAGGTGGAAGCCCTTGATGATCGCCGTCGGGTGGATGTCCTGCTCGAGTAGGTCCTCGGCGTTCTTCAGGAGCTCGCCCGCGATGGAGACGGCGGTCGTGGTGCCGTCGCCGGCCTCGTCCTCCTGGGTCTCGGCGACCTCGACGATCATCGAGGCCGTCGGGTTGTCGATGTCCATCTCCTCGAGGATGGTGACGCCGTCGTTGGTGACGGTGACGTCGCCCATCGAGGAGACGAGCATCTTGTCCATCCCTTTGGGACCGAGCGTGGAGCGTACCGACTCGGCGACGGCCTGTGCCGCCGCGATGTTGTGCGACTGTGCGTCGCGGTCCTTCATCCGCTGGGAGTCCTCGCCGAGAATGATCATCGGCTGGCCTCCCATCCGCTGCTGTTGACTCATGTTCGTCCGAATGATTGTCCACGGTTCTATATAAAAGTATCCGAATCGGGGCGTCCTGGCACGTCGAGGTCGACCCCCGATTGATGCGATAAACCCGGCGACTGGAGACGTGTGATACGCGTTCACTCACCAGCAGGCGTGGCTGTACGATAGCGATTCGCTCCGGGGTTTATTATCCGTCTGGCCGTGCGATGCCGCCGACGGTCCATCGGGCCCTCGAGACGGTCCCCGCGACCCTCACGCTTAACTCCCCGGCTACGAACGGTCTATCAGTCCGATACGGGGTGGGCGCACGCTATGTCACACGACGACGGGGACGATGACGGATCGGGAGAGAGACGTGAACAGTTCGAGTCCGACCGAGCCGCGCGGCACGGCGACGGCGGTGACGCCGATGGCGGTGGTGCGCTCGGAACGGGCTGGCTGTCCCGGACGGCCGACCGGCGGACGCTCCTGCTCGGCACCGCGACCGGTGCGGTGTCGGGACTGGCGGGGTGTTCGCTGCTCACGGGTGACCGGACGTTCCGGGCCGAGCCGGTCCGGCTGGCCGACGCGGCCGACGAGCGTGGCTACGGGCTGGTGGGCACGGACCGGCCGACGCTGACCCGCTCGTTCGAAGCCGGGGGTGTGGAGCGAGAGGCGACCCTCGAGAGCTTCTACGCCAGCTACGAACACGGGTCGGGCGTGTCGGTTGGGCTGTTGAGCACGCCGGACGTGAGCCCGGGTGGCCGATCGCTGAACCCCATCGCCACGACCCCGCTCGGCGACCTGCTTACCACGGAGGCGGGCGAGCGGTTCGCCGCCCAGCTCGGCATCGAGTCCGACTTCGCCCGCGGGCCCGAGGCCGTCGGCGGGGGCCAGGGCCAGCTCTTCGGCGAGACGACGGCGTTCACCACCTTCGCCGGCGTCACCGAACAGGACCGGTTCGTGCTCGTCAACGCCTGCCGCGTCGAGCACGAGGGCGACGCCGTCCTCGTCGGCCACGCCTGGCGGACCGACGTCCAGGACCCGGACCGGCCGTTCGTCGGCGAGGACGGCTACGTGGGCGAGTCGATAGTCGAGGAGACGGCGGCGGACGTCGCCGAACTGCTCCCGACGGTCAGGTACGGGTCGGCGCCCACCGAGGGATCCGAACCCTCCCGGGACCGGACGCCCGAGCCGCTCGTTGCGAACACCGCGGACGACGAGGCCTGGCACATCCTCGGCGGCCGGATGTCCGAGGCTCGGATCGACGGCGAGCCGACGCGCGTCAACGCCGACCTCCGGGAGGCCGCCGGGAACGCGACCACGCCCGGGCTCGCACTGGTGTTCGAGTATTGGATCGCGGAGAACCACAAGAAGGCCGGCGAGTTCGAGACCGCACTCGCGGCGTACGACGACCTCCTCGAGGGCCGCGAGGAGTTCGCCTTCCTCGACATGAACTTCCGCGGGGCCATCATCCGGAACCGCGCCACCGTGCTGGAGGAACTGGATCGCGTCGAGGACGCACTCGCGGCGTACGACGACCTGGTCGAGGCGACCGGCGGCGATCGGGCCCGACCGTACTTCCGGAAGGGTCTGGCGGCGGAGAACGCGGGGATGACCCGGGTCGCGATCCGCGCCTACGAGAACGCGGCGAGCGCGGACGACCCGGACGGCCACCACCTGGCCGGCCTCGACGAGCTGGCGCGGCGGAACGCCGAACGGGTCCGGAACCCGTTCGACGGCTTCCACGACACCGAGGCGGAACTGCAGCAGACCGTTGCCGAGATCATCGACAGCGAGGAGTACGACCGGTTCAGGGAGCTCGCCTCGCCGACCCACTTCAGCATCGGACCGGCCGGCGGCTGCATGGGGTACGCGGACGTCGAGGCGCTCGTCGAGCGGCTCGTCGAGGACGCCGAGAGCTCCGAGGTCGAGGTCGACGTCGAGGACACCACCGAGACCGAGCGCAACGTCTACCTCCACACCGACAACTGGAGCGGCGAGCTCTTCGAGGACGAGGTGTACTTCGAGCTGTCGGAGTCGCCGCTCGGCTGGTCGTGGGAGGGCCTGGCGGTCTGGTCGGAGGGCCCGATCGACTACCTCGACGACAACCCCGAGCTGTGGGGCTACACCCCGCCCCAGAACGTGCTGCCGGACTTCACCCCCACACCGACGGCCACGCCCACGGCGACCCCGACACCCACGCCGACGGCGACCGACACGCCGACCCCGACCGCCACGCCCGAACCACAGACGGGCAAGTACCCCGCGATCGACATCGCCGCCCCGTTCAAGAAAGGGGAGAAGTTCCGCGCCGGCGGCTTCCCGCACGGCTCCGGCGGCGGCTGCGGCCTCGGCGTCGCCGGCTACTTCTACGACGAGGGCCCGACCCACCGCGCCTCGAACGCCAACTCGAAACACGCCGTGGACTTCACCCAGTACCTCGGCTTCGCCGGCACCATCTCGGCGAAGGGCAAACGCGTCCTCGCGACGAACGACGGCGTCGTCCGGAACGTCGTCGAGAAGTACGACACCGGCGCCGGCACGGCCAACAAGGTCCGGCTGAAGCACTACGGCAAGCACCGCTGTGGCGTGTTCGCCGACTACAGCTCCCGGTACCTCCACCTGAACGGCAAGTACAAGGTGCCGGTGAGCAAGGGCCAGCCGGTCAAGCAGGGGAGCCGCCTCGGCTACATGGACAACACCGGCGTCTCCGCCGTCCACCACCTGCACTTCAAGGTCCGGAACCTCGAGACGGGCGACAGCGTCCGTCCGTCGCCGATGGACGGCCAGCACCTGAACCCCTCGAACGACGGCGACTGCATCACGTCGAACAACGACGAAACGATCGTCCTCGCGAGCTACAGCCACAGCGAGCCGTCGTGCTGACCCGGCTGCCTCGACGACGCGGCCCGCCGGGGGCTAACGGGGCAACCCGCTTTGCATCTCGCGGGTCGCTTCGCTCCCCGCTCGCAACATTCGAGGCGTCTCACTTCGCTCGACGCCCGCAGTTCACGGCTCGCTCCGCTCGCCGTTCACAACATTCGAGGCGTCTCACTTCGCTCGACGCCCGCAGTTCACGGCTCGCTCCGC
>CAZATR010000070.1:0-13041 GCA_964488035.1 uncultured Natronomonas sp.
CGACCGCGAGCCCGCCGAGGGCTTTCGAGGTTGTCCAGTTCGCTTGAGTGGAGCAGTACTGATCACTCCATAAGCAACAACGTGCTCACTACCGTTTCAGCAACGGAATCGTGTAACGGAGCCACACGACGACGAATCCGCTCAGATCGCGTTCGCTTCCGCGAGGGTAAAGGCCCCTTCGTAGAGCGCGGTCCCGACCACGACGGCGGCCGCCCGGGTCTCCTTCAATGCCCGAACGTCGCCGAGCGTGGAGACGCCGCCGCTGGCGACGACCGGGACGTCGACCGCCTCGACGACGCGCTCGACCGCCGCCGTGCGGACGCCCTCCATGCGGCCCTCGACGTCGACGTCGGTGAACAGGATGGCACCGGCGCCTGCGTCCTCGTACCGGGCGGCGGCCTCGGCGGGGTCGAGGCCGGTGCCCTCGGTCCACCCCTCGACGACCACCTCGCCGTCCTTCGCGTCGAGGCTCACCATCACGCTGTCCGGGAAGTCCGCGTCGATGGCGCCGACGATCGCGGGGTTCTCGACGGCGGCGGTGCCGAGGATGACGCGGTCGACGCCGGCCTCCAGCAGCGTGCAGGCGTCGTGGGCCGTGCGGATGCCGCCGCCGAACTGGACGTCGACGTCGACGGCCTCGAGGACGGCCTCCAGGGCGGCTGCGTTCTCGCGGTGGCCGTCGAAGGCGCCGTCCAGATCGACCAGGTGCAGCGTGCGGGCGCCGCCGTCGACCCATGCCTCGGCGGCCTCGACGGGGTCGCCGTACCGCTTCCCGGTCCCGCGTTCGCCGCCGACGAGCTGGACCACCTCGCCGTCCTGCATGTCCACCGCCGGGATGACCTCGAAGCTCGGGAACACGGCCGGAGCCGGGGGCCGACGGGCCAAAAGCGTACCCGTCCGGCGACCGCAGGGCCCCGGTCCCCGTTCCGGCCGCCCACCGAACCCCGGTTCCGCTCGGCCCAAGCACGGCCCTTATCCGGAACCCGGGCGTGGACACCGCCAATGGTGGACCCGTTGCTCGTCGTCGGCCTGGCCGTCGCGGTGTTCGTCGGCTACAACATCGGCGGCGCCAACACCGCGCCGGCGTTCGGGCCCGCCGTGGGCGCCGGCGTGCTCGGGAAGGTGCTGGCCGCCCTGCTGATGACGCTGTTCTTCTTCGCCGGCGGCTGGACGCTCGGCCGCGAGGTCGTCGGCACGCTCGGCGGCGACATCGTCCCGAGCGACCTGTTCACGCTCGAGGCCAGCATCGTCGTGCTGTTCTTCATCGGGTTCGCGCTGTTCGTCTCGAACTACTTCGGCGTCCCCGCCTCGACGTCGATGACCGCGGTCGGCTCCATCGCCGGCCTCGGGCTGGCGGCCGGGTCGATGAACTGGGAGACGATGGGCCGCATCGTCTCCTGGTGGATCGTCGCCCCCATCATCGCGTTCTGGGTCAGCGGCGTCATCGGGCGGTACTTCTACCCGAGGATCAACGCCTGGGTCGCCATCCCGCAGTCCGACGGAAGCCCGTTCGGCAGCGACGCCACGCGCCGGGAGACCGTCGGCGCCTCGGTCGTCATCGGCATCGGCTGTCTGATGGCCTTCTCCAGCGGTGCCTCCAACGCCGCCAACGCCATCGCGCCGCTCGTCGGCAGCGGCGAACTCTCGGTCGACGCCGGCATCCTGCTGGCGACCGGCGCCGTCGGCCTCGGCGCGTTCACCATCGCCCGCAAGACCCTGGACACGATGGGCAGCGACCTGACCGAACTCCCGCTGACGGCCGCTATCGTCGTCGCAGTCGTGTCGGCGACCGCGACGGCGGCGCTGGCGGCCATCGGGATCCCCGCGAGCTTCGTCATCATCGCGACGATGTCCATCGTCGGGCTCGGGTGGGGTCGGGCCACCCGGACGGCGACCGCGGCCGAGGCCGTCCGCGGCGAGGGCCCGAGCGTCTCCGTCGGCGCGCTGGCGGCCGACGAGGCCGCGACCGTCGGCGACGCCGACCGCGAGGGCGCGCCATCGCCGCCGATCGGCGAGGAGGAGACCGACGACATCCCCGCCGCCTCCGACCTGTTCGACCCCGAAACCACGGGCCGGGTCATCCTGATGCAGAACGTCGTGCCCGCCATCGCGACCCTCGGCGCGTTCCTCGTGTTCCGGCTACTGCCGCTGACGTAGCCCGCCGCGACATCCGGTCCGGGCGCCACGGCGACGGCCGAAACCCCCGCAGCGGTAACGGAGCGACCGGCACGGTGGCGGTTCCAACAGCAACCTTAACAACGCAGGCCCGAGAATTCCGGACTTGATGCCCACGGTAGAATACCTCAACTACGAAGTGATGGACGACCACGGCTGGTCGATGGACGACGACGACCTCTTCGAGGCGGCCGCCGACGCCGGCCTCGACGACGAGGACTACGGGACCCTCGACGTCGCCGAGGGCGAGTACATCCTCGAGGCGGCCGAGGCCCAGGGCTACGACTGGCCGTTCTCGTGTCGCGCCGGCGCGTGTGCGAACTGCGCCGCCATCGTCAAGGAGGGGGAGATCGACATGGACATGCAGCAGATCCTCTCCGACGAGGAGGTCGAGGAGAAGAACGTCCGACTGACCTGCATCGGGAGCCCCGCAGCCGACACGGTCAGGATCGTCTACAACGCCAAGCACCTCGACTACCTGCAGAACCGGGTCATCTAGAATACGGAGTACAACGTGCGTTAATCATATGCACCGTATCCCGGGGTTACGCCGCCACCGATCTCGGGAATTCACCACAATTGGTCGCTCTAATAGCTATTCTACGCCTGTATTTGAACTGCAGGCAGAAGCAAGCGTCGCTTTTCAGCCGTAACTGCACGTCTTCTCCCTTTCACAGCCAGTTTTCGCTGACGTATTCGAGAGTGACATCGGGTTGGTCAAGGTACTGTGACATCTCGTGAACGGCGTCCCCAACCTCGCGCGTAGACAGCGTCTGGTCCTGTTGAAAGAGGACACCTGCCGTGTCCTCGACGTCCAGTTCGGTGAAAAAGTCGTCGTCCTGCGTGAGGATCAGACGGTCGTGTTCGCGGGCGTATCGAGCGATCGGTCCGTCGTCGGAACCTAATCCGAGTTCGGCGAGATCGTCGAGTCGTTCGACATCGTGACCGAGTTTTCGCAGGTAATTGACTGTCGCCCGCTCGACGTTCTCGTCTACAAGGATTCGATACGCCATCAGTCGCGGACGTCGTCAGGGTCGGTGGTCAGATGCTCGTGGTCCTCGACTGCCTCCTCGCGCTGGCGTTCGACGGCGCGCATCTCTTCCGGGTGGTCGTGGTAGTACGTGAGCGCCCGGTAGACGTCGGCCACGTCGATGTCGTGACGGTCGGCGACCGTCCGCGGTTCGAGGCCGCGGTCCTCGACCTGCGTTTTGATGAACTGAACGGTGATCCGTCGGCCTTCGAGGTGTGGCTCGTCGTGTAGTTCCCGCACGATCCGCCTCGTCACCTGGCTCATATGGGTTCTATGCCAGCGTCGTACTTGAACGTCGGGTTCAGGATGACGGTCCGGCGACCGGGATAGCTGCGGTCAGTCCCGCATCATCTGACGCCGATTTAGCCTCACTGCCGTACTCCAGGGCCGCCAGCCAGCGTTACTGCCCGTTCTCCAGCGCCGCCAGCACCGTCGCCGTCTCGACGATCGTCGCGAACTCGCCGGACAGCTGCGCCAGCGCCAGCCGGTGGTTCTGGGCGGCCGCGTACCGGGTGCCGTCGAGCGTCCGGTCGAACGTGACCGTCGCGTCGTCGACCACGTAGGGCTCGAAGCCGAGGTTCTCCGCCATGCGGGCGGTCGTCGAGACGCAGTGGTCCGTCGTGAACCCGACGAACACCGGGCGCTCGACGCCGGCATCGCGGAGCCGCTCGGCCAGATCCGTCCCGATGAAGGCGCCGTTGACGCGCTTCGTGACGACCGGCTCGCCGTCGACGGGGGCGGCCTCGGGCTTGAACGCGTGGCCCGGGCGGTCCGAGCGGAGCGGCGACCCCGGCTCCGTCGAGTCGTGCCGGACGTGGACCACGGGGAGCCCGGCGCCGCGGAAGCCCTCCAGCAGTTCCGCGACGTGGCGCTCGCCGTCGGGGTTGTTCCGCTCGCCCCACCGGTCGTCGTCGAACCCCTGCTGGACGTCGATGGGGACGAGCGCCGCCGCGGCGAGCGCGAGGTCGTCCGGATCCCTGTACGGCATCGGTGTGGTGCGTGCGGATACCGACCGATGACGGATATAGGTTCCCTCCGCGACAGCGCTTTCCAGAAACCTGGTCGTTCGTCCGGGTCCCTGTCGAGGACGGGCTGGCGGACGCGGCCGGTCCGTTGGAGTGCACGAGTTTATAAGGGAGGTGGCCGCAATCCCGGCCGTGTCGCTGCTCTTCGGTCTCGCCAACGGGCCCGACCTCCTCCGACTGGTCGCCGTGCCCGTGCTCGGGTGGGCCGCGTTCCGCGACGTCCGCACCCGCCGGGTCCCGAACCGGACGTGGCTGCCGCTCGTCGCCGTCGGCCTCACCGCACTCGCCTGGGACGCCCTGCTCGTCGTCGGCACGCCCCGCCAGCCACTGTTCGTGATCCGGGTCGTGCTCTCCGTGGGCCTCGTGGCGCCGCTCGGCTACCTCTTCTGGCGGCTCGGCGGCTTCGGCGGCGCCGACGCCAAGGCGGTCATGACGCTCGCGCTCGTGTTCCCCGCCAACCCGGCGTACTACCTCCCCGCCGAACTCGCGACGGCCGCCGGCGGGGTGCTCCCGGCCACCTACCCCGCCCAGACCGCCGCCCTCGGCGTGTTTTCGTTGACCATCCTCTCGAACACCGTGCTCGTCGGGCTGGCGTACCCGCTGCTGCTCGCCGCGCGGAACCTCCCGCGCGGCGAGGTCACCCCGGCGATGTTCGTCGGCCGCCCGGTCCAGGTGGCCGACGTGCCAACGGAGTACGGGCGCCTGCTCGAGACGCCCGACGGGTTCACCCGACGGGGGCTGGACGTCGACGCGCTCCGGATGTACCTCCGGTGGCGCGGCGTCGACCTCGCCACGGTGCGGGCGAACCCGGACCGCTACCGCCATCCGCTGCCGACCGAGCGCAACGACCCCGGCGACGGCTCCATCGTCGCCGACGAGCGCGCGCTGGCGGACGGTGGCGCACTCGGCGACGGCGGCAGCCCCGGCGCGGACGGCACGTCCGGCGCGGACGACGACCCCGCCGACGGAACGGACGAGCCCGAGGCCGCCGTCCGCCCGCTGGACGCGTGGGGTGCCGACCGCTTCCTCGACGCCCACCGAGCCTACGGCGCGACGCCGCGAGAGCTCCGCGAGGGCCTGGAGGTGCTCGTGGAACCCGACCGCGAGTCGGTGTGGCTGACCCCCGGCATCCCGTTTCTGCTCCCGATGTTCGTCGGCCTCGTCGTGGCGGTCGCCTACGGCGACCTCCTGTTCGTGCTGCTGGCGACGCTGGGGCTGGCCTGAGCCCCGGGAACGAAAAGGCCTATTCCGGCGAGGCACCCAGGTCCGGCCATGTCCGTCGACCTCGCCTTCGACGAGGAGGGGCTGCTGCCCGCGGTCGCCCAGGACGCCGCGTCGGGCGACGTCCTCATGCTGGCGTACGTCTCCCCCGAGGCCCTCGAGCGCACCCGCGAGACCGGGTACGCCCACTACTACTCCCGCAGCCGGCAGGAACTCTGGAGGAAGGGCGAATCCAGCGGCCACACCCAGCGCGTCGAGGAGGTCCGCGTCGACTGCGACGGCGACGCCCTGCTGTACCTCGTCGACCAGGCGGGCGGCGCCTGCCACACGGGCTACGAGAGCTGCTTCCACCGGAGCGTCGACGGCGACGTCGTCGGCGACCGCGTGTTCGACCCCGACGATGTCTACGAGTGACGATCGATGTCCATGAGTGACGAGACGTCCCCGGGCGACGACCCCGCGGCGGCGCTGTCGACCGCCCACGACCGCCTCCAGCGACTGGAGGACGAGCCGCCGGTGGACCCCGACGCACTCGACGAGGTCGCCGACGCCTACCAGTCCGTCGCCCGGGTGCTGGACCGCTGGGAGGAGCGCGCGACCGACTGGGACGACTTCGAGGGCTACGTCGAGTTCCGCGACGACCTCTCGGAGACGATGTCGTCGATCCCCGAGGACGTCCCGGAAAGCGACGCCTTCGTCGCCGCCGACCGGCACGTCAAGACGGCGAGTCCCACCGAGTCGCTGAACGAGGGCGACTTCGAGGACGCCCGAGCGGCGCTGGCGCCGGTCCGCGAGTACGCCGAGTACCGCGACGACCTCGAGGCGGCCCGGCGCCGCTACCGGGAGGCCTACCGGGCCACCAACGAGCGCCACCGCGAGCTCGCCGACCGCGTCGAGGAGCTCGAACGGCTCCGGCGGCTCGGCGACGCAGACCTCGACGCACCGATCGAGGAGCTCCGGGCGCCGATCGACCGGTACGACGACGCCGTCGAGGAGGCCTTCCGGACGTTCCGCTCGGAGGCGTCCGCCCGCGAATTTCTCGACATCGTCCGGGTCGCCGCGGTCGACTACCCGCTGGTCGACGTCGGGGCGCCACCGACGCGGCTGCTGTCGTACGTCCGGGAGCAGCCGGCCGGCGAGCACTCGGTCCCGGAGCTGCTCGCCTACGCCGACTACTCCCAGTCGAAGCTCGACCACTACGTCGAGGACCCGGACCTGTTGCAACGGCGGGTCGCGACCAACCGGACGTACCTCGAGCGCCTCGACGCCGAACCGTTCCGCATCGAGTGGCCGCCGGCCGACGCCGAGACGCTCCGCTACCGGACCGAGGAGCTGCTGTCCGTCGTCGGCCGGTTCGCCGGCGAGGACACCACGGGCGCCCTCCGGGACGTCAGAGCCCGCACGCGGCGGGACGACTATCGACGGCTCCGGGACGCGGCGGTCGCGACCGAGCGGTTGAGCGACGCCGACCGGGAGCGGATCGAATCCGGCGCCGTCACCGACGACCTCCGGACGGCCCGCGAGGAGTACGAGCGCCTCGAGGACGCCCTCGAGCGCCACCCCGAGCCCTGACCGCGGGGCGTCGTGTCGACCGGGGCCGCCGTCCGTCGGCGCGACGGGTCAGGAGGCGTCGGTCCGGCCGACCTCCAGCGCTTCGACCACCTCCTCGAGCAGCTGCTCGGTCCGGGCCGCGTCGGGGCCCTCGGCGTAGACGCGGACGAGAGGTTCGGTACCGCTCGGGCGGGCCAGCACCCAGGCGTCGCCGTAGTCCAGGCGGTAGCCGTCGATGGTCGTTACCTCGGCGTCGGCAGCGTCGGCGTGGGTCTCGGCGGCGTCCAGCATCGCGTCCCGCTCGGCGGGGTCGTCGTAGGCGAGGTTGGCGCGGGCGTTGGCGTAGCCGCCGTGGGCCGCGGCGACCTCGCTGGCCGACCGGTCGGCGAGCAGCGCGAGGAACCGGGCGGCGGTGTAGGCGCCGTCGCGGGCCACCCGGTAATCGGGAAAGAGGATGCCGCCGTTGCCCTCGCCGGCGACGGGGACGTGTTCGCCCTCCGCGCGCAACTCGCGGATGCGGGAGATGATGTGCGTGCTCCCGATCGGGGTCAGCTCCAGGCCCGCGTCGGCGGCGCGAGCGGCGTCGACGAGGCGCTGGGAGACGTTCACCGCCGAGACCGCGACGTCGCCCGCCTCGAGTGCCGCCGCGGCGAGGGCGGCGAGGGCGGCGTCGCCCTCGACGTGGGCACCGGTCTCGTCGACGAAGATGGCGCGGTCGGCGTCGCCGTCGTGGGCGACGCCGACGTCGGCGTCGGTCGCCCGGACCAGCCGGCGGAGGTCGGCGAGGTTGGCCGCCACGGGTTCGGGGTCCCGGCCGGGGAAGTGGCCGTCGGGCGTTGCGTTGACGGTGTGGACCCGGCAGCCGAGTTCCCGGAGGAACCGGGGCGTCGTGAGGCAGCCGGCGCCGTGGCCCGGGTCGACGGCGACGGTGAGGTCGGCGTCGGCGATCCGCTCCCGGAGCCCGGCCTCGGCCAGCGCGTCGTGGAGCTCCTCGACGTAGGCGTCGCTGGCGTCCTCGACCGTCCGGTGACCGCCGACCCGCTCGTACCCGACGAGCTCGAAGTCCTCGGCGAGCAGGCACTCCTCGACGCGCTCGAGGCGGTTGCGGGACAGTTCGACGCCGTCGGCGCCGACGAGCTTCACGCCGTTGTACTCGGGCGGGTTGTGACTGGCGGTGATCATCACGACGGGGACGCCGGCCCGGGCGGCGTAGGCCTGGGCTGCGGGCGTCGGCGCGACCCCGAGGCGGTGCACCCCACACCCCACGCTGGCCGCTGCGCTGGCGGCGGCGTCCGCGAACAGCCGCCCCGTGGTGCGGGTGTCCCGCGCGATGGCGACGGCGTCCGCCTCGAGCACCGTGCCGGCCGCCGCGGCGATGCGGCCGACGAACGGCGGCGTGAGTTCCGAGCCGGCAACGCCACGAATCCCGCTCGACCCGAACACGTCCATACGCGACCCCTGTGGGCCCGAGGGCAAAGGGATACCGACGCCGGAGGGCCGGGTCGGAGAGGACCACGCCGGCGGGAGACACGTGTGACTCACCCCGGGACGCCTTTAGGTTGGGCGCCGAACGACGTTTCGGACACTCGACGATGGTTCGGGGGTCGAAACACCGAGGGGCTGGTACTATATCCGGGCGGACGATGCGCCCACGATGGCCGACCCGCGACCCGGGGCCCCGGCGTTCCACGACCCGCTCAGGAAGCGCGCGCCGCTGCCCGAGGCGCTCGCCGACGGGCCCACGACCCAGCGCTACCTCCGGGAGACCCTGGACATCTCCCGCTCGACGGTGTACAAGGGCGGCCTCGTCGGCGCATCTTCGCCGACGACGACGCCGTCCTCCGGTGGGGCGAGCGGGTGTACGACCGCCACCGCGAGCGGTCGACCCCGGCCTAACACCTATTCCGCCGCGCGGCGGACCGTGGGTATGGCCGACGACGACATCAGCCTCGACGAGAAGCGCGTGTACGCCGACCGGACGGGGGCGACGACCGCGTACGTCGCCACCGGCGCCGGCGTCGCCCGCGTCGAGGTCTCGGCGGACATCGTCGGCGAGTTCGCCCTCGCTGAGCGGTGTATCGCCCGGGACGTCGCCGCCGACGGCCGCCTCGCCGTCGCCACGGGCGAGGACGTCCTCGTCGGGACGGCGTCGGGGTTCGAGCCGACCGGGTTCGGGCCCGCCGACGCGGTCGGGTACGGCGACGGCCTGCTCGCCGCCGGTGACGGCCGGCTCGCCCGCTACGACGGCGGCTGGGAGACCCTCGCGCGGCTGGCCGACGTCCGCGCCATCGACGGCGACCTCGTCGCGGCCGCCGACGGCGTCTACCGGACGGACGGCACCCACGTCGGGCTCGACGGTGCGACCGACGTCGCCGCGAGCGGCGGGCCGCTGGCGGCGACCGACTCGGGCCTGTACTACCTCGCGAACGGCTGGATGCCCGCCCTGGAGGGGCCGTTCGACGTCGTCGCTACGGGGCCGGACGTCGCTCACGCGGCCGGCGGCGACGGGCTGTACGAGCGCCGCGTCGACGGCGAGTGGCGCCGGGTCGACCTCCCGGTCGCGGAGCCGGTCGTGGGCGTGGCCTACGGCGATGCGACCTACGTCGTCACCGAACGGGCCACGTTCCTGGCGAACGCCGGGGACGGCTGGCGGCACCGCTCGCTGGGCCTGCCCGACGTCGTCGGGGTCGCCGTTCCGTGACGTCGACGCTGCCGGCCGACCCGAACCCGGCTACCCGATCAGCCCGGAGTCGCGGCCGGGCGGGAAGCGCTGCTCGACGACGGCGAAGGCGAGCGTGCTGGCCAGCCCGAGGAGCGTGCCCGCCGTCAGCGTCGCCGCGAGGTAGGACGGCTCGGCGATCTGGAGGAAGAAGGCGGTCAGGCCGTGCAGCACGATCGCGATGGCGACGACGTAGAACGGCGCGTTGAGGTACCGCCACCGGAAGCCCCCGTCGAGGTACTCGTCCGTGATGCGGCCCAGGGCCACCACCACGCCCGCGGCGGCGACCCACTGGACGGCGCCGTAGACGAACGCGACCGTCGCGACGAGGGCGTCCGTGTCGGCGCCGGCGACGCCGTCCATCGCCTCGAGGCCCCCGACGCCGCCGACGGCGACCAGGGCGGCGCCGACGACGGACGTGATGACCTGGACCCGGCCGGAGAACAACCCGACGCGGACCCGCTCGAGCAGGTCGTCGATGGCCTCCTCGAGCCCGAGCCCGCGGAAGAGGATGTACAGGCCGAGCAGCGCCGAGATGACGCCGAGCGTCGAGCCCGGCAGCCCGAGCTCCTCGGCGACGATGGCGACGGGGTAGATCAACAGCAGGATGCCGAGCGGGATGAGGATGGTGCCCCGCGTCTCCGGGTCGGCGAGCACCTGCTTGAACGTGTAGTACATCGACTCCAGGTCCTGGGCCTGCCGGACGACCACCCGGCGGACGCCGTCGATCGGCACCCGCGAGCGGATGACCGGCAGCACGGACTCGTCCTGGGCGCCGTCGGTGACGACGAGCGCGCGGACGTCCTCGCCGGTCGACAGCGACGCCAGGACGGTGTCGACCTCGTCGCCGACCTTCCGGTTGGCGGAGACGTCCGCCTTCGCGGTGCCGGTGACGACCGCCACCTCGACGGACTCGTCGTCGATGGCGTCGTGGAGGTGGACGCCCTGGAAGCAGACGTTGACGTCGGAGTCCTCCGGGTCGGCGTTCGCCAGCGCGACGGCGGCGGCCTCGACCTCGTCCCGGCCGACGACCGGCGTCTCGAAGCCGGTCTTCCGACCGAGGTCGTCGTCGAGGTCGACACAGAGGACCAGGAGCATCGCTCGTCTATCGAGTGATAACCGACACGGGGGTAAGTTTCTTCTCCCCGTTCAACCGGCCCGCACCGCGGCCATCAGGCGCCCGACCGTCGACTCCTGCCGGCCGAACGCCCGCGGGTGGACCGCGAGCGTCACGACGAAGTCGCCGGCGGCGTCGACCGCCCGGCTGACGTACAGGTGGACGTCGACCGGCCGCCCGACCGCGAGCAGCTGCGCCTCGGCGTCGAACCGCGTCACCGTGGTTCCGGTGCTCGCGACCGCCCACCGGTAGTCCACCCGGGCGGCCCCGACGTCGAAGTCGTCGTAGCGCTCCTGGACCATCGCGGCGATCTCGGCCGTCGACATCGCCGCGACCGGGTTGTACTCCCGGCCGAGCACGCGCACCTTCGGCGTCGCAAGCGTCGCGAAGACCGCGGCCTGGAGCCGCCGGCCGAGCAGCGCCACCTCGACGGCGCGGTCGTACTCCGAGACGACGTTCGTCACGTCGACGGTCCGGTCGACGCCGAACCGGGAGAACCGCTGGGAGGTCGTCGCGTCGTCGGTCCGGTGGTGGGTGTAGCCCGTCTCCCGCTGGACGTCGGGCGGGAGGGCCGCGCCGCTGGCGGCGAAGGCGGCACCTCCGCCGGTGAGTCGGCCGGTACAGCCCGCGAGGGCCGTCGCCCCGGCCGATCCGAGGCCGACCAGGAGCGCCCGGCGCGCGGGTTCCATACCCGGCCGAACGTGACCACCGGGTTTCACGTCGTCGGTGACGCCCCCGACCGATACCGTTATGCTATCCCGTACCAAACAGATTTCGCGCGCATGACCGACGCATACGTCAATATCGTGGTGGAATCCGGTGCCGTATCGCACGCGGTTGAGGCGGTCGCGGACCTCGAGTCGGTCCGGGCGGTCCACGCCGTGACGGGTGACTTCGACGCCATCGCACAGCTCGAGCTGTCCTCGAAGGAGGAGATCCCGGAGGTCGTCGCCGAGGACATCCACGGCGTCAGCGGCGTCCTCGACACCGTCACCAACGTCGCCTTCGAGCCGTAGGACCGGTCGGAGATACGGTTCCTTCCCCGGATTCGGGCTGTGAACGCTGTGTGGACGAGCGTGCTTATGGAGCGATCCTCGAAACCGCGACCGCTGGGACCGCACAACTGCCTGGAAAGCCCTCGGAGGGCTCGCGGTCGCTCTGTGGGATATCCTCGCGGCCTCCGGCCGCTCGGATAGGGCCCACAGAGCGACTCCCCTCCGGCGCCAGCCCGCCTCGCCCTTTCAGTCCACCAGGATAGTGGATTTCGGCCGGGCGTGCGCGCGTCGACCGCCGCGAGCACTCGCCGCGAGCCGGCGGTCGACAAAGCTGCGCGCGAGGGACGCCCGAACCCGAACCGCGTGAGGGTGAGGGCGTCGGCTGGGGAGGAATGTGGTGCGGCCGCGGGGCGGTGCCTGGCGGACTCGAAGGGCGAGGCCGGGCCGAGCCGGCCGAGGGCTTCGGAGGGCTGTGATAGTTTCAACGAATCGGCCGACGAATCAGCTGCATCGTACACATCCTATACCGGTCGATCGCAACGTCGATGGCGGACACGGTGCCCGGGGAGACGCGGTGGGTGATCGATGGTGAGGAGTCACCGACGACGGCCCGGTCGCCGGGACACCACCTCGAGTGCGGCGACCGTGCCCGGGTCGGCCGGCGGACGGTGCGGCGTCCGGCTTTTCGAGGGCGTGACGTCGCGAGGGGTTGGCGGGTCGAGTCGGCCGCGGTCGGGTCGGCGGGTATTTACACGTCGAGTCCCAAGCGTCCGGTAACCGAAACACGCGCCGTCCCGTGAGAGTTCAGGTTGGGACCGTCGATCGCTCGACGCCGTCGGGCGCTATCTCAGCCGTCTATTCTCTCCCGTTCACCCCCATCGTGGGCCCCGGGCTGCTATGATCGGCTCTACCAATGGAAATCGAAATCGCGACAATCGGCGGCTACGAGGAGGTCGGGCGACAGATGACGGCGGTCCGGGCGGACGAGGATATCGTGATCTTCGACATGGGGTTGAACCTGTCGAAGGTCCTGATCCACGACAACCTCCGGACCGAGCAGATGCACAGTTTGGACCTGATCGACATGGGGGCCATCCCGGACGACCGCGTCATGTCCGACATCGAGGGCGACGTCCGGGCCATCGTGCCCACGCACGGCCACCTCGACCACATCGGCGCCATCTCGAAGCTCGCCCACCGATACGACG